>NZ_JARCJL010000003.1:0-264801 GCF_028890025.1 Phaeobacter sp. PT47_59
CGAACATCGACGTTTCTCTGTCTGTTGTGCTTGGTTTCAAAAGAAACCGAAGCCGAACAAGACAGTGAAGCTGACACTCAATCATCGAACTTGCGTTCTATGAGCGCGATATACAGACGTTGATCCATCGAAATGAACCAAACCGCCCACATATCTCTTCAGTCATCCAAATTGTCAAAGAGCAAACACCCAAGAGACCAAAACCAGACCATAACGCCATTACCTAGCGCCATCGCCCAACCAATCCTCAAAGATGCCCCAGTCTTTCCCGGTGTCAGACCAGCTTCCCAATCAAACCCGAACATCCACTCTCGCGTTCCGTCCAGATCCTCTCAGTAGCGCCTCAGCGCCGCCGGTGAAGGGGGTTCTAGTCCCAACACAAACCACCCGCAACCCAAAAAACAAAATAATCCAAAGAAAAGAATAGAATCCAATAATATCAGCTATTTACCGAGATACTGACCGTAGATTTCCCCGCATATCGGGATCCATTTGAGCGCGCGTCACGGCATGACATCACGCCAAACGCGCGTGGCGACGACCATCCACCGGGTTATCCGCAGAGATATCCACAAGGGACCCCGAATCCGAGTGCACGCGCGAGTCGGCACCGTATCGGGACAGCAAAGACACTAGCGCAACAGCCCATCGAGACCGCTGCGAAGGTCACCGGTCTGACCCGCTGCCTCCATATGCTGGCGCAGGCGCTGGTTATAGCCTCCGGGCGTGTTGAGCGCTTCGATCAGATCGGTGCAGCCAGTGTCTGCAAGGCTGGATGCGACCAGCATGCGTAAAAACGCTTCTCCCTGGGCGGGGTCAGACACGCGTGTACCCAGCCAGTCGGCTGCATCCCCCACCATGCGGGCCACCGGCGACAGCACCGCCTGGGCGCAGATATAGGCGTCCAGTTCCGCTGTATCGCTGAGGGCAAAGACGGTGTTGCGGGCACCGAAGATCGCCTTGACCAGATCGATGTCGCCCAGCGCCATGATGGCAGAGCCGCCTCGTGCGATGCCCGGAAAGGGCATCATCACCGCCGCGGCCTGTGCGGGGGCGACAAGCGCCTGCAACTGCTCCGGATCGATCCCCGCCATGAAGGAGATCACCTGCTGATCGGCGCGAAACACCAGCGGCGCCAGGATGCTCGGAGCGGCCTCGGCCATCAGCCCCAGAAAGATCACATCGCTCTGCTCCAGAACCGTCTGATTTGGGGCGACCGAGACAGTGTCGAAGGCGCCCGCCAGTTCGGCAGAGACAGCCGCACTGCGCTCGGAGACGGTGATCTGGTGGCCGTCGCCCGCGATGCCGCGCACCACGGCGCCTGCGATGGTACCGGTTCCGATCACTCCGATCCGCATCTCAGATTTCCTTCATCAGGCGCAGCGCATCATAGATTGCCGCATGGGTGTTGCGGGCCGAAACCGCATCGCCGATGCGAAACAGCTGGAAGGTGCCGTCCGGGTTGCGGACGACCTCTTGCGGCGCGCCCGCGATCAGCGCCTCGTGATCCAGCGCGCCGTGATTGCGGCTGAGCGGTTTCAGGTCGAAGTAGAGATCATCGAGCGGCAGGGTACCATAGTTAACCACCACCTGATCATAGTCGGCGGTATAGCTATGGTCGCTGTAATCGGTACCGACGGTGGCAGTCAGCTGATTGCCGTTCTTGGCCACCTCCAACAGACGCCGGGTCACGGTGAAGCGCACGTCCTTGTCCTGCAGGCTGCGCATATAGGGCACCAGGTTCATCGCCATGATATCCGGAGCAAACACCCGGTCCGGGGTCATCACCTCGACAGTGCTGCCTGCGGCGGCGGCAACCTCGGCCGCCATCAGGCCGGGATGGTCGCCGCTTTCGTCATAGATCAGCACGTTCTGCGCCGGTTTCACGTCGCCCGAGATCAGATCCCAGGCCGAGATCACATTGGCGGCTTCTTCCTTGGCCTCGAAGAGGTGGCCATTGGGCAGGCCGCCGGTGGCGACGATCACCACGTCGGGATTGAGCGCGGTCACATCCGCCGCCTCGGCCCAGGTGTTGAAATGGAAGGTGACATCGCGTGCCGCGCATTGGGCCATGCGCCAGTCGATGATGCCGATCATCTCGCGCCGACGCGGGCTTTGTGCGGTGAGGCGCACCTGCCCGCCGGGATCACCGGCGGCCTCGAAGACCGTCACCTCATGGCCGCGTTCAGCAGCGACACGGGCGGCCTCAAGGCCCGCCGGACCTGCGCCGATGATGACAACCTTCTTCTTGTCCTCTGCCGCAGGGATCTCATGCGGCATGGTCAGCTCGCGCCCCGTTGCGGGGTTGTGGATGCAAAGCGCATCGCCTGCCTGATAGATCCGGTCCAGGCAATAGGTGGCGCCGACGCAGGGGCGGATATCCTCCTCGCGCCCTTCCATGATCTTTTTCACCACATGGGGATCGGCCATATGGGCGCGGGTCATCCCCACCATATCCAATAGCCCCGAGGCCACCGCATGGCGCGCTGTCGCCACATCAGGGATGCGCGCGGCGTGGAAGGTGGGCATGCCGGTCGCCTGTTTCACCGCTCCGGCAAAATCAAGATGCGGCGCGGCGGCCATGCCCTGCACCGGGATCACATCGGTCATCGCAGGATCGGTATGGATGCGGCCCCGGATCACGTTCAGGAAATCCACCATGCCGGTTGCCGACAGCCGCTTGGAGATCTCAAGCCCCTCTTCCGGGGAGATACCGCCCGCCTGATCCTCATCCGCCGTGTAGCGCAGGCCGACGATGAAATCATCGCCAACCCGGTCGCGCACCGCCTGCAAGACATCCAGCGGCAGCTTCATCCGGCTTTCGAGGCTCGCCCCACCATAGGGGCCATCCAGATCATTGGTCAGCGGCGACCAGAACTGATCCAGCAGGTGCCCGTAGACCTGCAGCTCGATCCCGTCCATGCCGCCTGCCTTCATCCGCTCGGCGGCATCGGCGAAATCCGTGATGATACGCTCGATATCCCAATCCTCGGCCAATTTGGGAAAGGCGCGATGCGCGGGTTCACGGTGGCGGGTGGAGCTGACCGAGGGCAGCCAGTCGCCCTTGTTCCAGGTGGTGCGACGACCCAGGTGGGTGAGCTGGATCATCACCGCCGCGCCATGTTCATGCACCCGGTCGGTCAGCGCCTTGATCCAGGGCACGACCTCGTCCTTATAGGCGAGCACGTTGTTGAACACCGGCGGGCTGTCCTTGGATACCGCAGCCGAACCTGCCGTCATGGTCAGCGCAACACCCGCCTTGGCGCGTTCGGCGTGATAGGCGGCATAGCGTTCCTTCGGCATGCCGTCCTCAGGGTAGGCCGGTTCATGGCTGGTGGTCATGATCCGGTTGCGCAGGGTCAGGTGTTTCAGTTTGTAGGGCTGCAAAAGCGGATCGTTGGACATCTGTTTCTCTTTCCTGCCGAGCGTCACATGCGGGTTGGTTTTAACTGCGAGGGGATGGTGAACCGAATTGCGGTTCAAAAGAAAGCTTCAATACCAGGCATCGGGCATCTCGGCCTTCTTGCGGGTGATGAAATCCTGCAGGGCCTCGTCCATGCCTTCATCCAGCGCCGGCGCCTCATAGGCGGCAAGCTGCGCCTTCCAGCGGGCATTGGCGCGGGTGGCCGCATCGACACCGCCCTGCTCGTCCCAGGTTTCCCAGGGCTGATGATCATCCACCGCACTGTCCCAATAGGCGGTCTGGTAA
Organism: Phaeobacter sp. PT47_59; assembly: GCF_028890025.1. Taxonomy (NCBI): domain Bacteria; kingdom Pseudomonadati; phylum Pseudomonadota; class Alphaproteobacteria; order Rhodobacterales; family Roseobacteraceae; genus Phaeobacter; species Phaeobacter sp. PT47_59. The sequence goes on from NZ_JARCJL010000003.1 coordinate 3,710, forward strand.
TGGCGCAGGGTGTGCTGAGTGGAAAACAGGTGCTCTCCGGGGCCACCTTCGGCCAGGGCATCAAAGCCAAGCGTATCCTCATTGACCTCGAACCCCTTGAGGTAGGCATGCAGCGCACCACAGAGATCCGCATCCAGGATGAACTTTTCATAGGACATCGAGAGCAGCCCATCGAGGAAACCCGCCGAATGCAGGATGTAATTGGCACCGCATTGCACCGCCGACATCATCGACATCATCGACTGCTGCATGCCTTGCGCATCCGGCAGTTTCGAGGTGGAGAAATTCCCCGCGCAGCGCAGGGGCAGGTTCAGCCGCCGCGCCAGCTGCCCCATGGCAAGCGATGCCAGCGCCGGTTCCGGCGTGCCGAAGGTGGGCGAGCCGGAGCGCAGCGACATCGAGCTGATGAAAGAGGCCAGCACGCAGGGCGCACCGGGGCGCACCAGCTGGGTAATGGCGCAGGACACCATGCTTTCCGCAAGACACTGTGCCAGCGATCCCGCCATGGTCAGCGGCGCCACCGCCCCACCCAGAAGGAAGGGCAGATGGATCGACCCCTGCCCCGCCGCCGCATAGGCGCGGATCCCGCGCGAGGTGATCCCGTCGATCACCAAGGGCGAGGTGGTGTTGAAATTGCCCATGATGACGCAGTTCTCATCCACGAAATCGGCCCCGAACAGGATGCGGCACATCTCGATACTGTCCTCGGCGCGCTCGGGCGCGGTGATCGAGCCCAGAAAGGCCCGGTCACTATAGCGGATATGGGCATAGACCATGTCCAGGTGCCGCTTGTTCACCGCGACATCCGTGGGCTCGCAGATGGTGCCGCCGGAATGGTGCAGGTTGGGGCTCATCTGCGCCAGCTTCACGAAGTTCTGGAAGTCCTCGATGGTGCCGTAGCGCCGCCCCTTGTCCAGATCCATCACGAAGGGCGAGCCATAAGAGGGGGCAAACACCATGGCATCGCCGCCGATCTCGACCGTATTGGCCGGGTTGCGGGCGTGCTGGGTGAACCGCGCGGGCGCGGTCTTCAGGATCTGGCGGATCAAGCCGGGCGCGAACTTCAGGTTCCAGCTATCGCTGGTCAGTTCGGCAACCTCGGCGCCCGCAGCGCGGAACAGGGCAACGGTTTCGGGATCCTCGCGGAACTCTATCCCGATCTCGGCCATGATGCGCTCGGCTGTCGCCTCGATCTGCGCAAGACTGTCTTCTGAGAGGATATCGTAGGTCGGGATCCTGCGGCTGATGAAGGGGACGCGCAGATGGTCGTTCTGCCCGGCCTCGCCAGTGCGCTGCGCGCCGCGGCGCCCCCGCCTGCCCCGCGGTTTTTCTGCCAGCTCTACCATCTCGCGCCCTCCATGATGCTGCCGAATGAGAATCTTGACACTAGTGTCGATTTTGCCATCATGACCGTCAACTACGAATACGTCATCCAGATGTCGCTGACAGGCAAAGCCCATGACAGACCGCCACATGACAGACCGCCAAAGGATCCAGGACCCCTCCCGCCAGACCACCAGCGAAGAGGCCTGGCTCAATGCCGCCTATGAGGTGCTCACCACGCAGGGGGTAGAGGCTGTGAAGATCATGCCGCTGGCCAAGCGGCTTCAGGTCTCGCGCACCAGTTTCTACTGGCACTTCAAGGACCGCGAGGCGCTCCTGGAAGCGATGATCCGCTATTGGGAGGAAAAGAACACCGGCACCCTGGTGGCCCGCACCGAGGCCTATGCGGAGAACATCTTCGAGGCGGTGTTCAACCTGTTTGATTGCTGGCTGGACACCGATCTGTTCGATTCACGGCTGGATCTGGCGATCCGCAACTGGGCGCGCAGCGATACCGGGTTGCAAGAACGCCTGGACCGGGCCGATGCCCGCCGCCAGCGCGCGATGACCGACATGATGATCCGCTTCGGCTATGCGCCGGACGAGGCCGAGATCCGCGCGCTCACCATGGTCTACACCCAGATCGGCTATATCTCGATGCAGATCCATGAGGATCCGGCCGAACGCCTGGCCCGGATGCCCGCCTATCTGGAGGTCTTCACCGGCCAGAAGCCTGCGCAAAAGGACATCGACCGTTTCATGGCGCGCCACGGCTGAGGCGCGCGCCGCCGTCACTCATTGAAGATCGCCACCGCGCGGATGAACCCGGCGGATGCGCCCTTGATCTTGAACGGGAAACAGGAAATCTCGAACCCCGTGGGGGGCAGCTGATCGAGGTTGGTCAGCTTCTCCATATGGCAATAGCCCACCTCCATCGAGGCGCGGTGCCCCTCCCAGATGATCGCGGGATCGCCGAATTTGGCATATTCCTGCGCCGTCAGGGGAAAGGGCGCGTCCCAGCTCCAGGCGTCGGTGCCGGTGACGCGCACGCCCCTTTCGGTCAGGTAGAGCGTCGCCTCCCGCCCCATGCCGCAGCCCCGCACCAGGTAATCCGGCTGTCCATAGCGCGCCCCGGCCGAGGTATTGACCACCACGATATCCAGGGGCTGCAAGTCATGGCCAATGCGCGCGAGTTCGGCCTCCACATCCGCAGCCGTCACCACATAACCATCGTCAAAATGGCGGAAATCCAGTTTCACCCCCGGCGCCATGCACCATTCCAACGGCACCTCGTCGATGGTGATCGCCCGCTCGCCGCCGTTCATGGTCGAATGGTGATGATAGGGCGCATCCAGATGGGTGCCGTTATGGGTGGCGATCTGGAGCCGCTCGATCGCCCAGCCTTCGCCGCCCGGCAGATCCTCGCGCTTCAGCCCCGGAAAGAAGCTCATCACCTGCTCGGCGGTCTGATCATGGGTCATGTATTCGATCTGCGGCAGCATGATCTCGGGATCGGACTGGATACCGGTTTCAAGAGCGACAGAAAGATCCAGGAAACGGCGCGGCATGGGAAATCCTTTTTGCAAATCTTTCACCATGCTACCGCGTCAGGGCAGGCTTGAGAACATGTGTTTGTTGTCCCGGAACCAAGGTTCCAACACGCCTTTGAGCGCCGCCAGCTTGGCCGATCCCTGCAGATCCCGGTGGCTCAACAGCCAGATCGGCGCATAGGGTTGCAGGGGCAGATGCGGCAAGGGCACCAGCCCCGGATGGCTGTGCGCCAGGAAAACCGGCATGCGCAGCGCGCCCATCCCCGCCAGCGCCGCCGCGATCATGCTGGGCATATCGTCCAGCCGCGCCCGCACCCGGATATCCGGGTGGCTCTTGCGGGCGGCGGCAGGCGGAGCGTCATGGCCGGAGTAGAGCACCCAGTCCAGCGGCGCCCGCGGATCCAGCGCCGCCCTGTCGGCAATCTCCGGGACGGCAAAGAACCCGCTTTGCTGTTCAGCCAGCTTGCGCCCCACCAGGGTATCCTGCGGATGGCGGCTGATCCTCAGCGCCAGATCCGCCTCGCGCCGGGCCAGGTCCAGCACGCCATTGGCGGCCCTCACGGTCAGCTCCACTTGCGGGTTCTGGGCGGTGAACTCTGCCAGCAGCGGCGCCAGAAAGCTCTGGATCAGCAAGGGCGGCGCGGTCAGGCTCAACGGCCCCTGCAGATCCTGCGCCCGCCCCGACAGGCGCCGCAAGACCGCCTGTTCCTCTGCCTCCATCCGGGCGGCGGCCCTGGCGATGTCATGGGCCTCCTCCGTCGCCTGATAGCCTTCCGGGCGTCGCTCGAACAGGGGGCGGCCCAGCGCCTGTTCGGCGCGGTGGATGCGGCGGGCGACACTGGTATAGCTGAGGCCCAACTCCACCCCTGCCGCCGCAAGGCTGCCGCCCCGCACCATGGCAAGCACCGTCTGCATATCATCCCAGCTGATCTTCATACATGCGTTTTCGCATGTTCGATGTCAAAATTCACGCGTTTTTCGGCGCCTCGATTGCGGCCATCTAGGCCTTGCAACACCAGCAAAGGAGCCCACCATGGTCTATGCCTATGTCAATCTCACCGTCACCGATGACGCCACATTCGCCGCCTACCGAGAGCAGGCAGGCGCGGCCCTGGCCAAACATGGCGCACGGGTCGTCACCTCCAGCCCCGCGCAAAGCGTGATCGAAGGCAGCCGCGATGCGACCGGGCGCGGCGTCATCCTGGAGTTCGACAGCAAGGACGCAGCGCTTGGCTGGATCAATGACCCGGAGCTGCAAGAGGTCCACGCCCTGCGTCAGGCCTCTGGAACCGGCGCGATCACGCTCTTGGCCTGATCACCCCCTGCCCGCGCAGCGCCGCGACACCCGCCTCGGACGCAACCGCGCCGCGCATCGCGCGGCGCCACCAGAAGTGCGGGCGCGGAGCATCCCGCTCCGCGCCCGCTTGCTCATCTGGAAAACCTGCTTATTCCGCCGCGATCTTGCTGTCCGCCTTCTCGATCCGCACCGCCGAGAATTTGAACTCGGGGATCTTGCCGTAAGGGTCCAGCGCCGGGTTGGTCAGCACATTGGCCGCCGCCTCCACATAGGCGAAGGGCACAAAGACCATGTCCTCGGAAACCGCCCGATCCGCCCGGGCCATGATCTCGATCGAACCGCGCCTTGTGGTCAGCCGCACCATCTCGCCCGGCGCCACGCCCATCTTGCGCAGGGTTTTCGGATGCAGCGAGCAGTTCGCCTCCGGCTCCACCGCGTCCAAAACCCGCGACCGCCGGGTCATCGATCCGGTGTGCCAGTGTTCCAGCTGCCGTCCGGTGGTCATGATCATCGGAAACTCTGCATCCGGCGCCTCATCCGGCGGGATCACCGCAGCCGGGGTAAAGCGCGCGCGCCCCTCGGCACGCGGGAAGCCATCGCCAAAGACCACCGCCTGCCCCGGATCCTCGGGCGACAGCGACGGGTAGGTCACCGTCTCTGTCTCCAGCCGCTCCCAGGTGATGTTATCAAGCGAAGCCATGTTGAGCTTCATCTCGGCAAAGACCTCGGACACATCCCCATAGGCCCAGGGCAGCCCGACCCGCTGCGCCAGATCCACGGTGATACGCCAGTCCTCGCGCGCATCGCCCGGCGGCGGCACGGCGGGCCGTACCCGCTGCACCTGCCGGTTGGTGTTGGAGACCGTGCCGTTCTTTTCATAAAGCGCCGAAGCCGGCAGGATGATATCGGCGAAATTCGCCGTCTCGGTCAGGAAGATATCCTGCACGATCATCAGATCCAGCCTGGCAAAGGCCTCCCGCGCGTGTTCGGCATCCGGGTCCGACATGGCCGGGTTTTCGCCCTGGATATACATGGCCTTGATATTGCCCGCGTAGACCTGATCGACGATTTCGGTCACAGTGAGGCCCTTCTCATTCGAGAAATCACCACCGCCCCAGACGTCCGTGAAGCTCTTGCGCACATCATCCGAGGTCACCGTCTGATAATCCGGCAGGAACATCGGGATGAGACCCGCATCCGAGGCGCCCTGCACATTGTTCTGCCCGCGCAGGGGGTGCAGACCGGCGCCGGGTTTGCCCACATTGCCGGTCATCAGCGCCAGCGAAATCAGGCAGCGCGAATTGTCGGTGCCGTGGATATGCTGGCTGACACCCATGCCCCAGAAGATCATGCCCGCCCTGGCGCCCGCAAACAGGCGCGCCACCCGGCGCAGCTGGTCGGGTTCAATGCCGCAGATCGGGCTCATCGCCTCGGGTGTGAACTGGCGCAGGTGGTCCTTTTCCGCCTCCCAGTTCTCGGTCCAGCGGTGGATATACTGGCTGTCGTACAGCTCTTCCTCGACGATCACATTCATGATCGCGTTCAGCATCGACACATCGGCGCCGGGGCGGAATTGCAGCATCTCGGAGGCAAAGCGTTTCAGGCCAACCCCGCGCGGATCCATCACGATAAGCTTGCCGCCGCGCTTGACGAACTGCTTGAAATAGGTCGCCGCAACCGGATGGTTCTCGACCGGGTTGGCGCCGATCACGATGGCCACATCGGCGTTTTCGATCTCGTTGAAGGTCGCCGTCACCGCGCCCGATCCGACGTTTTCAATCAGGGCCGCCACGGAGGAGGCATGGCACAGCCGCGTACAGTGATCGACGTTGTTGTGGCCAAAGCCCTGGCGGATGAACTTCTGGAACAGGTAAGCCTCTTCGTTGGTGCATTTGGCGGAGCCGAATCCCGCCACGCTGCGCGGGTCTTCATCGCGCAAGTCCCGCAGGCCCCTGGCGGCCAGATCCAGCGCCTCCTCCCAGGAAGCCTCGCGGAAGTGCGTAGACAGATCACCGGGATCCACGTTCAACCCCTTGGGCGGAGCGTCCTCGCGGCGGATCAGCGGTTTGGTCAGCCGGTGCGGGTGGTGGATATAGTCGAACCCGAACCGCCCCTTGACGCAAAGCCGCCCTTCATTGGCCGGGCCATTGATCCCTTCCACATATTTGACGCGGCCGTCCTTCACCTTGAGGCTGACCTTGCAGCCCACCCCGCAGAAAGGGCAGACGCTTTCGGTCTCGCTATCAAAATCCTTGCTGTCGCCTTGCTGAGAGTCATCCAGCACGGAGGCAGGCATCAGCGCACCGGTCGGGCAGGCCTGCACGCATTCGCCGCAGGCCACGCAGGAGGACGCCCCCATGGGATCGGAGATATCGAAGGTCGGATAGGCATCATGCCCGCGCCCGGCCATGCCGATCACATCATTGACCTGCACCTCGCGGCAGGCCCGCACGCAAAGGCCGCAGGAAATACAGGCATCCAGGTTCACGCGCATCGCCACATGGCTGTCATCCAAGAGCGGGATCCGCCCCTCTTCCAGCTTGGGGAAACGCGACTCCGAAACCCCGTTCAACTCCGCCATATCCCACAGATGCGCGGACTTATCGTGCGCCTCTTCCGGTGCGGGCTGATCGGCGACCAGCAGCTCCATCACCATCTTGCGGGCGTTGGTGGCGCGCGCGTTGTTGGTGGTGACCACCATGCCCTCGACGGGTTCGCGGATGCAGGAGGCGGCAAGCGTGCGCTCGCCCTCGATCTCCACCATGCAGGCGCGGCAGTTGCCGTCGGGGCGATAGCCCGGTGCGGGCTTGTGGCACAGATGCGGGATCTTCAGACCCCGGCCATTGGCGACTTCCCAGATGGTCATGCCTGCTTCGACAGTGACCTCTTCGCCATCCAGGGTGAAGGTGATTTGCTTCGACATGGCTCAGATCTCCTCCGGGAAGTGTTTCATGGTCAGGCGGATCGGGTTGGGCGCGGCCTGGCCCAGGCCGCAGATCGAGGCATCGACCATGGTCTGGCTCAGCTCCTCCAGCAGCCCCTGATCCCATTTCGGCGCCTGCATCAGCTTCACCGCCTTTTCGCAGCCCACCCGGCAGGGGGTACACTGGCCGCAGCTTTCATCCTCGAAAAACCGCAGCATGTTGAGCGCCGCGTCACGGGCGCTGTCCTGATCGGACAGGACCACCACGGCAGCCGAGCCGATGAAGGTGCCATGGGGCTGCAGCGTGTCGAAATCGAGCGGGATATCGTCCATATGCGCCGGTAGCAGCCCCGAGGAGGGACCGCCCGGCTGGTAGGCCTTGAAGCTGTGCCCCTCGAGCATCCCGCCAGCAGCCTCGATAATGTCGGCGATGGTCGATCCGGCGGGCAGCAGATGCACGCCGGGGGTCTTGACCCGCCCCGAGACCGAATAGTTCCTCAGCCCCGTGCGACCGTTCTTTTCCACCGTGTTCAACACCTCAGGACCAAAGCGGCAGATGCGGGCCACCCAGTAGAGCGTCTCGACGTTATGCACCAAGGTCGGCTGGCCGAAGATCCCCACCTGCGCCACGAAGGGCGGGCGGTGGCGCGGCTCTCCGCGCTTGCCTTCGATGCTTTCGATCATGGCGCTTTCTTCGCCGCAGATATAGGCCCCGGCCCCGCGGCGCAGGTCGATATAGCCGGGCTCGACGATCCCAGCCTCTTCCAGCGCCGTGATCTCGCGACGCAGGATCTGCAGAACAGCGGGATATTCGTCGCGCATGTAGATGAAGGCCTTCTCCGCCTCCACCGCCCAGGCGGCGATCAGCATGCCTTCGAGGAACATATGCGGTTCGCGCTCAAGATGGTGACGGTCCTTGAAGGTGCCCGGCTCGCCCTCGTCGCCGTTGACCGCCAGATAGCGCGGGCCGGGATTGGCGCGCACGAAGCCCCATTTCTTACCCGACGGGAAGCCCGCCCCGCCAAGGCCGCGCAGGCCCGCCTCCAGCACCTTGTCCTGAACCGCCTCCCAGTCGACCCCCTCGCGCAGGGCGGCGAGGCTGCGGTAGCCGCCATCGGCAACATATTCGGCATAGGTCTGATAGTCGGAGATCTGCGGGTGGGTCTCGCCCGCGTGCATCGCGGCAATCGCCTTTTCCGCCGTGGCGTGGTCGATGTGGTTGTGGCCGATCTCCAGCACCGGCGCGGTGTCACAGCGCCCCATGCAGGGCGCGCGCAGAACCCGCACCTCTGCCGGATCCAACCCGTCCTCCAGCGCCTGTTTCAACTGCTGGGCCCCGGCCAGCTCGCAGGACAGGCTGTCACAGACCCGGATGGTCAGCGCAGGCGGCGGGGTCTCTCCTTCGCGCACCACGTCGAAATGCGCGTAGAAACTGGCGACCTCGTATATCTCGGCCTGCGACAGGCGCATCTCCTCGCCCAGGGCGCGGATGTGCGCGGCGCTGAGATGTCCATGAGCATCCTGGATCAGATGCAGGAATTCGATCAGAAGATCCCGGCGCCGCGGCCGCTCCCCCAGGAGGGCCAGCAGCTCCTCATGGGCCTGATCGTCCAACTGACGACCCTTGGGCGTCTTGCGCCCCTTGCCCTTGCCGGATTTCCAGATGCCCTTGCTATTGTCCAACGGTGCCATACCGATCTCCACGTCGCTGGTGCCTTGCCCTTTGGCATGTCATCAGCAATGGATATCGTCAAATCGCATTTCCCGAAGGCGCAATAACGAAGGCTTATTGCCCAAAGGCGTCAACCACCTGTTTCAGCGCCCGCAGAGTGGGGAGTTCCGACTTCCGCTTCAACGTAACCAATGAGATGGGGCGGGATTGGTCGGGATCGATCAGACGCAGAACACGGGTGCCTGCGAGCGGACCCAAGGCATCGGCCAGCGCCTGCGGCAGGATGGTTGCCAGCCGACCTTCGCGGGCCATGACAATCGCGGACATGAAACCGTTGGACTCCGACACCACCGCTGGCCGCAGCCCCTGTTCGGCAAAGATCCAGTCCAGAATGCGCCGGTTCTGCATCGATTGGTCAAGCAGCCCCAGCGGCAGTTCGGCGGCCTGGTGCCAGGTGATCTCCTCCCCCAGATCGGCAACCAGGGCGACGGCCGCCAGAAGCACGTAGCGCTCCTCATAGAGCGGCTGCCGGTTCACCAGGTTCTGTTCGATCGAGTCGCCATAGGTTAGCCCGGCATCGATGGTCCCTTCGAACAGGTGCTGCTGGATCGTCGCCGAGGACATCACGTTGATCCGGGTCAGGATGCGGGGATGGGCCTCTCTGAGCCGGGTCACGAGCCGCGCCGCAAAGCTTGTGGCTGTGGGCACGACCCCCAGATCCAGGGTTCCCGTAATCTGCCCGCGCACGGCGGCGATCTCCTGCTCCAGCGCCCTGGCATCTTCGAGCAGGGCGCGACCGCGTGCGACCAGCAGCTCTCCCTCTCCGGTCAGCCCCTGAAACCGATTGCCCCGACGCACGATGGACAGGCCAAGCCTGTCCTCAAGATTGCGGATGCGCATCGAGAAGGCAGGCTGCGACATGCCGCATTCTTGGGCAGCCTTGGCAAAATGCTGCTGACGGGCCAGCGCAGTCAGGAGTTGTAAATCTTTCAGCTCAAGCATGGGGCGACCTTAGAGGCGCGCGGCGTCGATCCGCAATGGCATCTTGTAGGCCCTACTCTATTGGCCTGGCACCTGTTCACCGGGCATCGCGCCGATGCGGGTGGACGGTCGAGAATCGCCGCTCAGCAGATTTCCGGACAGGGGGCCTGCGCCAAATCGCCCTGAAAAACCCGCGTCAATAATATCGGCAATTTTAGCCAATTGCCGGGCTGCGGCAGCAAAACCTCAACCCGCCGCCACCTGCGCGAACCTGAACGGCCTGCGCGCGACCGGGCGTCCCCTGTCACAAATCCGTCATAAAATCAGCATCTTGAATATCTGCAGACAAGAGCGAGGCCGCCCCTCGCTTGACCAGGGATTCCGCCCATAGACAGGGCTGCCACGCGCCGTCAAGCCCCTGAAACAGCCGTTAATCCATCCGTAAACCCTTGGCCATAGCTTGGCACTTGGTCTGCATCCCGACCTCGTAACTGCAAAGAGTACCATGATGAAACTACTAACTTGTACCGCCCTGTTCACCCTTGTTCTGTCCCCTGTGTGGGCCAACGACTTTGAGCCAAGCATGAGAGCATATCTGGAAACCAACGTCAGAGATTGGGCACAGTCCCCGGTTCTGATCGATGCGATCAACGGGCAAAACGCCCGGACCTCCGGCTATGCGCAAGCGGACATTGACGCCATGGATACCGCCTGGCGCGCCGAGGTGGGAACCGCTTCCACTCCGACGATCACGCCGGTCATGCAGAATGCCGCCGCCGATTTCCTCCGCGAGCAGGTCTCCAAGTCCGGTGGCCGCATCACCGAAGTCTTCGTGATGGACGCTCATGGCCTGAACGTGGCCGCCTCGAATGTCACATCGGATATGTGGCAGGGCGATGAGGCCAAGTTCCAACAAACCTACCCCGTCGGTCCAGACGCTGTTCACTTCGGGGATGTCGAGCTTGATGCATCCACTCAAACGTATCAGGCACAAATCTCTCTGACCATTGTGGATCCTGCAACCGGCGCTCCGATTGGGGCAATGACGGTGGCCGTCGACGCTGAAGCGTTGATGTAACCGCTGCGCATTCCACGCACTATAAAGATCGAAAGGTGCACAAATGAAAGTCCGTCTTCCCACGATATCCTTGTTCAAAGGCATGTCGGTGTTCATGAAATGCTGCCTGTTGATCGCAGTCACCACCCTGGTGGTGGCTGGATCGCTGACCTACAAGAACGACAACACCTTCCGGGCCGCTGTTGAAAAGGGTGTCCACACCCTTGGCAATGGTGTCACGGTCACGGTTGCGGCGCGCAGCGGCGGCGCAATCCGGTTCGGCGACTCCGAGCGACTGGCAGCAGACATCCTGAAGATCATCGAACTGTCGGAAGGCCGTGCCTTGGCCGGTATCGCGGTGAACAAGGATGGCAAGGTGATCTCGGAAGCCGGGGAATACAGCGAAGCGGATCTCGCACTGCTTGCTGAACTGGCAACCGCATCGGCGCAGTCCGGCGAAACCGAGGTCTCCCCGGATGGATATTTCGTGGCCGCACCGGCAACCGCCGGCGCCGATGGTTCGGTCATTGTCGGATCCGTGGCCATGCTCTGGACCTCCGAAGTTGCCTTTGCCGAGTCCGCCTATGACGAAATGATGTCGATGATCTTTGCGATTGCCGCCTTCGTCATCATGTGTACCCTTTCGGTCTTTGCGCTGCGTTCGATCCTGTCGCGCCCGCTGAACAGTGTCACCCATTCCATCGATGTCATCGCCGATGGTGACTATGACACCCCCGTCAGCCAGCTCGACCGTCGCGACGAAATCGGCAATATCGCCCGGACCCTGGATCACCTCAAGGAACAGCTGTCCGCCGCGCGCGAAATCGAAGAGCAGAACAAGGCGGCCCAGGCCAACCAGAAGAAGGTTGTCGAAAGCCTGAACGTCGCCCTGCAGCGCATGTCGGACGGTGATCTGTCTCAGTCCATCGACACGCCCTTCGCCGCCGAATACGAAAGCCTGCGTCAGAACTACAATACCGCCCTGAACAAGATGGTCGGCATTATCGACGCGGTGATTGAGAACTCGTCGCGTATCCGGGACAACTCCGAGGAAATCAGCCAATCCTCCAGCGATCTGTCCCAGCGCACCGAAAGCCAGGCGGCAACCCTGGAAGAAACGGCAGCAGCCATGGAAGAGCTGACCGTCAGCGTCCGCTCTGCCGCCGATGGCGCCAAGGAAGTGGAAAGCATCGTCTCCGAGGCGAAATCCACCGCCGAGCAAAGCGGCAAGGTCGTGACCGACGCCGTGAACGCCATGTCGCAGATCGAAGAGTCCTCGGACAAGATCTCGCAGATCATCTCGGTCATCGACGACATCTCCTTCCAGACCAACCTCTTGGCCCTGAACGCCGGGGTCGAGGCTGCCCGAGCAGGCGAAGCAGGTCGTGGATTTGCGGTCGTGGCCTCCGAAGTGCGCGCCCTGGCGCAGCGGTCTTCGGATGCGGCGCAGGAAATCAAGGGGCTGATCGCCGAAAGCTCGCAGCATGTGAACAAGGGCGTGGACCTTGTTGGCAAGGCGGGCGACGAGCTGAAGAAGATCATCGACCGCGTCGGCACCATCTCCGGCCATATCTCCGAGATCGCCGGCGGTGCGCGTGAACAATCCACCACCCTGGGTGAGATCAACACCGGTGTGACCCAGCTGGACTCGGTGACGCAGCACAACGCGGCCATGGTCGAAGAGGCAACCGCCGCCGCCCAGATCCTGCGCAATGACGCCAACGAGCTGGCCAAGCAGGTGTCGGTCTTCAACACCGGCGGCAACAAGCGCAATATCGCCAGCTTTGCGCCGAAACCCACTCCGGCGGCGCATCCGGCCCCGGGCACGGAGAATGATGACTTCTTCGCAGACGAACCGCCGCAGAAGGCTGCAGTTGGCTGGGAAGACTTCTAAAGCCTGCCTGCGTGGTTCCACGATGAAACAAGAACGCGCCGCCCCTTGGGTGGCGCGTTTCCTTTTGCAACACGTCCGCGGCAGGCGGTGAATGGCGCGCGCGCCCAGGAGTGATCCTGGAGAAGCAGGACCAGGCAGAAGGGCCGACGCTGCGCGCCGTCAACTGCCGTAGACCTGCCCCCAACGCTCGATCAGCATTTGCTGCAGAATCTTCGCCTTGCGGTTCCAGCCCCGCGCACCCGGCGGGCGCTCCCGGTCGGCGCGCTTGATCTGCGCCCGCGCCGCTGTATTGGCGGCAAAGATCGCAAAGGCCAGTTCCGATCCGTCGGCCGCCGTCATGAAACCGCCCAGCCCCGAGACAAAATTCAACGTGCCGGTCTTGGCCACGACCTTGATCGGGTGCGACTTCAGCACCTTGCCCTTGCGATCGCGCATGGGAAAGGGTTTCAGCAGGGGTTTCAACTGACCGGCCTGATGCGCGGCGACCAGCACCTTGACCAGATCGTCGGGGGTCATCCGCGAGGCATCGCCCAGCCCTGAATGATCCACCAATTGGCTGTTCTTCATGCCGTATTTCGCCTCCGCCCATCTGGTCATCACCGCGGCGGACTGTTTCAGGGAGGTCGCGCGCGCCCCCGTGGCAGCGGTGGCCGACAGGCCGATCATCTCGGCCATCAGATTGTTGGAAAACTTCAGCATGGCCTTCAGCATCACAGGCAAAGGCGGGCTTTGGTGCTGCGCCAGGGGCAGCGCCTGCGGCAAGGACTGGATCACCTTCGCCGTGCCCAGAACGATGCCCTGAGATCGCGCCATGGTGCGGAAGACATCACCCGCATAGGCGCCCGGATGGCGCACCGGCAGCCAGCGAGAGCCGCCCTGGCCCAGCGCCTGGCTGGCCACGCTCCAGCTGTCGGTGCCGTTCTTGTCGGTATATGCATAGACCGGCAGGGCACGGTTCTTCACACGCATCTGCGCCATGTCCACTTCGGGGCGGTACTTCTGCGTGCGGGCATCCATGGTCACGGACCAGCCCTTGGCGGCGCGTTTCCACTGGAAATGCACCCGGTTGAAATTGAGCGCAATGCCGGACACCGCCGGGCTGTACCCCACGTGATCCGGCTGTTCGGGGTCAATGGTCTTCACACGTGGCAGGGCCCCGTCCCAGACCTTGAAGGCGCCGCGCACCTCCCGCACCCCGGCCTGTTTCAGCGCCCGCGCCAACTCGGCCAGATGGTCGGTGTTCAGCATCGGATCGCCGCCCCCGGCGAGGATCAGATCGCCGTGCAGCACGCCGCCGCGCAGCTCTCCTGCCGCAAGCAGCCGGGTGGTAAAACGATGCTCTGCTCCCAGCACGTCCAGCGCATATAGCGCGGTCAGCGTCTTGGCGACGCTGGCAGGCGGCAAGGCCGCCGCCCCGCCTTCGGCCTCCAGCAGCGCACCGGTCTTGGCATCGGCCACGGCACAGGCGACCTTTCCCTGCAGCCCGGATCGCGCCAGCAGTGTGTCAAGGCCGCTGACATGCGCTGCCGCCAGCCCTTTCTTACGCGCCAGAGGTCGCAAGGACACCGCAGGTGCATTGGCCCAGGCCGAGGATCCGGCCAGTGCCGCCAATCCGGCAGAAAGGAAATGTCGTCGCGATATCATCTCTGTCAGTATCTACTAAAATTACACCCAAACGACAGACAGGCGCAGATTTTCCGGTTTCGCCCCGTTGCCCTGCCTGCTACCGCTGGCCCCCATGTTGCAAGCAGTCATTATCATGTTCATCGCCATGTCAATGATCCCGGCCGGGGATCTCTGCGGGAAGCTGTTGACAAGCAGCGGTCTGGCAACACCCGGATTTGTTGCCTGGTCCCGCTTTGCCATCGGTGCGGCGCTGGTGCTGCCCTTTGCGCCCCGGGGCTGCCTGCGGCTGTTGAAGGACTGGCGGATCTGGCTGCGCGCGAGCTTCCTCACCGGCGGCATCCTGTCGATCCAGACCGCGCTGCAGACCGAGGCCATCGCCGATGTCTTTGCCGCCTTCTTCATCGGGCCGGTGATCAGCTATGTGCTGTCGGTCACCCTGCTGCGCGAAAGAACAACCCCGCTGCGCGCGCTGTTGATGGGCGCGGGCTTCTGCGGTGTCCTGCTGGTGGTGCGCCCCGGGTTGGGCGGCTCGGCCAACCTGATGTACGCGGTGCTGGCGGGCTGTTTCTATGGCTGCTTCCTGACCACATCGCGCTGGCTGGCCCATCTGGGCACCCCGGTCGAGCTGAGCTTCACCCAATTGCTGCTCAGCGCCCTGTTCCTGCTGCCGCTGGGCCTTGGCAACCTGCCCGAGTTCAGCCTGTTCGCCGCATCGATGACCGTCGGCAGCGCCGCCTTTTCCATGCTGGGCAACCTGCTGCTGCTCTATGCCTATAGCCGGGCCGAGGCCTCTAGGCTGGCGCCCACCGTCTATTTCCAGCTGATCGCGGCCGTCGCCCTGGGCTGGGCCGTCTTCGGCCAGCTGCCGGATCTTCTGACCTGGGCCGGGCTATTGGTGGTGATCAGCGCAGGCATCGCCTCGGCCAGCCTACGCCGCTGACCAGTCGCCCCGCGCGCGGATCTCGGTCGAGCTGGCCTTTACCATGGGCACATTGAGGAAACACCAAGCGGGTGTCGTGGCATGGGCCAGCAGATGGCTTTCGCTGCCCTTCAGGCGATACTGCCCATAGATCCGCGCCGCCGGTGACAGCCGCGCCGAGATGCGATCACCGGGCCGCGCCAAGACCCCCACCGGCACCGTCTCAAGGATTTCGCGCCAGTCCTTCCAGCGGTGAAAATGGGTGAGGTTATCGGCCCCCATCAGCCACACGAACCGCACGCCGGGATAGCGCGCCCGCAAGTGCCGCAGGGTTTCTGCCGTATATCGTGTCCCCAGACGCGCCTCGATATCGCTGATCCCGATGCGGGGATGCCGCATCATCTCCCGCGCCGCCTGCATCCGCCGCTCCAGCGTCGCCGGGGTGCGCGATTTCAGCGGATTGCCGGGGGTGACCAGCCAGAGCATCCGATCCAGCCCGAACCGTTTCAGCGCCGCCAGGCTGATCTCGACATGCCCCCGGTGCGGCGGATCGAAAGACCCGCCCAGAAGCCCCACGCTCATGCCGGGGCGAAGATATGGAAATCCAGAAGCCATGAGCGCCTTGATGCACATAGTTTTGCGGGAAGATCAATTGGGTGAAGCAGCATCCGCTGGTACCCAGCCTGGTGCACAGGGGGTGTACGCAGGGTGCACAGGGGGTGCACGGGTAGCACCCCCTGATCTGCGCCACTTCAGTCCCCGCGCGAGGCTCCGCCTAGGCGATTGCCCCGGCCCGGCCCTTGGGCTATCACACCGGGCAGCAGATTTCCCCCATTACGGAGCAGTCACATGGCCGCCTATCAGTACGTCTACCACATGCAGGGTGTCTCCAAGACCTACCCCGGTGGCAAGAAATGCTTTGAAAACATTCACCTGTCCTTCCTGCCCGGCGTGAAGATCGGTGTCGTCGGCGTCAACGGCGCCGGTAAGTCGACCCTTCTGCGGATCATGGCCGGGATCGACAAGGATTTCACCGGCGAGGCCTGGGCCGCAGAGGGCGCCAAGGTGGGTTACCTGCCGCAGGAGCCGCAGCTGGACGAAAGCCTCACCGTGCGTGAAAACGTCATGCTGGGCGTTGCGGAAAAGAAAGCGATTCTAGACCGTTACAACGAATTGGCGATGAATTACTCGGACGAGACCGCCGAGGAAATGGCCAAGCTGCAGGACGAGATCGACGCCCAGAACCTCTGGGATCTGGACAGCCAGATTGATGTCTCGATGGAGGCGCTGCGCTGCCCGCCGGATGATGCGGACGTGAAAACCCTCTCGGGCGGTGAAAAGCGCCGCGTGGCGCTCTGCAAGCTCTTGCTCGAAGCGCCCGACATGCTGCTCCTCGATGAACCGACCAACCACCTGGACGCCGAAACCATCGCCTGGCTGCAGCAGCACCTGATTGATTACAAAGGCACAATTCTCTGCGTCACGCACGACCGCTACTTCCTGGACGATATCACCAGCTGGATCCTGGAGTTGGATCGTGGCTCGGGCATTCCTTATGAGGGCAACTATTCCAGCTGGCTGGAGCAGAAGGCCAAACGGCTGGAGCAGGAAGCCCGCGAGGACAAATCCAAGCAGAAAACGCTGGAGCGCGAACTCGAGTGGATGCGCCAGGGTCAGAAGGCGCGTCAGGCCAAATCCAAAGCCCGTATCGCCGCCTATAACGAGATGGCGGGCCAGTCCGAACGCGAAAAGGTCGGCCGCGCCCAGATCGTAATCCCGAACGGCCCGCGCCTGGGCTCCAAGGTGATCGAGGTCAACGGCCTCTCCAAGCACTACGGCGATAAACAGTTGATCGAAGGGCTGAATTTCTCGCTGCCGCCCGGTGGCATCGTCGGCGTGATCGGCCCCAACGGCGCTGGTAAATCGACCCTGTTCAAGATGCTGACCGGCCAGGAACAACCCGACGAGGGCAGCGTTGAATACGGCGATACGGTGAAACTCTCATACGTGGACCAGTCGCGCGATGACCTGAACGATGGTGACACGGTCTGGGAAGCGATCTCCGGCGGCGCCGAGATCATCGAACTGGGCGACGCGCAGGTCAATTCCCGCGCCTATTGCTCCTCCTTCAACTTCAAGGGCGGCGATCAGCAGAAGAAGCTGAACCTGCTGTCGGGCGGTGAGCGCAACCGTGTCCACATGGCGCGGCTGCTGAAAGAGGGCGGCAACGTGCTGCTGCTTGACGAACCGACCAACGACCTGGACGTGGAAACCCTGCGAGCGCTCGAAGACGCGCTGGTGGATTTCGCGGGCTGCGCCGTTGTGATCTCGCACGACCGTTTCTTCCTTGACCGGATCTGTACCCACATCCTGGCCTTTGAGGGCGATGCCCATGTGGAGTGGTTCGAGGGCAACTTCGAGGACTACGAGGAAGACAAGAAACGCCGCCTTGGCGCCGACGCGCTGGAGCCCAAGCGCCTGAAGCACAAGAAGTTCGTGCGTTGACAAACCCAACAGCGCTCCATCACTTTGATGGGGCGCTGTTGTTTGGAGGATTATTTGATGCCAACAGGCAGATCTGTTCGCCTCTTTTTGGCCGAGGGAACTCCGACTGGAATTCTGACCGCTGAAATCGTAAATTGGACAGGGCATATTCTTTCCGCACCGCGAACGAAGTTGGAAACAGCCCTCAAACGCGATGAGCTAAAAAAGACTGGGGTCTATATTTTATATGGTTCGCCCTTGGATTCCGATCTGCCTCTTGTGTACGTCGGCGAGGGCGACGACATTTCCTTGCGGCTTGCTAGTCATTCTCGAGACGAGAGCAAGTCATATTGGGAGCGTTTTGTTGCTGTCACAAACAAGGATCTGAACCTCACCAAAGCACACGTAAAATATCTTGAGGGGCGCCTGATCACACTATTAAAAGAGGCGAAAAAATCCAACGTCGCAAACAAGACGGACCCCAGTTTTGATAGACTTCCTGAAGCCGATATTTCCGATATGGAGTCTTTTTTGGATGAACTCCAACTGGTGCTGCCCGTAGTTGGTGTCGATTTCTTCAGAAGAGCTTCTTCATTGCCGACATCGCCTTCAAGTGATTCCACGGAAAACAACCCAACATTCACTCTTCGTCACGAAAAGAAGGGTATCTCGGCGACAGCAAAAGAAATCGATGGAGAATTTGTCCTGATTGCCGGATCTCAGGGAGATCTGAACGAGTCGGTCTCATTTCATGAAAAACTGAAATCCCTACGTGTCCAGCAAATGACTGCAGGGAAAATCAAGCGAAACGGCAGTCATAACTTCGTTCTTGTGGATGACATTGCATTCTCCAGCCCGAGCGCGGCTTCAGTTTTCTTGTTTGGCACATCACGAAATGGACGCACGGACTGGTTGGTTGAAGGTGCATCAGTAAACTACGGTGAATGGAAAGACTCCCTTCTCACCGAAAGGCCTGTGGATTAGAAAAATCCTGGCTTTTCAAAACTGTGAATGCGTCTTCCAGTGCTGAAAGCAGGCAATTGGCGTGACGGGAAGGTCAGGCGCGGACCGTTGCGTTGCGCGAAACGTCCCACCAAACCCCAATCTTTCCACGCCTTCGCCGCAGGACCATCCAGATTTAAACAAAATCTTAAGGATAAATGCCTGTAGTGGATGAACGGGCCTGGGGTATCCTCCCCTAACGTCCGACACGTCAGACAGGAGGCAACGACATGGCTGGTATCATGCTGGGAACACTCACCGGGTTCTTTTCGGCGATCTACAGCCTTGTGGTGCTGGACCTTTCGGTCCTGATGAGCCTGCTGGTCTATTCCGGTGTCGGCGTGGCGACCGCCCTGCTTGTCATCCTGGCGATGATCCTGCGCCCCTCGGACGCGGCGCAGGCGGCTTATGAGGACACCCCGGTCGAGGCCTGATCCAAGCCGATTACGCCGGGCTTTTGACCCATCCCACGATCTGACCTTCCCGCAAGGCGCCCGACTGGCGCTTGCTTTCACGACCGCGCTCGAATGCCACCATAGTGGGGATACCGCGGATCTGGTAGCGCGCACCGGTGGATTGGTGATCCTGCGTGTTCAGCTTGACCAGGCGCGCCTGCCCCTTCAGCTTTTCCGAGGCCTTGGAGAATTCCGGCGCCATCATCCGGCAGGGGCCGCACCAGGGTGCCCAGAAATCCACCACCAGCGGCAGATCGTCGTTCTTGGCGGCCTTTTGCAGGATCGCCGGGTCGATATCCATCGGCGCCTTGGGCAACAGCGCCTCACCGCAGGTGCCGCATTTGGCCCCCGCCGTCAGTTTTTCCTCAGGCACCCGGTTGAGCTGGCCGCAGGACAGGCAGGTCAGGGTTTTCGCTCCCATGGCAAGGCACTCCAATTTGGGGCAGGCGACGGGCCTGCGAAACACATTCTGGATTTCATATAAGACCGTCAGGGCGCGACACAAGAGGGCCGTGCGCAGGCGCGCCATGCCTGATCATGGCATTGTGAACACGTCCAGGCGGCCTCGCCCCATCGCCCCATTGACGGGGGTTCTGCACCCGATCACACTGATGTTGAAAGACGCATTTTGCGAACGAGGCCGATATGATTTCACGCCGCCTGTTTCTGGCGACTTCCGCCGCTGCCGCTGCCCTTCCCGGAGTTGGCGCTGCACAGGAAGACTTCGATCCCACCCCGCAGATGGTCCGGATCCGCAAGGAATTCGAACCTGGGCAGATCCTGGTGCTGCCGCGCTCTTACTACCTTTACTACGTGACCGAACCACGCAAGGCGGTGCGCTATGGCGTTGGTGTTGGCCGGGCCGGGCTGGAGTTCACCGGCAGTGCCGTGATCGGCGCCAAGCGGGAATGGCCCAGCTGGCGCCCCACGGACGAGATGATCGAACGCAGCCCGCGCACCTATGGCCGCTTTGCCGGCAACAAGTATATCCAGCCGGGCGGGCCGGAAAACCCGCTGGGCGCGCGGGCGCTGTATCTGTTCCAGAACGGCGTCGATACCTATTTTCGGATCCACGGCACCAACAAGCCGGATACCATCGGCAGCTCGGTCTCCAATGGCTGCATCCGCCTGCGCAACGAACATGTGGTCGATCTCTATGAACGGGTGCCCGTGGGCACGATCGTGACGGTTCTTTAGGGTCTGACAGGCCGGACAGGCGTATTTTCGCCACACAAGGCCGCATGCTTCTATGGCGCCGGGCGCGTTTTCCTTGCGCGATGCGGGTCGCATGGCCAATTCTGTTACCGCGACGTTACGCGAATGACATTACTGTACCCCTCACAGGCACGGTCGTGACCATCTGCTACTGCGGCCGCCTGACCGCATCGACGGTTAGACTGAGACTAGACTTTAGGAGTACAGACGATGGCCACAGGCACCGTCAAATGGTTCAACACAACCAAAGGCTATGGCTTTATTGCCCCTGATGCGGGTGGAAAAGACGTATTTGTTCACATTTCCGCTGTCGAGCGGTCCGGGCTGACCGGCCTCGCCGACAACCAAAAAGTTTCCTACGAGCTGCAGCCGGGCCGCGATGGCCGCGAATCCGCGGTGGATCTCCAGCTGCTCTGAGATCGGGGACTTCCCTACCCCCGGCGTGTGTTTCCGGCGGCTCCTGCTGAGGAGCTGCCTCTTTCCTTGTGCACGACCGCGGGTCACGGCAGCACCCCAATAGGTCAGTCCGCCAGACGGTTCACCAGGTCCAGCGCGCGCGGCCCCAGGGCTGCGACATTGAGCCGGACGCCCTCTTCGTTGGGGTGGATATCATCGTCCTGCATGAATTGCTGCGCCTCAGCCGGATCGCCGCCCACCTGCTCGAATATCCCGGCAAAGGCATCGGGGTGCAAAAGCGCGCCGTATTCCGCCGCCAAGGCCGGATATACCGCGTCAAACGCCGTCCGGTAATCGGGTCCGTAGTTGTTCGGCGCCCGCATCCCGACCAAGAGAACCTCGACCCCCTGCGCCCGCGCCGCCGACAGGATCTTGGCGAGGTTGGATTTCATCTCTTCTGCCGACAGCCCCCGCAGCAGGTCGTTGCCCCCCAGAAGCACGATCAACCCGTCGGGATTATCCGCCAGGGTCCAGTCGATCCGGGCTGCCCCACCTGCCGAGGTATCCCCCGAGACGCCCGCATTTGCGATCTCCACCTCAGCGCCGTTGTCGCGCAGCCAGGCCTCCAGCTGTGGTACGAAGCCATCCTCCTGGTGCAGCCCGTAGCCCTGCACCAGACTGTCGCCCAGCGCCGTGATCCGCACAGGATCTGCGCTCAAAGCTGAGCTCCAGAGCATAGAAACGCCGATCAGAACTCCAATTCCCGCCCATACCTTGCGCATCGCTGCAATCGCTCCATATCCCAAGTAACATTTCCAACAGGCCCGGCTTCATGACAGATCACACCCGTCCCGTCCTGCATCTATCAGATGCGTCTTTGACCCTGAATGGCAATACCGGCCCGGTCCGTATTCTTCAGGACATCACGCTGGATGTGCAAAAGGGAGAGACCCTGGGTCTGATCGGCGCTTCCGGGTCGGGGAAGTCTTCGTTGCTGATGCTGATGGGCGGGCTGGAACAGGCAACCGGCGGCACCATACATGCGCTTGGTCAGGATCTGACCGCGATGAACGAGGACGCGCTCGCCCGGTTCCGCCGCGCCCATATGGGGGTGGTGTTCCAGAACTTTCACCTGATCCCGGCCATGACTGCGCTGGAGAATGTGGCAACCCCGCTGGAGCTGGCCGGAGAGGCAGACGCCTTTGACCGAGCCCAGGCGGAACTCGATGCGGTGGGGCTGGGCCACAGGTCCGGCCACTACCCGGCGCAGCTGTCGGGGGGCGAGCAGCAGCGCGTTGCCCTGGCCCGCGCCCTGGCGCCGCGTCCCGCGATCCTGCTGGCGGATGAGCCGACGGGCAATCTCGACGAATCCAACGGTGCTGCAGTGATGGACCTGCTGTTTGGCCTGCGCGACCGCTATGGCGCGACGCTGGTGATGGTGACCCATGCCCCGGAACTGGCGGCGCGTTGCGATCGCGTCGTGCGCCTGCGCGATGGCCGCCTGATGGAAGACCAGACCGCCCATGAGGCCGCCGAATGAGCCTTGCCAATGACCTGGCGCTTGCCTGGCGCTTTGCCCTGCGCGAGCTGCGCGGCGGCCTCAAGGGGTTTCGCATCTTCCTGGCCTGCCTTGCGCTTGGCGTTGGGGTGATTGCCGCCATCGGTTCGATCCGTGCCTCGATCGAGGCGGGGCTGGCGCGCGAAGGCGCGACCATGCTGGGGGGCGATGCGGAGATGTCCTTCACCTACCGCTTTGCCAATGACGCAGAGCGCGCCTGGATGGAGACCATCGCCGACCGCGTGTCAGAGGTGGCGGATTTCCGGTCCATGGCCGTGGTTGGCGATGAACGCGCGCTGACGCAGGTGAAGGCGGTCGATGATCTCTATCCGCTGACCGGGGTGCTGCGCCTCACGCCCGACATCCCGCTGGACAGCGCCCTTGCAGGCTCGGATGGGCTGCCCGGCGGCCTGATGGAGCGGGTTCTGGCGGATCGGCTGGGGCTGACACCCGGCGACAGCTTCCGCCTTGGGACCCAGGATCTGCGCCTGATGGCCCTGATCGAAACCGAGCCGGACGCGGCGGCCTCGGGCTTTACCCTTGGCCCGCGCACCATCGTGGCGACACAGGCGCTGTCGAACTCGGGTCTGTTGGAACCCGGCACGCTCTATTCCTCGAAATACCGGCTGGATCTGCCCGAGGGTGCCAACCTGGCCGCCCTGCAAACCGCTGCCGAGGCCGAATTCTCCGAATCCGGCATGCGCTGGAAGGACGCCCGCAATGGCGCCCCCGGCATTACCTCTTTTGTAGAGCGTCTGGGCGGCTTCCTGGTGCTGGTGGGTCTCTCTGGCCTGGCCGTGGGTGGCGTCGGCGTCTCTGCCGCCGTGCGCGCCTTTCTGGCGGGCAAGACCGAAACCATCGCCACCCTGCGCACCCTTGGCGCCGAGCGGCAGGTGATCTTCCTCACCTATTTCCTGCAGATCGGCGTTCTGGCGCTTCTGGGCATTGCCATGGGCATGGCGATTGGCGGCTTTGGCCCCGTGCTGGTCGGTCCGCTGATTGCAGCGCAGCTGCCCTTTCCCGCAATCTTCTCCGTCTATCCCAGCGCCCTGGCCGAGGCGGCGCTTTATGGCCTTCTGACCGCCTTCATCTTTGCGCTTTGGCCGCTTGCCCGGGCCGAACGGATCCGCGCCGCCGCCCTGTTCCGCGATGCCTTTGCCGGAGGAAACCGCCTGCCCGCCCCGCGTTACCTGCTGGCCACTGCAGTTGCGCTGGCCCTGCTGATTGGTGCGGCGGCCCTGTTCAGCGGCTCGGTTGAGCTGACGCTCTGGACTGCCGGCGGGCTGGGTGCGGCGCTTGTGGTGCTGATGCTGGCGGCGCTGGTCCTTGGCCTTCTGGCGCGGCGCGGCGCCCGCGTTGCGCGCGGACGTCCTGCCCTGCGGTGGGCGCTGGCGGCGATCGGCACCTCACGGGATGGCGCGGTTCCGGCAGTGCTGGCCCTCGGACTGGGGCTGACTGTTCTGGCCGCCATCGGCCAGATCGACGGCAATATGCGCCGGGCCATCACCGGCACCCTGCCCGATGCGGCGCCCTCCTATTTTTTCGTTGATATTCAGCGCGATCAGATGCCCGCGTTCCTGGACCGGGTCGAAGGTGATCCCGCCGTCAGCCGTATCGAAAGCGCGCCGATGCTGCGTGGTATCGTCACACAAATCAATGGACGCCCCGCCCGCGAGGTGGCCGGAGATCACTGGGTTGTACGCGGTGACCGTGGCCTCACCTACGCAGGCGCCAAGCCCGCGAACACCCAGGTCACTGCAGGCAAATGGTGGGGCGAGGATTACAGCGGCCCGCCGCAGATCAGCCTCGCCGAAGAAGAGGCCGGAGAGTTGGGGATCGCCATCGGCGACACCATGACCGTGAACGTGCTGGGCCGCGATATCACCGCGACCGTGACCAGCTTTCGCTCGGTCGATTTCTCCACCGCAGGCATGGGCTTTGTCATCGCCATGAACGAAAGCGCCCTCGCCGCAGCGCCGCACAGCTTTATCGCCACCGTCTATGCCGAGGCCCAGGCCGAAGCGCAGATCCTGCGGGATCTGGCACGGGAGATGCCCAATATCACCGCCATCCGGGTGCGCGATGCGGTGGACCGGGTTTCGGACATCCTGCGGCAACTGGCGGCGGCCACCTCCTACGGAGCGGCGGCGACGCTGCTGACCGGGTTCCTGGTGCTGCTGGGCACGGCCGCCGCCGGTGAACCCGCGCGCCGCTATGAGGCCGCCTTGCTCAAGACGCTAGGCGCCCCGCGCAGCCAGATCCTGAGCAGCTTTGCGCTCAGATCCATCATTCTGGGCGCTGGCGCCGGAATGGTGGCTCTGCTGGCGGGGATCGCAGGCGCCTGGGCGGTGAATTCCTACGTGTTTGAAACCAGCTACAGCATCATCTGGCCCAACGCGCTGGCGGTGGTGGGCGGCGGCATCCTGACCACGCTGTTGGCGGGGCTGGCCTTTGCCCTGCGCCCGCTGGCGGCACGCCCGGCCCGCATCCTCAGAGCGCGGGATTGATGGGCATGGCGCAAGACGGCAGAGATCAGCGCGTGCAGGTCACCGGTTGCAGGATGCGCAACAAGGCGGGGTTATCGCAGACCAGGGAGGCCAGGGAGATATCATCGAGGGAGGCGTAAAAGGCCCGCGCCGCTTGCGACAGCGCCTCTTTCAGGCGGCAGGCATTGATCAGCGGGCAGGTGTTGTCGGCATCGGCAAAACATTCGACCATCGGCAGATTGCCTTCCACCTCGCGGAAGATGTCTCCTATGCGGATCTCGTCAGCGCTGCGCCCCAGGCTCATGCCGCCATTGCGGCCTCGTTGCGTATGCAGATAGCCAAGCTGGCTGAGCTGGTTGATCACCTGGGCAAGATGGTTTTCGGAAATGTTGCAGCAATCTGCAATTTCAGATTTTGTCACCAGCCTGTCGGCATTTGCCGCGCAGTACATCAGCAACCGGACGGCAATATTCGTCCTCTTGGTAATTCGCATGGTTTTGCATCCCCCAAAACATGCAGATAATACTATACAATCCATCGCCTTCCGGTTTGATTTGGATCAATTGGCAACAGGAGGCTTCCGGCGCCCATGACCGCCCCCTACTTCTTTGGCTACGGCAGCCTCGTGAACACGGCCACCCATGACTACGGCGATCCGCGGCCCGCGCGGCTGTCGGGCTGGCGCCGGACCTGGGCGCATACGGATCTGCGCGAGGTGGCCTTTCTGACCGCCACGCCCGCGCCGGACAGC
The DNA here is from genome assembly GCF_028890025.1 of Phaeobacter sp. PT47_59. Lineage (NCBI taxonomy): Bacteria > Pseudomonadati > Pseudomonadota > Alphaproteobacteria > Rhodobacterales > Roseobacteraceae > Phaeobacter > Phaeobacter sp. PT47_59. Next base: position 29,299 of record NZ_JARCJL010000003.1, read on the forward strand.
GCAATCGACGGATTGATCGCCGCCGTTCCCGATGCCGACTGGCAGGCTCTGGATCAACGGGAATATGCCTATGACCGCATCCTGGCCTCGGATGCCGTGGATCATGATCTCGCAGGGGCGCCCGAAATCTCGGTCTATGCGGTGCCTGCCGCGCGACAAAATCCCGGCAGCGCCCGCCACCCGATCCTGTTGAGCTATCTCGATGTGGTGCTGCAAGGCTATCTGAACGTCTTTGGAGAGGCGGGCGTGCGGGACTTCATTGCCACCACCGACGGCTGGGAGGCGCCGCTGCTGGATGACCGCGCAGCCCCGATCTATCCACGCCACCAGCCGCTCAGCGCCAGGGAGTGTCGCCTGTTTGACGACATGATCGACAGCACCGGCATGTCCCGGATTGCAGCCGGGCCATAGCTGCGCTTCAATCGGGGCGACGCAGTACCCCGTATTGCGCGTAACCCCGATAGAGCTGGTGGAACTCGGTCGAACCGGATATCTCTGCGGCCAATTTTTGCAGGGCGCGCTGCAAATACATGCGCGGATGCACGTGGAACCGGGCCAGCCAATGCCCCAGCATCACCCCAAACCAGCTGGGCCAGCCGTTTTGATCAGAAAAGTCAACCACATGCAGCTCTCCGCCCGGAGCCAGATGGGCGACGGCCCTGCGCAAGGCCGCCTCCCAATCCGGGATCATTGACACCCCGTAGGAGATGAAGATCCGGTCAAAGCCCTGGCGCTGGAACAGCGCAGCGCCATCAAATGTGCAGGCGTCGGCCTCGGCCAAGCGCACCTCCTGCCCCAGCTTGGCCCGCGCCGAGAGCAGCATCTGCGAGGAGATATCCAGCCCGTAGAAGCTGCAGTCCGGATATCTGCGCGCGGCCACCTGCAGATTGCGCCCGGTGCCACAGGCGATTTCAAGCACATGCGATCCATCTGCGGGGGCCAGCTCCGCGATCAGCCTGTCCCGCCCGAACAGGTAGTATTTGCGCGTGAGATCATAGATCACGCGTTGATGGCGGTAGGTGTCGTCCATCAGCTTGGCATGGGTGTCGGACCTGCGCTCCAGCATCGGCTTATCCCTTGTAGCGGTAGACGTGGAAGGCGCCATAGATGGCCGAGCGATCCCGTTCGGTTCCGCGCGCCGAAGCGTCTTTGTCATAGGCCCAGTGGTTCATGAGATCCGGCCTGACCCGCCCCGGCAGGATATCGGTGGTGCCACCGGTGCGGAAAATGACCCGCGCGCCCGGGGCGGCGGTACGGGTAATCTCGGCCCATAGGACATTGAGCTGCACGTCGTTCATCCAGTCCTGAGCATCCAGCAGCACGAACCCCTGTTTGGAGCGCGCCCGCTCCCCTTGCAGGTAGTCGGTGAGCGAGCGGTTGGTGATCTGCCCCCGTTCGGCATATTCGGACAGGGCGGTGAAGTTGCGGGCCTGCAGATAGGGCGGCAGCGCGCCATCAGGGGCTGGGTCATAGCAGCGCGCAAAGGCTTGCCAGGCAAAGTAATTCTCCCGGATCGGAAAATCGCACATCAGCTTGCGCACCCGCTCGCGCAGAACCGGCAACACATCGCCGCCGCCATCCCTGGCCAGCTTGTCATATTGCGCGGGCGGAATGCCGAGACCAAACAACGCCGCGCGGTAGCCCGCCAGCCAGCGCACCAGCCACATGTCGAACAGGGGCGCAATGTGCTGGTCAAAATAGGCCTGCTGTTCTTCCAGCGTCCGGGCGGCCAGCAGCGGGGCGAAATTCACCCCGCCCAGGCCGGCAACCAGATGCACGGCGCCCAGGAAGCGGCCCAACAGCCCGTGACGGTAAAAGCCTCTCTGGAACAGGGAGATCCGACGGCGGATGGGCTGGCGCGCCTCCCAATAGGCGCGGGTTTCGGGATCCAGCCCAGCGCGGATATAGCGCTCATAGAGCGTCCCATTGCTGGCCATGTCGGCGCGCGCGAAGAACTGGTAGAAGGCCGCATGATCCGGCAGGCTGCGCGCCGCCGCCAGCTTGAGCCGCCCCAAGGCGATATGTGCCGGGGAAAGATCAACCGCTGCAACCGAGGCCGGGCCCGCGGTCAGATAGGACATCAAGTTACAGCTGCCCGAGGCGATGCAGACCAGATTGTCGCCCGGTGCGATCTGCAGCGCCTCCATGTCCACAACCGGATCTTCCCAGATCTGCGGATAGACCAGCCCCAGGAACAGCCGGGAGAATAGCCGTTCCAGCCAGCCCGTGGTGGCATCGCTGTCTTGCAGCACGGCGGCATCAAGCCGGGCCTGTGCGGTTTGTGTCATCAGATTGGCCTTTTCATGCGTCTTGCAACTGTCTGTCCTTGCGGCGGGCCCGACGGGTGCGATGGCGGGCGCGCCGCGCGCTCCGCTCCCAGTCGATCAGGGCCAGGCGACCATCCTCCATCTCGACCACGGCGGTGCAGCTTTCGACCCAATCGCCGGTGTTAACGTAGGAGATATCGCCGATGTCCCGAATGGCGGCACTGTGGATATGACCGCAGATCACCCCGTCATAACCACCCCGCCGCGCCTCGGCGGTGAGGACGTTTTCATATTCGCTGATGAAGTTGACCGCCTGTTTGACCTGGTGCTTGGCCCATTTCGAAAGCGACCAGTATTGCCCGCCCCACAGGTGGCGCAGCCGGTTGATCCGGGTGTTGAGCCAAAGCATGAAATCATAGGCCCGGTCGCCAAGATGGGCGAGCCACTTGGCGTTGACCACAACGGAATCGAACTGGTCACCATGGGTCACCAGGTAACGCTTGCCGTTTGCAGCGGTGAAATCAGCCGTCTGTACCACCTCGATGCCACCGAAATGAGTGCCAAGGTAGGAGCGCAGGAATTCGTCGTGATTGCCTGGGATCAGGCAGATGCTGGCGCCGTCATGCGCCTTGGCCAGGATCGCCTGCACCACGTCGTTATGCGCCTGCGGCCACAGGAAGCCTTTGCGGCGGATGCGCCAGGCATCGATGATGTCACCAACCAGATAGTAGCTGTCCGCCTCATGGCGGCTCAGGAAATCCAACAGCAGCTCTGCCTGGCAACCGGGCGTGCCCAGGTGAATGTCGGAAAGGAAAATGCTGCGGTATTTCATGCTGCGTGCCCAAGCCAGTGTGCCTTGGCCGAAGCAGTAACGCAGTTCATTGACAGGAACGTGACGCTGGCACAGATGCAAAAGGGGAGCCGGCGGCTCCCCTTCAAAACATCACCCAAATCACGGGAAAAGGCGCGATCAGCCCTTGGCGCGCACCGTTTCCATCAGCGCCAGAAGCGCGCTCATGTCGGGGCCGCGCTCCATGCCGGTGACCGCGTGGCGCAATGGCATGAACAGGGATTTGCCCTTGCGGCCCGTGGCCTCTTTCACCGCAGAGGTCCAGGTTCCCCAGGTATTCGCGTCATAAGGGCCATCGGGCAGCAGGGCCATCGCCTCTGCGATGAAATCCTTGTCCTCGTCGGCGATCAGCGGCTCGGCACCATCGCGGCACAGGGTCCACCAGCCCTCAAGATCCTTGAGCGTGGTGATATTTTCCTTCGCCATATCCCAGAAGGCGGCCTGTTTTTCCGCCGGAACGCCAAGCGCATCCACCTGCGCCTGCACCGCATCCAGGGGCAGGCTCTGCAGGTAACGTGCGGTCAGCGGGAACAGATCCTGCACGTCGAACTTCGTGGGCGCCGCGCCGAAACGGTTGATATCGAAGCCCTCGATCAGCTCAGCCATGTCAGAGCGCAGTTCCACCGGATCGGAAGAGCCCAGACGCGCCATCAGGCTGAGTAGAGCCATCGGCTGCACGCCCTGCTCGCGCAGATCGCGCAAGGCCAGCGTGCCAAGCCGTTTGGACAGCGCCTCGCCCTGGGGGCCGGTCAGCAGCGAATGGTGGGCAAATTCGGGAACCGAGCCGCCCAGCGCCTCGATGATCTGGATCTGGGTGGCGGTATTGGTCACGTGATCCGATCCGCGCACCACATGGGTGACGCCGAATTCCGTGTCGTCCACCACCGAGGCCAGCGTGTACAGGAACTGACCATCGCCACGGATCAGCACCGGGTCCGACACCGAAGCGGCATCGATCGAGATATCGCCCAGGATACCATCGGCCCATTCGATGCGCGCGTGATCCAGCTTGAAGCGCCACACGCCATCGCCGCGCTCGGCGCGCAGGGCCGCCTTTTCATCCTCGGACAGGGCCAGGGCAGCGCGGTCATAGACCGGCGGCTTGCCCATGTTCAGCTGCTTCTTGCGCTTGAGATCCAGTTCCGTCGGGGTTTCGAAGGCTTCGTAGAACCGGCCGATCTCGCGCAGCTTGTCGGCCGCCGCGTGATAACGGTCCAGCCTTTCGGACTGGCGCTCCACCCGGTCCCACTCCAGACCCAGCCACTCCAGATCCTGCTTGATCGCATCAACATATTCTTCCTTCGACCGCTCCGGGTCGGTATCATCAATGCGCAGAATAAAGGTGCCGCCCGCCTTGCGGGCGATCAGGTAATTCATCAGCGCGGTGCGCAGGTTGCCGACGTGGATATAGCCTGTCGGCGAGGGAGCAAAACGGGTGGTGGTCATCAAAGGTCTCCTGTTGATCAGCCCCATCTCACAGAAGCGGCGTTTTGTCCAGTTTCCCGAAGGGCGCGACAGGCGGCGCGGCTCACCGATCGGCGGGCTTGCCTCACGTTTCCGTGATCTGACTTCGGCAAGACCTTGCAACCCCAGCGGGCGCCCTAACTCTGCAGAACGAGACACCAAAACCAAGACCAACTGCCGACAGAGAGGAAATTCAAATGACCATCACTCTTTCCCGCCGCGCGGCCCTGACAGGCGCTGCCGCCCTGCCCCTTGCCGCCTCTGCCGTCCCGGCCCTTGCCGATGGGCACGGTGCCAAGGCTCCAGCCAGCCATAGCCGCAGCTTCAAACTGGGCGAGTTCACCGTCACCACCCTGCTGGACGGCAGCCTGCCCCGCGACGGCGCCAAGGCGATTTTTGGCGGTGGCGCCACGGACGAGGAGTTTGCCCAGGTTTCGGCGCAGAACTTCATCCCGGCCGACATGGCACAGTTCTTCTTCACGCCCACTTTGGTCGACACCGGCAGGGAAAAGGTACTGTTCGATACCGGCCTCGGACAGGGCGGCATCCAGAAGGCACTGGCCGAAGCGGGCGTCACCCCGGATCAGATCGATGTCGTCGTGCTGACCCATATGCACCCCGACCATATCGGCGGCATGACCACGGATGGCGCCGCGACCTTTGCCAATGCCCGCTATGTGACCGGGCGCACCGAATATGATTTCTGGGCCAAGATGGATGCCGGCAACCGGGTCGGCGATCTGGTTGCCCAGAAGGTCACCCCGATGGCCGAGAAAATGTCCTTTATCGAGGACGGCGGCGAGGTAGCCTCGGGCATTTCCGCCATGGCCGCCTTTGGCCACACCCCTGGCCATATGACCTACATGCTGGACAGTGGCGGACAGCAACTGGTGCTGACAGCGGATCTTGCCAATCACTATGTCTGGTCCTTTGCCCATCCCGAATGGGAGGTGAAGTTCGACATGGACAAGGAAGCTGCCACCGCCTCGCGCCGTCAGGTGCTGGACATGCTGGCTGCGACGCGCGTGCCGATGATCGGCTATCACATGCCCTTCCCGGCGGCCGGTTTCGTTGAAACCCGTGGCAGCGGCTTCCGCTTCGTGCCGGTCAGCTATCAGATGATGGGCTGAGTTTCGCAGGCTTGGACTGGGCGCGGGTCGCCTGAGGCGCGGGAACAACGGCCCGCGCCTTTTTGATGAAACGGTCCAGCGCAAAGGGGCGCGGATCCACGATCGGCGCATCCCCTGTCACCAGGTCCGCCGTCAGCCGCCCGGCGGCAGGGCCGATGCCAAAGCCGTGACCGGAATAGCCGGTTGAGACGAACAGCCCCGGCAGATCATCCACCTGGGAAATCACCGGGATCGCATCGGGCGTGACATCGATCATGCCGCCCCAGCTTTGCACCACGTCGGCGCCCTGCAACACCGGAAAGGCCTTTTGCGCCGCAGCCCAGCAATTGCGGATCGCCTTTTGCGACGGTTCGGGATCCAGCACCCGGTACAGCTCGAACGGTGTACGCTGGTCCGGCTGCCAACGCCGGTCCTGACCCGCCTCGATGCGCCAGCGATCCGACAGGCGGAAGCGGAGCGAGCGCCATTCTTCAAGGAAGGCTGGCAGAAACTTCAAACCCAGCCGGAAACTGTCGGGCACCAGATCCACCACGTTTTCCGTGCCATCGGCAATCGAATAGCCGCCATCTTCCCTTTTGCGCAGGGCAAATCCCTTGGCCCACATGGCAACCTCGGGGCCGTCCTGCACGGAGGAGGTGCGCAGGACCGAGTTCAGCACCTTCAGTTGCGGCAGCCAGACGCCCGCATTGCCGAGGAACAGCCGCGACCAGGCCCCGCCCGCGACCACCACGGCGGAACATTCGACCCGTCCGCGCTCTGTCATCACGCCGCTGACCTTCCCGGCCTCGACCTCGACGCTGCGCACCGCGCATTCGGTCATCACCTTGGCGCCTGCCGCCCGCGCCGCGCTGGCAATCGCATGAGTGGCCAGTTGCGGCTCGGCCCGGCCATCCAGCGGCGTGTGAAGCGCCGCAATCGTGCCGGTCTGATGCCCCGGCATCAACTCGGCCAACTGCCGCCCCCGCACCATGCGGGTCGGCGCATCGAAGGGAACCATATGCTGCGCCCAGGCTTCCAGATCCGCGGCGGCCTTCTCCGTTTCGGCGGTGAACAGGATACCTGCGCGGGTATAGCCCGTGGGGTGGCCGGTACGTTCCTCCAGCACCTCCCAGATCTCATGCGCCTTGGCCATCAGCGGCAATTCACGCGGGTCGCGCTGGGACATGCGCACCCAGCCCCAGTTGCGCGAGCTTTGCTCGGCACCGATCTGACCCTTTTCGCACAGAAGCACGGAATACCCCCGCTCGGCCAGTTCAAGAGCGGTGGTGGCGCCGATGATTCCCCCGCCGATGACGACCGCATCAACGCGTTTGGGCAGGGCAAGATCAGCTTGGAAATGGGGCAGCTTAGGTCCAGGCATGGATCGGTTAATGCCGTGCCGCCCGGGCGCGGTCCATAGGTCAAAATGGCTCTGCTGCGCACAAGGTCCCAGCTGTGGTTTTTTGGCGTCAGCCGTCCCGTCAGCTGGGATCGCGCCAGCCGTTTGCGATCGGATAACGCCGATCCAGCCAGAAGGCGCGCGGCGTCAGGCGCGTTCCCGGAGCAGACTGGAAGCGCTTGTATTCGCTGATATAAATCAGATGCTCCACCCGTTTCGCCACATCGCGATCAAACCCCGCAGCGACGCAATCGGCGATGGAGCCTTCCTCGTCCACCAGGATCGTGAGCAGCGCGTCCAGCTCGGGGTAGTCGGGCAGGCTGTCGCTGTCCTTCTGGTCCTCGCGCAACTCGGCTGATGGCGGCTTGTCGATCACGTTGGGGCGGATCACCTCGCCCGCCGGCCCCATCATCCAGGGCCGGTGATTGGCATTGCGCCAGCGGCAGGTCTCAAAGACTCGGGTCTTGTAGAGATCCTTGATCGGGTTATAGCCACCGTTCATGTCGCCATAGATGGTGGCATAGCCCACCGCGACCTCGGACTTGTTGCCGGTGGTCAAAAGCATCTCGCCAAACTTGTTGGACATCGCCATCAGCAACAACCCGCGCAGGCGGGACTGGATGTTTTCCTCGGTGATATCCGCATCACGCCCTTCGAACAGAGGGGCGAGCGTGTTGGTGATCGCCGCGCGTCCCTCGCTGATCGGCACGTAGTCGTAGCGCACGCCCAGCGCCTTGGCGACGGCCTCGGCATCCTCCAGCGATTCCGTGCTGGTGTATTCCGAGGGCAGCATCACGCAGCGCACGTTTTCAGCCCCCAGAGCATCCACCGCAATGGTGGCGACGATGGCGGAATCCACCCCGCCCGACAGACCCAAGAGCGCTTTCTTGAAGCCGGTCTTGCGCATGTAGTCGCGCAAGCTCTCGACCATGGCGCGGTAATCCTGCTCCCATTCGTCGGGCAGATGCGCCTTCTCGCCCTCCACCGCGCGCCAGCCCTCGGGGGTGCGCTCCAGATCCAGCTGGGTAAGGGCCTCATCAAAGGTCGGCATCTGCAAGGCAAGCGCCCCGCCGGGGTTCAGCACGAAACTGGCACCGTCAAAGACCTGATCGTCCTGCCCGCCCACCATGTTGAGGTAGATCACCGGCAGTTCCGTCTCGATGCAGCGCGCCACCATCATGTTGTAGCGCACCTCCATCTTGCCCCGGAAATAGGGCGAGCCATTGGGGATCAGCAGGAACTCGGCCCCGGTTTCAGCCAGGGTTTCGGCGACATCCTCGTGCCAGCCATCCTCGCAGACGGGGCTGCCGATGCGGGTGTCATCGATGGCATAGGGTCCACCAACCGGCCCGGCGTCGAAGACGCGCACCTCATCAAAGACGGTTTCATTGGGCAGGTGATGTTTCAGGATGCGCGAGGCGATCCGCCCCTCTTTCAGGATCAGATAGGCATTGTAGAGCTTGCCACCCTCGGCCCAGGGCGCCCCCACCGCCAGCGCCGGACCATCGGCGCAGTCCACCGCCAGCTGTTCGGCGGCGGCCATCGCGGCGCGATGAAAGGCGGGCTTCATCACCAGATCCTGAGAGTTGTAACCGGTCAGGAACATCTCGGGCAGGGCCACCAGCTGGGCGGCGGCTTTCTTGCCTTCCTCCCAGGCCGCGCGGGCCTTGGCAGCATTGCCCGGAATGTCGCCCACCGTGGGGTTCAGCTGCGCCAAAGTGATACGGAACCGGTCTGCCATGGTGATCGCGCCCTTCGCAAAGTCTGTTACCTGCCGTTTATCAGATCCGGGGCCAAGGGAAAGAGCGGGGCGCTCAAAAGACATTGCGACAGGGCGGAGTGTCGCATAGTTTCCAAGCAGAGATGCTATGAGAGCAGGCGCCTTGCGCCGACTGACACCGCGCCCCGGACCCGTCTGGCCAGGGCAGAATTGAAGGGCAGGCAGAGGTTTCATGACCCGTTTCGGCACCGCATTCGCATTTTCGACCGCTTTGGCCCTGGGCTCTGCCGGGCTTGGCAGCAGCGTTCAGGCCCAGGAGGGCCAGGTTCTCACCACCCAGGATGAAATCGGCGGCGTCTACGAGGGCACCTTTCGCGGCGGCTTGCAGCACGGCACCGGGACATACACGCTGCCCAGCGGCTACAGCTATTCAGGCGAATGGATCGATGGCGAGATCCGTGGCCAGGGGGTGGCACGCTACCCCAATGGCGCCGTCTACGAAGGCGAATTCGCCAAGGGCAAACCCGAAGGTCTGGGCAAGATCACCTTCGCCGATGGCGGCACCTATGAAGGGGAATGGGTCGACGGTCTGATCAATGGTCAGGGCGTTGCCATCTATGCCAATGGCGCGCGTTATGAGGGCACCTTCGTCAATGGCCAGCACCATGGCCAGGGCGTGATGCAGAACCCGGGCGGCTATGAATACGCCGGTGACTGGATCGAAGGCAGCAAGGAAGGCACCGGCAGGATCCGCTATCCCGATGGGGCAACCTATGAGGGCAGCATTGTCGACGGCCAACTGGATGGCACCGGCATCCTGACCATGCCGGACGGGCTGATCTACGAAGGCGACTGGGCCAATAACCAGATGCATGGGCAGGGCAAGCTGACCCAGCCCAATGGCGACATCTACGAAGGCCCGCTGGAAAACGGCCGCAGGCAGGGCACGGGCAAACAGACCCATGCCAATGGCGATGTCTATGTGGGGGAGTTCCTCGACGATCTGCGCCACGGCACCGGCACCTTCACCAAGACCGATGGCTATGTCTACGAGGGCGAATGGCTGGCAGGCCAGATCGAGGGCATGGGCAAGGTCACCTACCCCGATGGCTCGGTCTATGAAGGTCAGTTCCGCGATGACCTGGCCGATGGCACCGGCAAGATCACCTATCCGGATGGCTCCACCTATGAGGGCGGTTGGATCGCGGGGGTGATCGAAGGCAGCGGCGTGGCCACCTACCCCAATGGCGTTGTCTATACCGGCAGCTTCAAGAACGCCCGCAACCATGGTCAGGGTGTGATGACCTATGAAAGCGGTTACCGCTACGAAGGCGAATGGCAGGACGGCCAGCGCCACGGGGCGGCCAAGGTCACCTATGCGGATGGCTCTGTCTACACCGGCGAATTTGCCAACAGCCAGCGCCATGGCACCGGTCGCATCGAAATGCCCGGCGGCTTCGTCTACGAGGGCGACTGGCAGGAAGGCAAGATCACCGGTCAGGGCGTGGCAACCTATGCCAATGGCGATGTCTATGAGGGCAGTTTCGTCAATGGCAAACGCCAGGGACCCGGCACCATGCGCTATGCCACCGGCCAGGAAACCAGCGGTGCCTGGGACAATGGAGCCCTGGTCAATGACAGAAATGCCTCCGACGCGGCGAGCGACGACAACTGATCCGGATCCCGTTGTAGCCGGGGCTTGCCGCCGGGGGATGGCGGGCTAGACGCGATCCCCCGCCTCCATTCGGGTCAGGAAATCCTCGGCTTGCGCGATGATGCGCGCGCGCCTGCCATCCTCCATCCGATCCCAGGTGCGGTACATGTTGCCCATGCGCGGATTACCCTCAAACCGCTCCCGGTGGCGCGCCAGGAAATGCCAATAGAGCAGGTTGAAGGGGCAGGCGCCCTCCCCCAGCTTCTGGCTCACCTTGTAGGCGCAGGATTTGCAGTAGTCGGACATGCGGTTGATATAGGCCCCGCTAGAGACATAGGGTTTCGATCCGACGATGCCGCCATCGGCAAACTGGCTCATGCCCACGGTATTGGGCGCCTCCACCCACTCAAAGGCATCGGCATAGACGGCGAGATACCATTCATGCACCTCGGTGGGGTTGATCCCGGCCAGAAGCGCGAAATTGCCCGTGACCATCAGGCGCTGGATGTGATGGGCATAGGCCTCTTCCCGCGTCTGCGCGACAGCCTCTGACAGACAGCGCATCTCTGTTTCCGCCCCCCAGTAAAGCGGCGGCAGCGCGCGGCGATGGTCCAGCGCATTGCGGCTTGGGTAGTCCTCCCCTTGCACGAAATAGATCCCCCGCACGAACTCCCGCCAGCCCAGGATCTGTCGGATGAAGCCTTCTGCGGCGTTGATCGGCACATCGCCCGCCTTCCAGGCGTCTTCCGCAGCGCGGCAGACCTCCAGGGGCAGCAGCAGGCCGATGTTCAGATAGGGCGACAGCACCGAATGATAGAGCCATTTCTGCCCCCGCAGCATGGCGTCCTGATAATCCCCGAACAGCGGCAGACCTTCGCGGATGAACTGCTGCAGCGCCCGCCGCGCGTCGGCCCGCGTCACCGCGAAGTGAAACGGGCGCAGATCCCCGAAATGATCGCCAAAGCGTCGCGCGACAAGATCCAGCACCGCTTCGGTCTCGGCGTCGGGGGTGAACTGCATCGGGTCGGCGCAGGTGATCTCCTTTGGCGGTGCCTTGCGGTTTTCCTGATCAAAGTTCCATTTGCCGCCCACAGGTTTGCCCCCCTCCATCAGCAGCCCGGTCTTGCGCCGCATCTCGCGGTAGAAATACTCCATGCGCAACTGCTTGCGCCCCTCGGCCCAGTCGGCAAAATCGGCGCGCGTGGCGATGAACCGCGTGTCCGGCCTCAGGCTGACCTTCAACGGCAGCGATTGCAATTCGCGGATCAGCCGCCATTCCCCCGGCGTCGTGGCGATTACCTCATCCGCACCGGTCTGCGCCGCCCGACGCAACAGTTCCCCCGCGATTGTTCCTGTGTTCTTCGCGTCATCAAGCCGGGTGTAGGCAACCCCCCAGCCCTGATCCTGCAAATGGCTCGCGAACTTGCGCATCGCGGCCAGGATCAGCGCGATCTTCTTGGGATGATGGCGCACATAGGCACCCTCTTCGGTCACCTCGGCCATCACCACCGTGTCGCGCGCCTTGTCGCCCGCCTGCAATGCAGAAAGGGTCTCACTCAACTGATCGCCAAGAATGAGAATGAGCCGCGCCATCACCATCTTCCTCTGTGACTTCCCGCCTCACTTAGGGGGAAATCCCCTCCGATCAATTCTGCAGCACCCCAATGGAAAGCCCGCCGCTAAAGGGTCAAGAAGGCTGAACTATTTTCGCTCTTTCCATTCGCCCTGCGCTCTGTATAAGGTTCCCCCATGACAGCACGCGCAGACATCCAAGGCCCGGCCACCGCCATTTGCGGTGCGGCTCTGCGCGACCTACTGATCCTAACCCGCCTCTGAGCGTGCCATTCGGCGCGCCCGCTCAGAGGAGGAGGTTTGCGCGCCAATCGAATGGATCCAGGACAGAGTTTTAAGAAAGCTACCGACATGACGAACGCACTCGAAAAAGATCGCGTATTGATCTTTGACACCACCCTGCGCGACGGCGAGCAAAGCCCCGGCGCCACCATGACCCATGATGAAAAGCTCGAGATTGCCGGGCTCTTGGACGACATGGGTGTGGACATCATCGAAGCCGGTTTCCCGATCGCCTCCGAAGGCGATTTCAAGGCGGTGAGCGAGATTGCCGAACGCTCGAAGAACGCCGTGATCTGCGGTCTGGCGCGTGCCAACTTCAAGGATATCGACCGCTGCGCCGAAGCCGTGCGCAAGGCGGCCAAACCCCGCATCCACACCTTCATCGGCACCTCGCCGTTGCACCGCGCCATCCCCAACCTCACCATGGACGAGATGGCCGAGCGCATCCACGAAACGGTGACCCATGCGCGCAACCTGGTGGATGACGTGCAATGGTCGCCGATGGATGCGACACGCACCGAGTGGGACTACCTCTGCCGGGTGATCGAGATCGCCATCAAGGCCGGTGCCACCACCATCAACATCCCCGATACGGTGGGTTACACCGCGCCGCTGGAAAGCGCCGATCTGATCCGCCGCCTGATCGACACCGTGCCCGGCGCGGATGAGGTGATCTTTGCCACCCATTGCCACAACGACCTCGGCATGGCGACCGCCAATGCGCTGGCCGCCGTCGAAGGCGGTGCACGGCAGATCGAATGCACCATCAACGGTCTGGGCGAGCGGGCGGGCAATACCGCGCTGGAAGAGGTCGTCATGGCCCTGAAGGTGCGCAACGACATCATGCCCTGGCACACCAAGATCGACACCACCAAGATCATGCATATCTCCCGCCGGGTCTCGACCGTCTCTGGCTTTCCGGTGCAGTTCAACAAGGCCATCGTCGGCAAGAACGCCTTTGCCCATGAAAGCGGCATCCATCAGGACGGCATGCTCAAGAACAAGGAGACCTTCGAAATCATGCGCCCCGAGGACGTGGGTCTCTCGGGCACCTCGCTTCCCCTGGGCAAACACTCGGGCCGCGCGGCGCTGCGCGACAAGCTGGGCCAGCTTGGCTATGAGGTCGGCGACAACCAGCTGAAGGATCTCTTCGTGCGCTTCAAGGAGCTGGCCGACCGCAAGAAAGAGGTCTTTGACGACGATATCGTGGCGCTGATGCGCTCGGGCGAGGATGCGGAGAACGACTATCTGCAGCTTGTGTCGATGAAGGTGATCTGCGGCACCGGCGGCCCGGCCGAGGCGACGCTGGAGATGGAGATCGATGGCAAGGACGTCAGCGCCACCGCATCCGGCGACGGCCCGGTCGATGCGACCTTCAAGGCGGTGCGCAAGCTCTATCCGAATTCCGCGCATCTGCAGCTCTATCAGGTCCATGCGGTGACCGAAGGCACCGATGCCCAGGCCACGGTGTCCGTGCGGCTGGAGGAAGACGGCAATATCGCCACCGGCCAGTCCGCCAATACAGACACCGTGGTGGCCTCGGCCAAGGCCTATATCAATGCCTTGAACCGTCTGATCGTGCGCCGTGGCAAGGTCGGCGAAGGCGCCGATACGCGCGAGATCTCCTACAAGGACGCGACCTGAGCGTCGAAACGATCCGGCGCCGTGCCGCAAGGCGCGGCGCCGGGCCCAACGCCTGTTCGACCATCTTTGATGGTCGGCACAGGGGGCGGGAGCCTCCCCCCGCCAGAGCCTGGGATCACCCCCGGTTCAATTCTTCAAATAACTTGGAAATGCGCCCGGCTTCCTCTGCGATGCCGAAGGGGGCATTCACCACGAACATCCCCGACCCCACCATCCGGTGCCCTTCGCGCGCGGGCGGGAACAATACCTCGTGGCGCAAGACGCCGGGCAACTCTTGCGCCTCCAGCGCGGCCAGCATCTTTTTGTGGGTGCCATCGGTCAGGATCGGGTACCACAGCGCGATCACGCCCACGTTCCACTTGCGATGGATCTTGCCGATGATGCCGGGAATACGGGCGTAGTCGGCCTTCACCTCATAGGGTGGATCGATCAGCAACAGCCCCCGGCGCGGCGTCGGCGGCGCCAGCGACAGGGCCAGTTCGAACCCGTCCTGCTGGTGTACCTTGGCCCGCCAGGGCCTCAGCGCCTGCCGCAGGGCCGCGCATTCCTGCGGGTGCAGTTCCGCCAAATGCAGGCTGTCCATCTCCCGCAACAGCGCCGCCGCCACCAGCGGCGACCCGGGATAGCTTGTCTCGCCAAACCGCGCACGGCACTCGGCGATGGCCTGGCTCAGGGAGTGATCCTCGGCCAGCGCCTCTGCCTCCAGAACCCGTGTGATCCCCGCCGCCGCTTCACCGGTCTTGAGCGCCTCGGGCGAGAGCAGCTCATAGAGGCCCCGCCCGGCATGGGTTTCGATATAGCTGAGCGGTTTATCCTTACGTGTCAGATAGGCCAGCATCCAGGCCAGCAGCGCGTGTTTCTGAACGTCCGCCAGGTTCCCGGCATGGTAGATATGTTGATAGGACAGCATGGCACTGCTCCTAGCGCCCATCGCATCGCAGCGAAAGAAAAAACCGCACTGTACTTCGCCACGGCCCGCCCGGGACCTGCCTGGATCAAACCCTATGTTTCACAGGCGGAAAGGCGCTAGTTGTCCGCAATCGGCCCTTTCGCGGCGGCGCTGCGCTGCTTATAAGTTCTCATGTGTGTGACAGCAGCAGAGTCGCAGGCAACACAGCAGAACTTACAGGATCCCTTCTTTATGGCGCTCTTTGGAAATCTAGGCGGTCTGTTCACCTCGGACATGGCCATCGATCTCGGCACTGCGAACACGCTGGTCTATGTCAAGGGCCGCGGCGTGATCCTGTCCGAACCCTCGGTGGTGGCCTATCACGTCAAGGATGGCGTCAAAAAGGTGCTGGCCGTGGGCGAGGATGCCAAGCTGATGCTGGGCCGTACGCCCGGCTCGATCGAGGCGATCCGCCCGATGCGCGAAGGGGTGATCGCCGACTTCGACACCGCCGAGGAAATGATCAAGCACTTCATCCGCAAGGTGCACAAGCGCTCGACCTTCTCGAAACCCAAGATCATCGTCTGCGTGCCCCATGGCGCGACCCCGGTGGAAAAACGCGCCATTCGCCAGTCGGTGCTGTCGGCCGGTGCGCGGCGTGCGGGTCTCATCGCTGAACCCATCGCGGCAGCCATTGGCGCCGGCATGCCGATCACCGATCCGACCGGCAACATGGTCGTGGACATCGGCGGTGGCACCACCGAGGTGGCGGTGCTGTCGCTGGGTGACATCGTCTATGCGCGCTCGGTCCGCGTCGGCGGCGACCGCATGGACGAGGCCATCATCTCCTACCTGCGTCGCCAGCAGAACCTTCTGATCGGCGAATCCACCGCCGAGCGCATCAAGACCTCCATCGGCACCGCCCGCATGCCCGACGATGGCCGTGGCCAGTCGATGCAGATCCGCGGCCGCGACCTGCTGAACGGTGTGCCGAAGGAAATCGAGATCAGCCAGGCCCAGGTGGCCGAGGCGCTGGCCGAACCGGTGCAGCAGATCTGCGATTCCGTGATGACCGCGCTGGAAACCACGCCGCCGGATCTGGCCGCCGATATCGTCGACCGGGGCGTCATGCTGACCGGCGGCGGCGCGCTGCTGGGCGATCTGGATCTGGCCCTGCGCGAACAGACCGGCCTTGCCGTCTCCATCGCCGACGAAAGCCTGAACTGCGTGGCCCTTGGCACCGGCAAGGCGCTGGAGTTCGAAAAACAGCTGCGCCACGCCATCGATTACGACAGCTGAGGCGCCACCCCCTATAGCGGGGTGAGCCAAGCCCGAAAGGAACCCCTTGGCCAAGGACCGGTCACAGCGCGAAGATTTTTCCGGCCCGCTGCGCCGTCTGCTGATCGGGCTGGTCTGCCTGTGCCTTGCGGCTATTTTCCTGGTCTGGCGGATCGACAGCCCGCGGGTGGAACGGTTCCGTGCCCAGCTGGTCGACACCGTGGTGCCCAGCATGGATTGGGCCATGGTGCCGGTGACCGGTGCGATCAACCTTTTCCGGGATTTCCAAAGCTATCAGCGCCTGTCCGAGCAAAACCGCGAGCTGCGCTCGGAACTGCGTCAGATGCGGGCCTGGAAAGAGGCCGCCCTGCAATTGGAGCAGGAAAACGCCCGGCTTCTGGACCTCAACAACGTGCGCCTTGATCCCAAGCTCACCTATATCACCGGCGTGGTGATGGCGGACAGCGGATCCCCCTTCCGCCAGTCGGTGATCCTCAATATCGGCGCCCGCGACGGCATCCAGGATGGCTGGGCGGCCATGGATGGTATCGGCTTGGTGGGGCGCATTTCCGGTACCGGCCAGGACACCGCCCGCGTGATCCTGCTGACCGATGCGGCCAGCGCCGTGCCCGCGGTGATCCAGCCCTCGGGGCAGACCGCACTGGTGACCGGCGACAACACCGCCGCACCGGTGATCGACTTCCTGGAAAACCCCGATCTGGTGCGCGCCGGTGATCGGGTCATCACCTCTGGCGATGGATCGGTCTTTCCGCCTGGGCTGCTGATCGGACAGGTCGCGGCGGATCGCGCCGGGCGCAAGCGCGTGCGCCTTTCTGCTGACTATGAACGGCTCGAGTTCCTGCGGGTTCTGCGCCACCAGGGCGCTGAGGCGATCACGGAACCCGGCGCCCTGGTGGTGCCGCCCCCGGATGCGGCGCTTCTGCCAGAGCGTTCCGGCGACCCGGCTCCGCAATCCCTCTCCAGCCAAGAGGGAGGCGGCAATGGCTAGCACCTCGCCCGGGCGGATCTGGTTGATGCGGATGGCCTTTCCGGCCTTGGCACTTGTGCTCTTGTTCTTCCACTTGCTGCCCCTGGACACGCTGCCCAGCCGCTGGGCGCCACCGGATCTGCTGCTGGCGCTGGCCCTGGCCTGGTCGTTGCGGCGCCCGGATTTTGTTCCGGTGCTGCTGCTGGGCGCGACCATGCTGATGGCGGATATGCTGTTTCAGCGCCCGCCGGGCCTGTTCGCCCTGCTGGTTGTGCTGGGCTGCGAATTCCTGAAATCCCGGGTCCTGCCACACCGGGAAACCGCCTTTGCCGCCGAATGGCTGGCCGTGGCCATGGTGATCTCTGGCATCGTGGTCCTGAACCGCGCCATCCTGGCCATTCTCGCCGTCGCGCAGGCGCCATTGGGGCTGACCCTGATCCAGGCGGTGCTGACCATTGCCGTCTACCCATTGGTTGTCCTGTTCAGCCAACAGCTGCTTGGGGTGCGCAAACTGTCACCGGCCGAGGCCGAAGTCCTGGGTAGCCGCTGATGAGACGCAACCCGAGAGAGCTGGAATTCACCCACCGCAAGCTGACGCGCCGGACGCTGCTGCTGGGCGGGCTCCAGCTGGCCTTTGCCGGCGGCTTGGCGGCACGCATGCGCTATCTTCAGGTTGATCAGGCCGATCAGTTCCGCCTGCTGGCCGAGGAGAACCGCATCAACATCCGCCTGCTGCCCCCGGCCAGAGGCGAGATCTTTGACCGTAACGGGATCACGCTGGCGCAGAATTCCCCGTCTTACCGCATCACCATCGTGCCCGAGGACGCAGGCGACGTGGGGCAGGTGATTGCGGATCTGTCGCGGCTGATCCCGCTGGACCCGGAAGACCTGGAACGCGCCCTGGCCGAGATGCGCCGCTCTCCGCCCTTCCTGCCGGTGACGCTCGCCGATCAGATCGGCTGGGAGGATGTCTCGAAAGTGGCGGTCAACGCCCCTGCCCTGCCGGGGATCACACCCGAGGTGGGCCTGACCCGCTATTACCCGCAGGGCGATGCCTTTGCCCATGTGGTAGGCTATGTGGGGCCGGTATCGGACTATGATCTCAGCAAGATCGAGTCGCCTGAACCGATCCTGCGCATCCCGCGTTTCCAGATCGGCAAGGTCGGCTTTGAAGCCAAGAGCGAAGATGCCCTGCGCGGCAAGGCAGGCGCCAAACGGGTCGAGGTCAATGCCACCGGCCGGGTCATGCGCGAACTCGACCGGCGCGAAGGAGAACCCGGCGCGGATATGCAGCTGACGGTGGATGCCACCCTGCAAAGCTATGTTCAGGCGCGTCTGGGCAAGGAAAGCGCCGCCGCCGTGATCGTCGATTGCCGCAATGGCGATGTGCATGCCATCGCCTCTTCACCCAGTTTCGATCCAAACCTATTCGTGCGCGGCATTTCGGTTGGCGACTACCGCATGCTGACCGAAGACCCCTATCGCCCGCTGGCCAACAAGGCGGTTCAGGGCACCTATCCGCCCGGCTCCACCTTCAAGATGGTGACCGCCCTGGCCGCACTCGAAGACGGTGTGATCGGTCCCAACGATACCGTCTATTGCCCCGGTCACCTGGAGGTCTCGGGACGCAAATTCCACTGCTGGAAACGCGCAGGCCACGGACATGTGGATCTCAACACCTCGCTCAAGCAGTCCTGCGATGTCTATTACTACGATGTGGCCATGAAGGTGGGGATCGACAAGATTTCCGCCATGGCCAACCGCCTGGGCCTGGGGGTGCGCCACGATCTGCCGATGTCCGCCGTGGCAAGCGGGCTGGCGCCGAACCGCGACTGGAAACAGCGGGTTCATGGGCAGGACTGGCTGATCGGTGACACGGCGAACGCCTCGATCGGGCAGGGCTACATGCTGGCCTCGCCCATGCAGCTGGCGGTGATGACGGCGCGGATCGCCTCCGGCCGCAATATCACGCCGCGGCTGCTGAAATCCCTTGATGGCATCGACCAGTCAGGCAATGAGGCGGAACCGCTCGGCCTCAATGAGAACCACCTGCGCAGCGTCCGCAAGGGCATGTTCTCGGTCAGCAACGACCGGCGGGGCACCGGCTATCGCTCTCGGATCATTGCCGAAGACATGCGCATGGCGGGAAAAAGCGGCACCAGCCAGGTGCGCAACATCACCGCCGCCGAACGGGCGGCAGGGGTCATCCGCAACGAGGATCTGCCCTGGGAGCGACGCGATCATGCGCTTTACGTGGCCTATGCCCCCTTTGACAACCCGCGCTTCGCGGTCTCTGTGGTCGTGGAACATGGCGGCGGCGGCTCCACCGCTGCGGCCCCGATTGCCCGCGATGTGCTGCTACAGGCGCTTTATGGCGGCACGCCCCCGCTTGCGGCCTACCCGAAGGGAGACCGCAGCCGGATCAAGGCGCAACAGGAACGGCTGGAGCGCGAGCGCCTGCAGCGCCAGGACGCGGAGGGCAATGACCGCGCATGAGCTATCTTGAACATCACGCCAAATCCACCCCCACGGGGCTACGCAAGATCCTGTACCTGAACTGGCCGCTGACCCTGCTCCTGGCCTCGGTCGCGGGGGTGGGATTCCTGATGCTCTATTCGGTGGCCGGAGGATCCTTTTCCCCCTGGGCCGAGCCGCAGGCAAAACGCTTTGCCCTGGGCATGGCCGTCATGGTGGTGGTGGCCATGGTGCCGATCTGGTTTTGGCGCAATATCTCGGCGCTGGCCTATGTGATGTCGCTGGTGCTGCTCTTGGCGGTGGAATTCTTCGGCACCGTCGGCATGGGGGCGCAGCGCTGGATCGACCTTGGCTTCATGCGCCTGCAGCCATCCGAATTGATGAAGATCACCCTGGTGATGCTGCTCGCCGCCTATTACGACTGGCTTCCGGCCGAAAAGACCTCGCGCCTGTTCTGGGTGGCGGTGCCGGTCCTGATGATCCTGATCCCCACCTTCCTGGTGCTGCGTCAGCCGGACCTTGGCACCTCGATCCTGTTGATGGCAGCGGGGGGCGGCGTGATGTTCCTGGCCGGTGTGCACTGGGCCTATTTCGCCGCCGTGATTGCCGCCGCCGTTGGGCTAGTCACCGCCGTCTTCCAGAGCCGTGGCACGGAATGGCAGCTGATCAAGGACTACCAGTTTCGCCGCATCGACACCTTCCTGGACCCCTCGCAGGATCCCCTTGGCGCGGGCTATCACATCACCCAATCCAAGATCGCCCTGGGATCGGGCGGCTGGTCGGGGCGCGGCTACATGCAAGGCACCCAGTCACGGCTGAACTTCCTGCCGGAAAAACATACCGATTTCATCTTCACCACCCTGGCCGAGGAATTCGGCTTCATAGGCGGTTTTACCCTTCTCAGCCTCTATGTGCTGATCATCATCTTCTGCGTTGCAACCGCCCTTGCGGCCCGAGATCGGTTCTCATCTCTGGTGACCTTGGGCATCGCCATCACGTTTTTCCTGTTCTTTGCGGTGAACATGTCGATGGTGATGGGGCTGGCCCCGGTCGTTGGCGTTCCGCTGCCGCTGGTCTCTTATGGGGGATCGGCCATGCTGGTGCTGCTGGCCGCCTTTGGCCTGGTGCAAAGCGCCAATATCCACCGCCCCCGTTAATCCGGCCCATCAAGGACATTGCCCCATGAGCATCTTTCACCTCGCCTATCACGTTGACGATCTGCAAAAGGCCCGCGCCTTTTATGGCGGCACCCTGGGTTGCCAAGAGGGGCGCAGCACCGATAGCTGGGTCGATTTCAATTTCTTCGGGCACCAGATCTCGCTGCACCTTGGCCCGGTCTTTGCCACCGCCAACACCGGCAAGGTCGGCGATCACATGGTGCCGATGCCGCATCTGGGCGTGATCCTGCCACAGGAAGAGTGGCGCGCACTGGCCGACCGGCTGCTGGCCAAAGGCATTGATTTCACCATCGCCCCCACCACCCGTTTCGAAGGCCAGCCCGGAGAGCAGAGCACCATGTTCTTTCATGATCCCGCGGGCAACCCGATCGAGATCAAGGGCTTTGCCGATATGGCCGGAGTGTTCGCCACATGATCAACGTGCAATTCGCCGCCCTTCCCGCCCGTTGGGAGACTTACCGCGAGCCGCTGAAGGCCGCCTTCAACAAGGCCGGGCTCAAGGTGGACTTGCGCCTGGATCACGCTCCCGATCAGGTGGATTACGTGGTCTATGCGCCCAATTCCGACCTGCAGGACTTCACCCCCTATACCCGCTGCAAGGCGGTGCTGAACCTCTGGGCGGGCGTGGAAAAGATCACCGGCAACCAGACCCTGACCATGCCGCTGTGCCGGATGGTGGATCCCGGCCTGACGGCGGGGATGGTGGAATGGGTAACCGGGCACGTGCTGCGCTATCACCTGGATATCGACCGCTCGATCACTGTGCAGGACCGATGGGAGCCCATCGTGCCGCCGCTGGCCTTTGAACGCCCCGTGACCCTGCTCGGCCTTGGCGCCCTGGGCAGCGCCTGCGCACAAAGCCTTGCCCGGATCGGTTTCCCGGTCACCGGCTGGTCGCGCTCGCCCAAATCGATTGACGGCATCACCTGCCTGCACGGCGACGAGGGGCTGAAACAGGCGCTGTCGACGGCAGAGATCGTGGTGCTTCTGTTGCCGGATACGCCCGCGACCACAAATATCCTGAATGCAGAGACCCTCTCCCTGCTGCCCAAGGGCGCGCGGATCATCAATCCGGGCCGTGGTCCGCTGATCGACGATGCCGCCCTATTGGCCGCGCTCGACACCGGTCAGGTGGGTCATGCCACGCTGGATGTCTTCCGGGTGGAACCGCTGCCCGCAGATGATCCCTATTGGGCGCATCCAAACGTCACCGTGACACCGCATATCGCGGCAGAGACCCGCGCCAGCACCGCCTCCGAGGCGATTGCAGAAAACATCCGGCGCGGCGAGGCGGGCGAGGCGTTCCTCAATCTCGTGAACCGAGACCTCGGCTATTGAACGCGTCTGCGCCGGGGAAGCCCCCGGCGCAGAAGCCTTATTTGGCGGCCAGACCCCGGCCTTTCAGCAGGGCATCCACCCCGGGCAGGCGTCCCCGGAAGGCGGTGTATAGTTCTGCCGGATCCTTGGAGCCGCCCGAGGACAGGATATGTTCCTCCAACGCCTTGGCCCGCTCGGGATCAAAGGCCCCGCCAGCTTCTTCAAAGGCGGCAAAGGCATCGGCATCCATCACCTCGGACCACATGTAGCTGTAATAGCCCGAGCTGTAGCCATCGCCCGAGAACACATGCGCGAAATGCGGTGTCGCGTGGCGCATGATGATCGCATGGGGCATGCCGATCTCTGCCAGAACCTCGGCCTGCCTGGCCATCGGATCGGCCGGGGCCGCGCCATCGTGGAAGGCGAGATCGACCAAGGCCGAGGCCACATATTCCACCGTCTGGAAGCCCATATCGTAAGTGGCAGCACCCAGAACCTTGTCGAGCATCTCCTTGGGCATCGCCTCGCCGGTTTCCGCATGGGTGGCGAATTCGCTTAAGACCTCGGGCACTTCCAGCCAGTGTTCGTATAGCTGCGAGGGCAGCTCCACGAAATCACGCGCCACGGACGTGCCGGAAATGCTTTCATAGGTCACATCCGACAGCATCTGGTGCAGCGCATGGCCGAATTCGTGGAACAGGGTACGCGCATCGTCATAGGACAGAAGCGCAGGCTCCCCCTTGGCGAAATTGCAGACGTTGATCACCACGGGCGCCTGTTTTTCCGGGAACTTCGCCTGGCTGCGCATGGCCGAACACCAGGCACCAGAGCGTTTCGATCCGCGCGCGAAGTAATCGCCGATGAAGACCGCCACATGTTCGCCGTTCCGGGTCACCTCCCAGGCGCGGCAATCGGGATGATAAAGCGGCACGTCAAGCGGCGCGAACTCCAGCCCGAACAGGCGGTTCGCGCAGGCGAATGACGCTTCGATCATCCGGTCCAGCTGCAGGTAGGGTTTCAGCTCCGCCTCATCCAGATCATGCTCGATCTTGCGGCGTTTCTCGGAATAGTAATGCCAGTCCCAGGGTTCCAGATCGCCATTGATCCCATCGCCCTGCATCATCTCGGTCAGCACCGCGGCATCCTGATCCGCACGCGCCTTGGCTGGCCCCCAGACATCCATCAAAAGGCCACGCACCGCCTCCGGCGTCTTGGCCATTTCGGTTTCCAGCTTGTAGGCGGCGAAATTCTCGTAGCCCAAGAGCTTGGCGCGTTCTTCGCGCAACGACAGGATCTCTGCCGCGATGGCCCGGTTGTCCGTCTCGCCGCCATTGGCACCGCGCGCAGCCCAGGCCTGAAACGCCTTTTCGCGCAGATCCCGGCGGGGGGAAAATTTCAAAAACGGCGTGATGATCGACCGCGACGTGGTGACGACCGGTCCTTTCACGCCCTTTTCCTTGCCCGCAGCGCGAGCCGCGGCAACGGCGAAGTCGGGCAGGCCTTCCAGATCTTCCTCCGAAAGTTCCATGAACCACTCGCGTTCATCCGCCAAAAGGTTCTGGGTAAACTCGGTGCCAAGGGTGGCCAGGCGCCCCTTGATCTCCTGCATGCGGGCGTCGTTCGCGCCTTCCAGCGCCGCACCGCCGCGCACGAAGCCGCGATGGGTCAGCATCAAGACCCGCTGTTGTTCGTCCGAAAGGTCCAGATCCTCGCGCTGATCCCAGACCGCCTTCACCCGCGCATAAAGCGCCTTATTCGCGGTGATGGCCGAGTAATGTGCCGCCAGTCTCGGGGAAAACGCCCGCTGCAGCTCTTGTCGTTTGGGATTACTGTCGGCACCGGCCACGGTGTAAAAAACCGACAGGACCTGCTCCATCGGGCGGCAGGGCGCCTCCAGCGCCTCGATCACATTGGCGAAGCTTGGGGCGTCGGGGTTGGTCGCGATCGCCTCGATCTGTGCGTTGTGCGCGGCAAGGGCCTCTTCCAGCGCAGGGGCAAAATCCTCGTCCGAAATGCTGTCGAAGGGCGCGATCTCGAAGGGTGTGTCCCAGCGGGACAAAAGCGGGTTGGTCATGGGCAAGGCCTCCTTTGGATCAGAAGCTATGCCTGCACCCCGGCAGCGTCCAGAGGGGCCGCGCGCAATCCCCCGGATCATTCAATCAAAAGCGCAGAAAACCGGGCGGCGGCAGCCCAATCAGCCATCCTTGCCTGCGCAGATCGGGCAATCCTGGCGCTGTTTCAGACCGATGCGGCGGCTTTCGCCATAAAGGGCATCG
Organism: Phaeobacter sp. PT47_59; assembly: GCF_028890025.1. Classification (NCBI taxonomy): domain Bacteria; kingdom Pseudomonadati; phylum Pseudomonadota; class Alphaproteobacteria; order Rhodobacterales; family Roseobacteraceae; genus Phaeobacter; species Phaeobacter sp. PT47_59. The sequence goes on from NZ_JARCJL010000003.1 coordinate 53,661, forward strand.
TAGATCAGCATGGAGCCGCGCAGCACCTCTCCGGCGCCGGTGATCTGCTTGATCGTCTCCACCGCCATCATCGCGCCGACGACGCCCGGCAGGGGGCCGATCACGCCGGCCTCTGAACAGCTGGGCGCAAGCCACGGTGCCGGGGCCTCGGGGAAGATGCACTGGTAACAGGGGCCGCCTGTCTTGGGATGGAACACCGAAAGCTGCCCCTCCCACTGCGACAAGGCTCCCGAGATCAGCGGTTTGCCCAGCGCCACGGCGGTGCGGTTCGAGAGATACCGGCTTTCGAAATTATCGGTGCCATCAAGGATGATGTCATAGTCTGCAAAAAGATCGGAGGCGATCTCCTCGGTCAGGCGGCGATGATAGGGGTGCACGGTCACAAACGGGTTCTGCGCCACCATCGCGCGCTCTGCCGAAAACACCTTGGGGACGCCGATGTCTTCGTCCCGGTGGATGACCTGACGCTGGAGGTTGGCGTTTTCCACCACATCGTCATCGATGACCCCGATGGTGCCCACACCTGCCGCCGCCAGGTATTGCAAGGCAGGCGCGCCCAGCCCCCCTGCCCCGATCACCAGCACCCTGGCGTTCTTCAGCTTCTTCTGCCCCGGCCCGCCCAATTCGCGCAGGACGATATGGCGGGCATAGCGGTTGAGCTCGGTCTCGGAAAACCGCCCCGGTTTGGGATTGGCATCCCCTTGCGATGTCTCCTCATCTTGCCCATCGGCCCGTTGCCGCAGCCAGGCAACACCCCAGCTGTAGGCGCCGATCATCAGCGCGACACCGCCCAGAAGCAGCCAGGACCGCGCCGTCCCGCCAGTGGCCGCGCGCAGGCCGTTGCCCTCTGGCAGGGTCAGCTGCAGCAGCAGCACGGCGCCAAACAGCACCAAAAGCAGCGCCAGACGCAGCGCCCGCTGCATCCCCATGAGGCGCCCGCCCCACCAGATCAGTCCCGCAAGGCCCAAGACAAGGACCATCAGCTTCTCCCAGTCGATCCAAAACCGCCGCTGCCGCGCGTCGTCTCGCTCAGCGCATCGACCAATTCGAAGCGCGCCTGCAGCACCGGTGCCACCACCATCTGCGCAATCCGGTCACCATGGGCGATCTCGAACCGCTCTTGTCCGGCATTTAGGACAATCACTCCCAAAGGCCCGCGATAATCGCTGTCGATGGTGCCCGGCGTATTTGGCAGGGTGATCCCGTGTTTCAACGCCAGGCCCGAGCGCGGCCGGATCTGTATCTCGTAGCCGTCAGGGATTTCCACCCGCAGGCCCGTGGGCACCAGCGCGCGCGCGCCCGGCTCCAGCACGATACTGCCCCGCTCCGGCAGATCGGCACGCAGATCGGCGCCCGCCGCACCTGAGGTTTCATAGGAGGGCAGCGGCAGATCGGCATCTGCATCGGGCTCACGGCGAATGAGGATCGTGACCATTTCGGCTCCTTGTCGGATAATGTCGGGGTTCTCAAAGCAGGGCGCTCAGTCTGTCAGTGCAGAGGCGATCCGTCGCGCCAGCTTGCGCGCGACCTCGTCCTTGCCCATGCGCGGCCAGTCCTCGGCACCGTCTTCCGAAATCAGGGTGACGGCATTCTCGCTGCCGCCCATGATGCCGGTCGCAGGGGACACGTCATTGGCGACGATCCAGTCGCAGCCCTTGCGCAGGCGCTTCGCGGTGGCGTTGTCCAGCACGTCATTGGTTTCGGCGGCAAATCCCACCACCAGGCCCGGGCGCCCCTGCGGCATATGCGATACGGTTTTCAGGATGTCCGGGTTTTCGGCGAATTCCAGCGTCGGCAACCCATCCTTCGATTTCTTGAGCTTGCGGTCCGAAGCACTCGCCACCCGCCAATCCGCCACAGCGGCAGCAAAGACGGCGGCATCGGCCGGCAGGGCAGCCTCGACGGCGGCCTGCATTTCCAGTGCGCTTTCGACGGGCACCACATCCACCCCCTCGGGGGGCCGGACCGTTGCCGGGCCCGTGATGAACACCACCTCCGCTCCCAACTCGCTCAGAGCACGGGCCACCGCCGTCCCCTGCGCCCCGGAGGAACGGTTGGCGATATAGCGCACCGGGTCGATCGGCTCATGGGTCGGACCAGAGGTCACCACGATCCGCTTGCCGCTGAGCGGCCCTTGGCGGAACTGCGCGGCAATGGCCGCGACGATCTCCTCGGGTTCGGCCATGCGACCGGGGCCGAATTCACCGCAAGCCATGCCGCCCTCGTTGGGGCCGATAAAGCCGATCCCGTCGCCCTTCAACACCTCGATATTGCGCCCGGTGGCGGGATGTTTCCACATGCGCACGTTCATCGCGGGCGCGACCAGCACCGGCGTATCGGTGGCCAGCAACAGGGTGGAGGCCAGATCGTTGGCCAGCCCTTGGGCCATCTTTGCCATCAGATCGGCGGTGGCAGGCGCCACGACCACCAGATCGGCGCTGCGCGACAGCTGGATATGACCCATCTCTGCCTCGGAAGTCAGATCGAACAGATCCCGATGGACCGGCGCCCCGGCCAGGGCCGAAACGGACAGGGGCGTCACGAATTCCTCGCCCGCGCGGGTCAGGACCGGGGCCACGCTTGCCCCCTTTTCCTGCAGTCGGCGGATCAGCTCCAGCGCCTTATAGGCCGCGATCCCGCCGCCGATGATCAGTAGAATATGTTTGCCAGCCAGCATTTACCCGTTCCCGGCCCATCCATGGGCGCACTGTTGCGGCGCCGACCTTACTGCGCGCCGCGCCAAGTGTGAAACGGTTTTCGGCTCAGTCCTTCTTGAAGGCCAGGCAGGGGTCCGGGCGGTCAACGCCGGGGCTGTCCAGAAGCAGATCGAAATCGCCGCTGATCGCGCCGCCCTCGCTTTGGCCGAGGCTGAGGATGCGCGCCTCCGGGCGTGCCTGTTTCAGGTAGACCGCCAGCCCCCGATCCAGCCGCGCATGGCCATTGCCGGTGATCACAACCACTGGCCCTCTGGTTTCGCTCAGGGCGCGATCGGTCGCCTCGGCAAGGGCTGCATCGCGCAGGCGCTGGAAATCGACCAGCACCGGCAGCATCTCTTCGGGCATGGCATTGCAATGATTGGCCATCTGATCCGCCTCGCGTGCGGCTTGCTCCGCCTCGGGCAAGGGCTGATCCAGGCCAAAATCCCCGGCGCGCGCGCCAAAATAGTTGGCAACACCCTGCTCCAGCGCCGCGCGCGCCTCGGCCCGGGGCACCAAGGCACCGTAGTGGCGACTGGAAACCGCAGCGGCAAAGATCGGAGCATAGAGGTCAAACTCCGGCCAGCCGGAGGTCTCCCAATTCAGGGTGGAGGCTGTGTCCGAGGCATTGCCCAGGATCTCTGGCGTCAGACGCTCTGCCTGTTCCTGGGTGATCATCTCCCAGACCACGGCCGAGGGCGCGAGGCTGGACAGGATCTGTGCCTGATTGAGGTGATGCCCTGGGTTGTCATGCACCTCGCCAAGTATGACCACATCGGCACCACGCAACTGGCCCGCTGCGGCCTCAGCCGTTTCGGCAACGGGCGTTTCTGACCCAGCCTGCACCGGAGCAGTGGCAGGGATCGCTGCAAGAAGTGCCACCGCGCTCACGGCGATAGCCTTTCCGACAAAAAGAATCAACTTTCTCATGAGAGGAAGTTGTGCACCTCCCGCGAGCGCCCTTCAAGAGTCTTTCGCATCTTTTGAAACGCGGCGGCTTCCAGCTGACGCACACGCTCCTTGGACAGGTTCAGTTCCAGCCCAAGGCTTTCCAGGGTGCGCGGCTCCTCGCGCAGTTTCCGTTCGGTGATGATGAAGCGCTCCCGGTCGTTGAGCGCCTGCAGGGCTTCGACCAGCCAGGCCCGCAGCTGGCGGCGGTCGTGTTCCTCCTCTACCAGTTCGGCGGCCTGGGCGCGATCATCTTCCAGCGCCTCGATCCATTCGCGCCCCTCGTCATCCGACGACTGCAGCGCGTTCAGCGAGAAATCCGATCCGGACAGGCGTCCATCCATCATTTCCACATCGCGCAGGGGCACACCGATTTCCGCCGCGATCTGCTGGTTGAGCTGATGCCTGTCCAACTCCACACCGGCAGCGCTGGCTTCACGTTCCAGCTGCGCCTGCACCCGGCGCATGTTGAAGAACAGCGACTTTTGCGAAGAGGTGGAGCCTGTGCGCACCATCGACCAGTTGCGCATCACATAGTCCTGGATCGAGGCCTTGATCCACCAGACCGCATAGGTCGAAAACCGCACGCCGCGGTCGGGATCGAACTTGTCCGCAGCCTTCATCAGGCCGACGCCCGCCTCCTGGATGAGATCATTCATCGGGGCGCCGTAACGTTTGAACTTGGCCGCCATCGAGATCGCCAGCCGCATATAGGCGTGGATCAGGCGATGCAGCGCTTGCTCATCCCGGTTGTCGCGCCAGGCATAGGCAAGTTTCAGCTCCGTTTCAGCATCCAGAAGCTCGGCCTTCATGGCCTTCCGCGGCAGCGGGTTTTCAGTGGTCGTGTCAAGTGCCATGATACTCCCCTCGAAACATTATACTCTGTACTACGCGGCGAAGGCGGAACCGGATCATTCTGGGCGAAAGCAAATCTGCCACCCCCAACGCGGCGGCCCGGCTGACAGGTCGACTGGCAGGCCCAGGCCGCAGCGACAGTGCTTGATCCGACAGCTGGCCATCCATGGTCTTCGCACTTGTCTCAGGAAGGATCAGCAGATACCCAAATCCCCAAAACCATCAGGGATCAGGTTAAGAGACTTGTCAGCAGCTGTCACACTCATTCTCGGCGGGGCCGCATCGGGGAAGTCCGCATTCGCCGAAAACATCTGCACATCCGCTGACAAGCCAAGGGTTTACTGGGCCACTTCACAAATACTTGATCAGGAAATGCGCGCGAAGGTCACGAAACATCTGGCGCAGCGCGGCAGTGGCTGGACCACCCATGAGGAACCCTTGGAGGCCAGCAGGGTGTTGCCGGATCTGCCTGCGGACGCGATCTGCCTGATGGACTGCGCCACCATGTGGCTGACCAATCACCTCCTGGCAGAGCATGACCTTGAGGCGGAAACACAGAACCTGCTGCAAGCCATCGATGCCTGCCCGGCGGAGCTGGTGATCGTCTCCAATGAAACCGGCCTCGGCATCGTGCCGGAAAATGCGCTGGCGCGGCGCTTTCGCGAGGCGCAAGGACGGCTCAATATCGCCCTGGCTGCGCGTGCCGATACGGTGGTGCAGGTGACCGCCGGTCTGCCGCTGGTTCTGAAAGGCACCCTGCCATGACCCGGCTATTCCTTGTGCGCCACGGCCCCACCCATGCAAAATCCATGGTCGGCTGGTCCGATCTGCCCGCTGATCTGTCGGATAGGGCAGCGCTGGATCGCCTGTCCTCTGCCCTCCCCGATGAGGCACTGGTCGTCTCCTCCGATCTCTCCCGCGCCGCCGATACCGCCAGCGCCATCGCACGGGGGCGCAGGCGCCTCGATCACCTGCCCGACCTGCGGGAGATCCACTTTGGCGCCTGGGAATTGCGCACCTGGAAGGACATAGACGCCGAAGACCCCGAGCGCATCCGCGCCTATTGGGAAAACCCCGGCGATGTGCGCCCGCCAGGCGGCGAAAGCTGGAACGAGGTCTGTGCCCGCGTGGATCGCGCCATCGACGGGTTGATCGCCTCACATCAGGGCCGCGACCTGATTGTCGTCGGTCATTTCGGCCAGATCCTGACCCAGATCCAGCGCGCAGAGCGGCTGACGGCGGAAGAGGCGTTCTCTCACCGGATCGACAACCTTTCCCTGACCGAGATCCACTGCGCGCCGAACGGCTGGCAGACCAAGCGAATCAATCACCTTCCGTGATGGCCTGGCGCACAAACAATCGATTTGGGACCGCGCCCGATCAAGGTAGCCTGCCCCCATGACATATGATCTTTTTATTGGTGACCGCATGTATTCCAGCTGGTCCTTGCGCGGCTGGCTCATGCTCGAAAAATTCTCGCTCCCCCATGTGGTGCATATGGTGGGGCTCTATTCCGGAACCATGGCGGCTGATCTCGCGGATCTGGCCCCTGCGCGGCTGGTGCCGACCCTGCGCACCCCCGAAGGCATCGTGATCGGCGAAAGCATTGCCATGGCCGAAACCCTGGCCGAGCGCCACCCGGAGGCTGGGCTTTGGCCCAAGGATCCGGCAGCCCGCGCCACCGCGCGCTGGCTGGTGGCTGAAATGGCCTGCGGCTTTTCCGCCCTGCGCGGCGATTGCGCCATGCAGCTGAGCCATATCTGGGAGGGCTTTGCCCCCTCTGACGCCGTGCTCAAGGACCTGGCCCGGATCGAGGCCCTGTTCGCCCACGCCCGTAATATCTCGGGCGCAAGCGAAGGCTGGCTCTTTGGCGATTACAGCCTTGCCGATGTCTTCTACACGCCGGTGGCGGCGCGGATCGTCGGCTATGACCTGCCGGTAGCGGCCGAAACCCGCGCCTATTGCCGCGCGCTGCTGTCGGATCCCGCCGTCTTGCGCTGGCAGGAACAGGCGCGAGAGGTCACATATGATCCCGAACCCTACGCCTTGGACCTGCCCCGGCGCGATTGGACCCTGAGCTAGCGCACAGCCCCAAGCACCGCGAAAACACCGTCAAAAACACACTCATAACGTGTTTATCTAACGACTCCGATCCCCCGCTCGCTATGGTTTTCATCGGCAGTTTCAGGGGGATAGAGCGGCATGATTTCGCGGGCCTATACGGTTGCCTTTCAGGGGGTGGAGGCCCGCCCGGTGGAGGTGCAATGCGCCGTGGTACCGGGCCTGCCCGCCTTTTCCATCGTCGGACTGCCGGACAAGGCGGTGAGCGAAGCGCGCGAAAGGGTGCGCTCGGCCTTTGCGGCGATGTCGATCGCACTGCCGTCGAAACGGATCACGGTGAACCTCTCGCCTGCCGATCTGCCAAAGGAGGGCAGTCATTTCGATCTGCCCATCGCGCTGGCGCTTCTGGCGGCCATCGAAGTGATCCCTGCAGAGGCCGCGAGCGAGACCATCGCGCTTGGCGAACTCTCCCTTGACGGTACGCTGATCCCCGTCGTGGGCGCCCTGCCCGCCGCCATGACTGCCGCCAGCGAAGACCGGCTGCTGCTCTGCCCCAAGGCCTCGGGGGCCGAGGCCGCCTGGGTCGATGCCGCGCGGGTCATCGGCGCCAGCAGCCTTCTGGATGTAGTGCGCCATTTCACCGGCAAGATGCCCCTGGCCGAGGCCGTCGCGGGTGAGGTCACAGATGCCCTTGGTGCCCGCGATCTGCGCGACGTCAAAGGACAGGAACGCGCCAAACGCGCGCTGGAGATCGCCGCCGCCGGGCGGCATCACCTGTTGATGATCGGCCCGCCGGGATCGGGGAAATCCATGCTGGCGGCGCGCCTGCCGACAATCCTGCCGCCGCTGACCCCGGCTGAGGCATTGGAAACCTCGATGATCCAATCCCTTTGCGGCTTGATCGAGGATGGCGGCATCAACCGCAGCCGTCCCTTTCGCGAACCACACCATACCGCGTCGATGGCCGCCATCGTCGGCGGCGGACGGCGGGCCCAGCCGGGCGAGATCAGCCTGGCCCACAATGGCGTGTTGTTTCTGGACGAACTGCCGGAATTCTCCAGACCCGTTCTGGAAACCCTACGCCAGCCCCTGGAGACTGGCGAAGTCATGGTGGCCCGCGCCAATGCCCATGTGAAATACCCCAGCCGCTTCATGCTGGTGGCCGCCGCCAACCCCTGCAAATGCGGTCATCTGGCCGATCCGTCCCGCGCCTGCTCCCGCGCACCGATCTGCGGCGAGGATTACATGGGCCGCATATCCGGCCCGCTGATGGACCGGTTCGATCTGCGCATCGAAGTGCCACCGGTGCCCTATAGCGACCTAGATCTGCCCACCGCTGCCGAAGGCTCCGCAGAGGTGGCCCAGCGCGTTGCCGCTGCCCGTGATGTGCAACAGGACAGGTTCAAGGATCAGCCCGAGGTGCATCTGAATGCCGATGCCGAAGGCGCGCTTTTGGAAGAGATCGCCACGCTTGACGCCGAAAGCCGCGCGCTGCTGCACAAGGCCGCCGACCGCTTTTCCCTGACCGCGCGCGGCTATCACCGGGTGCTGCGGGTGGCGCGCACCATTGCCGATCTGGAAGGAGAACCGAACATCCTCCGCCCCCATGTGGCAGAGGCGCTGGGGTTCCGGCTGGCACAATGAGTTGCGGCTGGCGCAATAGGACGCCAGCCGAAATGTCTTACAGCTTGGCTTCGATCGCCTGCCAGACCTTCTCGGCAATATTCACGCCATCAAAACGCTCCAGCTCCTGGATACCGGTGGGCGAGGTCACGTTGATCTCGGTGAGGTAGTCCCCGATCACATCGATGCCGACAAAGATCTGACCCTTTTCCTTCAGAAGCGGGCCGATGGCGGCGCAGATCTCAAGGTCGCGCTCGGTCAGGCCGATCTTTTCCGGGCGCCCGCCCACATGCATGTTCGAGCGCGTCTCGCCAGCGGCGGGCACGCGATTGATGGCGCCCACGGCCTCGCCATCCACGAGGATCACACGCTTGTCGCCATTGCTGACGTCGGGCAGGAACTTCTGCACGATCAGCGGCTCGCGGCTGAAGCCGGTAAAGAGTTCATGCAAGGAGGTGAGGTTGCGATCATTGGCATCAAGCCGGAACACCCCGGCGCCGCCGTTGCCGTAAAGCGGCTTCAGGATGACGTCACCGTGCTTGGCCTTGAAGGCCTTGATGGTATCAAGGTCGCGGGCGATCGCCGTGGGCGGCGTCAGCTCGGGGAAATCCAGAACCAGCAGTTTTTCCGGGTAGTTGCGCACCCAGAAGGGATCATTGACCACCAGCGCCTGCCCCTTCAGCCTGTCGAGCAGATGGGTCGAGGTGATGTAATGCATGTCAAACGGCGGATCCTGGCGCAGCCAAACCACGTCGAACTCCGCCAGATCCACTTCACGCTCTTCGCCCAGCACCGCCGGGGCACCTGCCACGCGCTGCACCGTCATGTCATATCCGCGCGCGGTGATGCGCCCTTCCTGATAGGCGAGGTGATCGGGGCTGTAGTAGAACAGGGTATGCCCGCGCGCCTGCGCCTCCTCGGCAAGGCGGAAGCTGCTGTCGGCATTGATGTTGACGCCCATGATCGGGTCCATCTGGAAGGCGATTTTCATGAAGTGCATCCCTCTTGTTTCGACGAATAGATGGCCCAGCACGCCCCAAGGATCAATAGAGCACGGCCCGCCTAGCCCTGCCCAAAGGCGTTTTCGAGGATTTCCACGGCGCCTTCCCCGTTCACAAGTACGGCATCCAGGCGCGTCTCGGTCAGCTGACCCTGCGGTTCCCCATCCAGGAACTGCGCGGCACTGGCCATGATGCGCTGCATCTGCGCAGGGGTAATCCGCGCGGCGGCACCTTCAAATGTGGCGCTGTGCTTGACCTCGGCAAAGACCACCAGCGCGCCTTTGCGCAGGATCAGGTCAATCTCGCCACCGGGGCCACGCCAGCGGCGCTTTGCCACCTGGTAGCCGCGCGCCTCATAGGCGCGGGCGGCGGCCTCCTCGGCGGCCTGTCCGGCCAGGTGTGCACGCTGGCCCTGATGCTGCCGCCCCGCCAAGGCCTTAGCCCGCGTCCTTGGCCATCGCGAGAGCCAGTTGATAAACCTTGCGCCGCGGCAGCCCGTGGGTTTCGGCCACGATAGAGGCTGCATCCTTGACCGAATTGTCCTTCAGGGCGGCGCGCAGGTCTTCCTCCAGGCTGGCTTCGCTCACCTCTTCTGCGCGCGCGCGATCCACCAGCATGACGATCTCGCCCTTCACCGGGCTGTCTTCCAGCCCTTGGACAAGGACGCTGAGGCTGCCCCGCCGCACCTCTTCGAACTTCTTGGTTAGCTCGCGACACAGCGCCGCCGGGCGATCCCCCAGAACCGCCGCCATATCGGCAACCGAGGCCGCGATCCGCTTGGGCGATTCGTAGAAGATCAGCGTACCGGGGACGTTTCGCAGATCTTCCAGGCGCTTGCGCCGCGCGCCGCTGGCATTGGGCAGAAAGCCTGCAAAGAAGAAGGCATCCGTGGGCAGCCCCGCCAAAGTCAGCGCGGCAAGGGCAGCGGACGGCCCCGGCGCTACGGTGACCTTGTGCCCGGCTTCGGCGGCCGCGCGGCTGAGGTCATAGCCCGGATCGGCAATCAGCGGCATGCCTGCTTCCGAGGCATAGGCGACCGATTGCCCATCGGCCATGGCCTGCATCAGCCGCGCGCGGGCGCCTGCGCCGCTGTGGTCGTGATAGGCGATGATCTGGCGCCCGTTCAGCGGCACCCCGTGAATCTCCATCAGTTTGCGCAAGGAGCGCGTATCTTCTGCAGCGATCACATCGGCCGAGGCCAGCACATCAAGCGCCCGCAATGTAATGTCACGGGCGGTGCCGATGGGCGTGGCCACAAAGTGCAGCCCCGGCAACAATTTGACGATCTGGTGATTCACGCTGGACCCGCCTTTTTGGTCGTTTATGATCCCCCCAAGCCGCACGTCAGGCCACCAACACGGCGCCCGCCGCCGGAACAGGGGAGTTTAGAGGTTTATTATGTTCGCCGTTTTCAAACAGGCCCGCAAGGCGGCATTGGCCGCCGTCACCGCAGTTTCCGCATTTGCCCTTGCCGCCTGTAATCCGGTCACCACCGGCGGCGGCCCGTCGATCAACACCTCCAAACCGGTTCCCGTCGCCCTTCTGGTGCCAAAGGGATCGGCGCAGTCCGGCGATGCGGTTCTGGCGCAAAGCCTTGAGAATGCGGCCCGGTTGGCGATGGGAGACCTGAAGGGCGTGCAGGTGGACCTGCGTGTCTATGATACCGCAGGCGATCCGGCGACGGCGGCAAATGCCGCCACACAGGCCATCAACGAAGGGGCACGCATCCTGCTGGGGCCGGTTTACGCCGAGGCCGCCAATGCCGCCGGTGTGGCTGCCGCCAAGCGCAACGTGAACGTTCTAGCCTTTTCCAACAACACCGCCATCGCCGGCGGCAATGTCTTTATCCTGGGCTCAACCTTTGCCAATACCGCCCAGCGCCTGACCACCTATGCCGTGCGCCAGGGGCGCGGGAACATCGTGATCGTCGGCGGCAATGATGCCGCAGGCCGGGCCGGAAGCAGCGCCATCCAGGCCGCGGCCGGGCGATCGGGGGCAACTATTGCAGGCACCATCGGCTATGAATTGTCCCAGAAGGGCGTGATCGACGCCATCGGTCCGATCCGCGACACCGCCCGCAATAACGGCGCCAATGCCATCTTCATGACCGCGACCACCGCAGGCGCGCTGCCCTTGTTGTCGCAATTGCTGCCCGAGTCGGGGCTCGACAAGGAAAGCTTCCAGTATATCGGCCTGACCCGCTGGGATATCCCGAGCCAGACGCTGGAGATGCCCGGTGTCCAGGGCGGCTGGTTCGCCCTGCCCGATCCCGCAAAATCGCAGCAGTTCGTGTCGCGCTACAGCGCCGCCTATGGCGGTGCGCCGCATCCGATCGGCGGGCTCGCCTATGACGGGATCGCGGCCATCGGCGCCCTGGTCAGCGCAGGCAAGAGCGATGCGCTCACCGGTGCGGCCCTGACCCAATCTGCGGGTTTCCAGGGCACCGGCGGCATTTTCCGGCTGCGCCCCGATGGCACCAATGAACGCGGCCTTGCCGTGGCAACAATCCAAGACAAGAAGGTGGTCGTCATTGACCCAGCTCCCAGCAACTTCTCCGGCGCAGGATTCTGATCCGGCCCAGCCCCAAGACAGCCTCCTGCCTCCGGTCAAGACCCCGCTGATCTGCGCATCGGATCGGATTTTCGACGCGCGTTTGATCCGCCAGCAGATCGCAGAGGCCGCCCAAACGATGGAGGCCGCCCCCCTGCGTGCAGAGGTGGTGCGCCTGTTGCGCGACGCCAACAAGGCCGGGCGTACCGCCATTGCCGACGCCTTTGCCGCGGCGCCCTTCTCGGCGCGCGCGCTGACCCAGTCCTACAGCCACCTGACGGATGGGTTGGTCACAACCGCATTCCACGTGGCCACCCAACACCTGCATCCGCTTGCCACCCCGACCAGTGGCGAACGGATCGCGGTGATGGCCGTAGGCGGCTACGGGCGGGCCGAGATGGCGCCCTTCTCGGATGTGGATCTGCTGTTTCTGACGCCTTACAAGATCACCGCCTGGGCCGAGAGCGTCATCGAATCCATGCTCTACATGCTGTGGGATCTGCGCCTGAAGGTGGGTCACTCCAGCCGTACCATCAAGGATTGCATCCGCCTCGGCGCCGAAGACTACACCATCCGCACGGCCATGCTGGAACACCGGTTCCTGTCAGGGGATGCCGATCTTGCGGATGAATTGGATCGCCGCTTGCGCAGCGATCTGTTCTCAAAGGATGCCCGCGAGTTCGTCGAGGCGAAACTGGCGGAACGGGATGAGCGCCACCTGAAACAGGGTGAGCGCTACATGGTCGAACCCAACGTCAAGGAGGGCAAGGGCGGATTGCGCGATTTGCAATCGCTGTTCTGGATCTCCAAGTACCTCTACCAGGTGCAGGACGTGGCCGAACTGGTCCCGCTTGGCCTGTTCAACGAGGATGAGTTCGAGTTCTTTTCCGAGGCCGAGAATTTCCTCTGGGCGGTACGCTCGCATCTGCACCTGGTGACAAATCGTGCCACCGAACAGCTGACCTTCGATCTGCAGGTCGAGGTGGCAGACCGCATGGGTTACAAGGACAAGGCCGGACGCCGCGCGGTCGAGATCTTCATGCAGGATTATTTCCGCACCGCCACCCATGTGGGGGACATCACCCGCATCTTCCTGACCAAACTGGAAGCCAGCCAACAAAAGAGCGAACCTCTGCTGGAGCGGATCTTTCGCCGCCGCCCGCGGATCAAGCCCGGCTACAAGATGGTGCACAACCGGTTGGACATCGAGGATCCCGACGTCTTCCTCGAGGACAAGCTGAACCTGCTTCGGATCTTCGAGGAAGGCCTGCGCACCGGCATGTTGATCCACCCCGACGCCATGCGCCTGGTCACCGCCAATCTCGATCTGATCGACGATGAGATGCGGGCAGACAAGGAAGCCAACCGCATCTTCCTGGATCTGCTGCTGAAACACGGCAATCCCGAACGCGCCCTGCGCCGGATGAACGAATTGGGTGTGCTCTCGGCATTTCTGCCCGAGTTCGAGCCCATCGTGGCGATGATGCAGTTCAACATGTACCACTCTTACACGGTGGACGAACACACCATCCAGGTGATCTCCAACTATGCCTCGATCGAGCGGGGCGAGCTGGAAGACGAATTGCCGGTCTCCTCCGAGGTGCTGCGCCAAGGCATCAACCGCAAGGTACTGATAATTGCCATGTTGCTGCATGATATCGGCAAGGGGCAGGAGCAGGACCATTCGATCCTGGGCGCGCAGATCGCCCGCAAGGTCGCGCCGCGCCTGGGGCTGAACAAGTCCGACAGCGAAACGGTGGAATGGCTGGTCCGCTATCACCTGCTGATGTCGGACATGGCGCAGAAACGCGATATCGCCGATCCGCGCACCGTGCGCGGCTTTGCCAAGGCGGTGCAATCGGTGAAACGGCTGGATCTGCTGCTGCTGCTGACCGTGTGTGATATTCGCGGCGTCGGCCCGGACACCTGGAACAACTGGAAGGCCGCACTGCTGCGTTCGCTCTACAACCAGACCCGCCGCGCGCTTGAGGATGGCATGGAGGCGCTCAACCGCGAACATCGCGGCGCCGCCGCCAAGAAGGCCCTGCGCGAGGCGCTGCCGAAGTGGAGCAAGGCCGATCTCAAACGCGAAACCGGACGGCACTACCCGCCTTACTGGCAGGGGCTGCATGTCACCGCCCATGTGGATTTCGCCGAAATGCTGCAGGAACTGGAGGCCTCGGGCAATCCTGGCGAGGTCGTCATCCGACTACACCCGGATGAATACCGCGATGCCACCCGCGCCTGTTTTGCCATGGCCGATCATCCCGGTATCTTTGCGCGTATGGTCGGCGCCCTGGCGCTGGTCGGCGCCAATGTGGTCGATGCGCGCTCCTACACCACCAAGGACGGCTATGTGACCGATGCCTTCTGGATCCAGGATGCCGAGGGCCACCCCTATGAGGCCTCGCGCCTGCCGCGCCTCACCCAGATGATCCTGAAAACCCTGAAAGGAGAGGTGATCGCCCGCGAGGCCCTGGTGTCGCGCGACAAGATCAAGAAGCGCGAAAAGGCCTTCAACGTCCCGACCCATATCACCTTTGATAACGAAGGATCGGAAATCTACACCATCATCGAGGTGGACACCCGCGACCGGGCTGGCCTGCTTTACGATCTGGCCCGCACCCTGGCGGATGCCAACGTCTATATCGCCAATGCGGTGATCGCCACCTATGGCGAGCAGGTGGTCGATACCTTCTACGTCAAGGACATGTTCGGCCTGAAATACCATGCTGAATCAAAGCAGAAGACGCTGGAGCGCAAGCTGCGTGACGCCATTTCGGCCGGGGCCGAACGGGCCGGTTCATGAAGCCGATCAAGCTTCTGTCCGGCTTCCTGACGGTCGGGTTCTGGACGCTGGCCAGCCGGATCTTGGGCTTTCTGCGTGAGATCCTGATCGCCGCCTATATCGGCCCCGGTCCGGTGCTGGATGCCTTTGTGGCGGCCTTTCGCCTGCCCAATATGTTCCGCCGCTTCTTTGCCGAGGGCGCCTTCAACGCCGCCTTCGTCCCGCAGTTTGCAGATCGGCTGGAAGGGGAAGAGGACGCCGCCGGTTTCGCCCAGCAGGCCTTCAACCTCTTGGCTGCCGCGGTGCTGGCGCTGACCGGGCTTGGCATGGTCTTCATGCCCGCTCTGGTCTGGCTGACGGCGGAAGGGTTCACCGGCGATGCGCGCTTCGATCTGGCCGTGGGCTATGGGCATATCGTCTTTCCCTATATCCTGTTCATGTCGCTGGCGGCGCTGTTTTCGGGCGTTCTGAATGCCACCGGTCGCTTTGCCGCCGCGGCTGCTGCCCCCGTATTGCTCAATATCTTCGCCTGTTCGGCGATGATTGCCGGGGCCGTCCTGGGCCAGGCGGTGATCACCTGGCTGGTCTGGACCATCCCCGTGGCCGGGATCGGGCAGCTGGCGCTGGTCTGGATCGCGACCGAGCGCGCGGGCATCCGCATCCGCCCCGGCCTGCCCCGCGTCACCCCCGCCATGAGGACCCTGATGCGCGTCGCCCTGCCCGCCGCCCTTGCCATGGGCGTCACCCAGGTCAACCTGGTGGTGGGGCAGCTGGTCGCCTCGGACATCGAAAACGCCGTCAGCTGGCTCTTTATCGCGGACCGGCTCTATCAGCTGCCGCTTGGGGTGGTCGGCATTGCCGTCGGCATCGTGCTGCTGCCCGATCTGACCCGGCGCCTGCGCGCGGGCGATGATACGGGCGCCCGCGAAGGCCTGTCGCGGGCGGGAGAGTTCTCTCTGCTCTTGACCCTGCCCTCTGCCGCCGCCTTTATCGCGGTGCCGGTGCCGCTGGTCTCCGTGCTTTATGAGCGCGGCGCCACAGGCCCCGAGGATGTCGCCGCCATCGCCCTTGCGGTAGCGATCTATGGCGCGGGCCTGCCCGCCTTCGTGCTGCAAAAGGTGCTGCAACCGCTGTACTTTGCCCGCCAGGACACCCGCACCCCGTTTCATTTCGCGCTTGCTGCCATGGTGATCAACGCAGCGCTGGCCGTCGGGCTGAAACCCCTGGTGGGCTGGATCTCGCCCGCCATCGCGGCTTCGGTGGCGGGCTGGGCCATGGTGGCGCTGCTGTGGCTCGGGGCCGGGCGCCGCATGGGCGATAGCGCGCGGTTTGATGCACGGTTCTTCCGGCGGGTCTGGCGGATCCTCGCCGTCTCGGTGCTGATGGGCGCGATCCTGCACCTTGGCAGCCAGCAGTTCGCCTGGCTGTTCTACCTGCCCAGCTGGCGCTACCTGTCACTTCTGGGGCTGATCATCCTGGGAGCCGTGATCTACTTCGGCGCCGGTCAGGCCCTGGGCGCCTTCCACCTGTCGGAATTCAAACAGGCCCTGCGCCGGAACCGCAGGTCTGAGTGACGCGCCCGCGCCGTGCGGCAGCACGGCGCCCCGCCCAACGGGATAAGGCATGTGTCATGCCGCGATCCGGGCGGGAGCGCGCCGTTTGCGCCTCAGTCGTGGCGGATGTTGTTTCGAAACCGCGCCCAGCCGCCCGGTGCCAGGAAGAAGGACAGGAAGAACCCGGTGGCAAAGCCCGCAAGATCCGCGATCCAATCCGGCTGGCCGCCAAACAGCAGCGCGAACAACAGCTGCACCCCCATCAGGAAAGCAATCAGCGAAAAGGCCCGGCTCTGCTGTGCCCCCACCAGCGACAACTGCCGCCACAGGATGTAGGTAAAGGCCCCGATCAGCCCGTAGACCGCCGGGAAGCCGCCAATCAGCGGCACCTGCCCGCCTGCAAAGACCGCATAGCCCAGGGCGCCGCCAATGGCCGAGAGGACGAAGATCACGATCATCGCCAGATCGCCAAAGACCTCTCCGACCATCTTGCCCATGGCCAGCACGAAGACGCAGACGAACAGCGCATGGGTGAAACTGCCATGCACAAAGGCAAAGGAGACAAAGCGCATCAGGTGCTCCACCGGCCATTGCCCGGTCTCCCACATCCACCAGAATATCTCGGCCGAGAAAGCATAGGACTGAAACGCCTCCAGCCGCCAGCCCACCGCCGTGGGTCCGCCAACGATCCCTCGTGTGCCCAGGGAAAAGGCCGCCTCGATCCCCATGATCAGCAGCACCAGCGCCACCACCACGGGGGGAAGCGGATTGACGGGAGAGTGGTTTTCGCTGCTGCTCATGTCTTGATGCCTCTTTGCCTGCGCCAGCCGTTTCACGCGCCCGTGTTGCCCCGCGCAGGGGGACGGGCTGTTGACGACCGTTGCGCCCATGGTTAAGCCACCGCAGGCCCTATTTCCAGACGGGAGTTTCTCGATGAGCGAGACCACCTTCACGCCGCGTGTCTTTTCCGGCATCCAGCCTTCGGGCAACCTGCACCTTGGCAACTATCTGGGCGCGCTCAAGCGTTTTGTCGACTGGCAGGCCAAGGATGTGGAGACCATCTACTGCATGGTGGACCTGCACGCGATCACCGTCTGGCAGGACCCTGCGGATCTGAAGAAATCCACCCGCGAACTCTGCGCGGGCTTTATCGCGGCGGGGCTGGATCCCGAACAATCCATCCTGATCAACCAGAGCCAGGTGCCCGAACATGCGCAACTGGCCTGGGTGTTCAACTGCGTCGCCCGCATGGGCTGGATGCAGCGCATGACCCAGTGGAAGGACAAGGCGGGCAAGAACGCCCAGAACGCATCGCTTGGGCTCTTTGCCTATCCGGCGCTGATGGCGGCGGACATCCTGGTCTATCACGCCACCCATGTGCCGGTGGGTGAGGATCAGAAACAGCACCTCGAACTGACCCGCGATATCGCGATCAAGTTCAACCACGACTATGGCGTGAACTTCTTCCCCGAGACCGAGCCGGTCATCGAAGGCGCCGGAACCCGCGTGATGTCGCTGCGTGACGGCACCAAGAAGATGTCGAAATCGGATCCTTCGGATGCCAGCCGCATCAACCTGACCGATGACGCCGATGCGATTGCCAAGAAGATCCGCAAGGCCAAGACCGACCCGGATGCCCTGCCCTCCGAGGCGAAGGGTCTGGAAGAGCGTCCCGAGGCCCGCAATCTGGTCAATATCTACGCCGCCATGGCGGAACAGTCGGTGGATCAGGTACTGGCAGATGTGGGCGGCAAGCAATTCTCCGAGTTCAAGCCGATGCTGGCGGATCTCGCCGTGGCCAAGATGGCCCCGATCACCACCGAGATGGCGCGCCTGATGCAGCATCAGGACGAGATCGACAAGATCCTTGCCCGCGGCGCCGAACGTGCCCGCGAGATCACCGCGCCGATCCTGCGCAAAACCTATGATATTATTGGCATGGTCGGACCGAGCTCCCTGTGATAGGTATCTGCCAAGCCCTCGCACGTTGCGGGGGCTGTCTACTTGGAGATATCGGATGGCCAACGGCACCGTAAAATGGTTCAACGCAACAAAAGGCTACGGCTTCATCGAGCCCGAAGCCGGTGGAAAAGATGTGTTCGTGCACATCTCTGCGGTTGAACGCTCGGGCCTCAACGGTTTGAACGACAACCAGAAAGTTTCCTATGAGCTGGAAACCGGCCGCGACGGCAAGCAGTCCGCAGGATCCCTGCAACTGCTCTGAGGTTGTTCGCCAGGCGCCTGCCTTGCACAAACCGAAATAAAAGAATGATGACGGCGCTGTTGCTTCCCGAATCACGTAAGGCCGCCCTTTTCCGGGCGGCCTTTTTCGTTGGCTGAGGCTCAGCTGGGGTTCTGAACGCGCCTCTGTCAGATCAAGAGACGATACCTTGGCTACAGGCCCCTCACGCCATTCAGCGTGAGCGTTGCGACCATATCGGCATAGCCTTCGCGGGCCTCGGATCCGGCACCGGAATTCCACATGTAGTACCAGTTCAGCATGCCAAAGACGGACATGGTGGCCGCGCGCAATTTTGCCGGGTCGCCCTCAAACACCTGCGGCGCGACGGCGCTGATCGCATCGCTCATGAAGGTGACAAGTTCCCGCTGGTAGCCCCGCAGCAGTTTTTGCTGTTCTTCCGGCAGGGCCGACATGGCGCTAATCTGCACCTGGTGTTCGTGATCGGCGCCCTGATAGGCCAGCAGGACCTCGGCCACGATGCGGCGCAGGCGCGCCTCTGGTTCAAGGCCCGTAAGATCCAACTCGCAGACCCTGTCCCGCAGATCGCTCAGATAGGTTTCAAGGAGGCCGAAAAGCACGGCATCCTTGCTGTCGTAATAGTGGTAGATATTGGCCTTTGAGATCCCGCAATCGCGCGCCAGCTGGGTCATCGAGGCGCGGTCATACCCGGCTTCGGCAAACACCTTCGCTGCAGATTTCAGGATCTGCGTGCGTTTCTGGTCATGGTCTTTTGCAATCGTGCGGGCCACGGATATCTTACCCCTTGTCGCGGTTGTCGACGACGCGCTTGGCCTTTCCCTGGCTCCGCTCGACCTCGCCGGGTTCACCGACGATGATCTCGGTGGAGACGCCGACCATATCCTTGATCCGCTTGGTCAGCATCCGGGCCGCGGCGGTCTTGGACAGCTCGTCGGTGGCATCCGGGTTGGCTTCCACATAGACGCGCATCGCATCCATGCGGCCGGATTTATAGAGCTCGATCTGATAATGCGGTGCAAGACCGCCGGTGGCCATCAGCTGCTCTTCGATCTGGCTGGGGAAGACATTGACGCCGCGCAGGATGATCATGTCGTCGCTGCGGCCGGTGATCTTCTCCATCCGCCGCATGGTGCGGGAGGTGCCGGGCAGCAGGCGGGTCAGATCGCGGGTGCGGTAGCGCACCATCGGCAGGCCTTCCTTGGTGAGCGTGGTAAAGACCAGCTCGCCCATTTCGCCATCGGGCAGCACTTCACCGGTAACGGGGTCGATGATCTCGGGCAGGAAGTGGTCTTCCCAGATCACCGGGCCGTCCTTGGTTTCCACGCATTCGCTGGCCACACCCGGCCCCATGATTTCGCTGAGCCCGTAGATATCGACCGCGTGCATGTCAAAGGCCTCTTCGACCTCACGGCGCATGGCATCGGTCCAGGGTTCGGCACCAAAGACACCCACCTGCAGCGAGCTTTCACGCGGGTCGAGGCCGACCTTGTGGTACTGCTCGAGGATATTCAGCATATAGGATGGCGTCACCATGATGCCATCGGGCTGGAAATCGGTGATCAGGCCCACCTGTTTCTCGGTCTGCCCGCCAGACATCGGCACGACGGTGGCGCCAAGGCGTTCGATCCCGTAGTGCGCACCCAGACCGCCGGTGAACAGCCCATAGCCATAGGCGTTATGCACCATGTCGCCCTTGCGCAGACCGGCAGCGCGCAAGCTCCGCGCGACCAGATCGGCCCAATTGTCGATGTCATTCTTGGTGTAGCCCACGACGGTCGGCTTCCCGGTGGTGCCCGAGGAAGCATGCAGGCGGATGATCTCTTCGCGCGGCACGGCAAACAGGCCGAACGGGTAGTTGTCGCGCAGGTCGTTCTTGTAGGTGAAGGGAAACTTCGCAAGATCCGACAGCTGCTGCAGGTCGTCGGGATGCACGCCCGCCTCGTCGAACCGCTGCTTGTACATCGGCACGTTGTCATAGGCATGGCGCAGCGACCACTTCAGGCGCTCCAGCTGCAGGCTGCGGATTTCGTCGATGGAGGCGATTTCGATGGCGTCGAGATCGCTCTTGTTGGGGGTCAGGTCTTTCATGGCGTATTCCTCACCTACTCTTCGAACAGATGGCCCTTGATCGCGCGGGACTGGCCCCGAAACTCTGCGATCACCAGGTCATCCTGATTTCTTACGGTCACATCATAAATACCGCTGCGCCCGGTCAGGGAGACCTCGCGCGCATCGGCGGTCAGCCGGTCGCCCAGGCGGCCCGGCGCGGTATAGGTAATGGCGTTGCTCTGCGCGACGGTCGACTGGTTGCGGCTGTTGCAGGCAAAGGCAAAGGCGCTGTCGGCCAGTATGAAGGTGACGCCCCCATGGCAGATGCCATGGCCGTTGCAATGATGCGCCTCCACCGTCAATTGCAGCACGGCGCGGCCTTCGTCGACCTCGACAATCTCCATCCCGGCCCATTTCGACGCGTTGTCGCTGGCCCACATGGCAGCGCTGGATTTCTCGGCGCGTTCTTTGGGTGTCATGCTCATTTGCCCTTGAAGACCGGCTGGCGTTTTTCCAGGAAAGAGGCAACGCCCTCGGCATAATCGGCGCTTTCGCCGCAGGTTTTCATCGCGTCCGCTTCCATCTCCAGATGGTCGGTCAGCGTGTCCACGGCTGCGGCCTGGATGCATTTCTTGGTCAGGCCCATGCCCAAGGTCGGACCATTGCCGAACTTCTCGGCCATGGCGCGGGCCTCTGTCATCAGTTCCTCATCGGGCAGCGCCTTCCAGATCAGCCCCCAATCCTCGGCCTTTTTCGCGGGCAGCGGCTCGGCGGTGAAGGCGAGCCCCTTGGCGCGGGCTTCGCCCAGCAGACGCGGCAGATGCCAACTGCCGCCGGTATCGGGGATCAGACCCACTTTCGAGAAGGACTGGATGAACTTGGCGCTTTCGGCAGCCAGAACCACGTCGCAGGCCAACGCGATATTGGCCCCTGCCCCGGCAGCGACACCATTCACCGCACAGATCACCGGGAACTCCAGCGAGCGGATCAGCCGCACCAGCGGCGCATAGAAGGTGCGCACCGTGTTGCCGAGGTCCGGCGGGCCATCCATCTTGCGCGGATCGCGGTCGCCCAGATCCTGCCCGGCGCAAAAGCCGCGGCCAGCGCCGGTCAGCAGAACCGCACGGGCGCCACCATCGCGGGCGGCCTCCAATGCGGCGCGCAAGGCATAGTGCATTTCATCGTTGAAGCTGTTCAGGCGGTCCGGGCGATTGAGGGTGATTTCCACCCAGGTCCCGTGATCTGCCACCAGAATCGAGTCGGTCATGTCCCGCTCCCCCATTGCATTCCCTCCGCTACACCGCTGCTTTCTTGCCAAAAACACCAGGTGAGCGACCTCTTGGACAATTTTCTTGCATAAACCGACCGGACGGTCAATATATATCGCAATTCAATCAGGCCCCGCGCGCCGCCCTCGGATTGTTATGGCGCGGCAGGGCAACCTAGGGAGAGAGCAATGAGCCTTCTTGAGATTTCCAGCTACGCGGCAGGGGAATGGGTGAAACCCGGGCCCGGCGCGCGCAATATCGCCAGCGCCGTCACCGGTGCCGTCATCGCCACGGCAGGCAATGATGACCTTGATGTGCAGGCGATGCTGGATCATGCGCGCAACGTGGGCGGCCCGGCCCTGCGCAAGCTGACCTTCCACGACCGTGCCCGCATGCTGAAGGCGCTGGCCACGGAACTGGGCAAGCACAAGGACGCGCTTTACGATCTGTCCTTCAACACCGGCGCCATGCAGTCGGATCACATGATCGACATCGACGGCGGCATCGGCACCATGTTCGTCTTCGCCTCCAAGGGCCGCCGCGAAATGCCCGATGGCCATGTCTATCTGGATGGCGAGATTGAGCATCTGAGCCGCACCGGCAGCTTCCTCGGCCAGCATATCTGCACGCCGCTGCAAGGGGTTGCGGTCCATATCAATGCCTTCAACTTCCCGGTCTGGGGGATGCTGGAAAAACTGGCCCCCACCCTGCTGGCCGGTGTGCCCTCGATTGTGAAACCGGCGACCGCGACCTGCTATGTGACCGAGCTGGCGGTGAAGATCATGCTCGACAGCGGCATCCTGCCCGAAGGCGCGCTGCAGCTTGTGTCCGGCGGCATCGGTGACATGCTGGACCGTCTCGGCTGCCAGGATGTGGTCAGCTTCACCGGTTCGGCCGACACCGCGCTGAAATTGCGCAACACCCCCGCCATCCTGGAAAACTCGGTGCGTTTCGTGGCCGAGCAGGACAGCCTCAACGCCTCGATCCTGGGGCCGGATGCGGTGCCGGGCACGCCGGAATTCGACCTCTTCATCAAGGAAGTCTCCCGCGAGATGACCGCCAAGGCCGGGCAGAAATGTACCGCCGTGCGCCGCATCATCGCCCCCGAGGCACAGGTGCAGGCGGTGATCGAAGCGCTTTCGGCACGTCTGTCGAAAGTGGTGATCGGCGATCCGCGCCTGGAGACCACCCGCATGGGCGCGCTGGTCTCGAACAGCCAGAAACGCGACGTTCTTGAAAAGGCCGCCCTGATCGGCACCGAAGCCAAGCGTGTCTTTGGCGACCCCGAGAATTTCACCGTGGAAGGCGCCGATGCGGACCAGGGCGCCTTTGTGCCGCCAATACTGTTTCACTGTGAAAACCCCGATACCGCCCAGCGCGTGCATGACACCGAGGCCTTCGGCCCTGTCTCCACCGTCATGGGCTACCGCGATCTGGAGCACGCCATCGAGATCGCCAACCGCGGTCAGGGCTCGCTGGTGGCTTCGGTCATCACCCATGATCCGGCAGTGGCGCGTCAGGTGGCGCTTGGCGCCGGTGCCTTCCACGGGCGTCTTTACTTCAACAACCGCGACTCGATGAAGGAATCCACCGGTCACGGCTCCCCGCTGCCGCATATGGTGCATGGCGGCCCCGGTCGCGCGGGCGGCGGCGAGGAAATGGGCGGCGTGCGTGGTGTCAAACACTACATGCAGCGCACCGCGATCCAGGGCAGCCCCGACATCCTGTCGGCAATTGGCGAGAAATGGGTGCCGGGTGCGGCCGAAATCACCGGCCCCGCGCATCCCTTCACCCGCAAATATGGTGAATTGTCGATCGGAGAGACCCTTCACACCGATCCGCGCACCGTCACGCTTGAGGATATCGAACATTTCGCCCATTTCACCGGCGATACCTTCTATGCCCATATGGATGATGCCGCCGCCAAGCGGAACCCGTTCTTTCCGGGCCGGGTGGCGCATGGCTACCTGCTGTTGTCCTTTGCCGCCGGCCTCTTCGTGCAGCCGGACGAAGGTCCGGTCCTGGCCAATACCGGCCTTGACGGGTTGCGCTTCATGAAGCCGGTCTCGGCCGGAGACAGCATCAAGGTGCGCCTCACCGTGAAGAAGAAGACCCCCCGCAACGAGGAATACGGCGAGGTCCGCTGGCACGTCACTCTGACCAACCAGGACAATGACCTGGTGGCGGAATACGAGCTTCTGACCATGAACGCCTTCTGATAATCGGCGACAAACAAACGACAAATCTGCCCGGGCTGGCCTATCTGGCCCGGGCATTCTATTCTTTGTGCATGAGCACAGAGCAAAACCCGTGGTTTGACGCCAGCGTCGCGCAATTGAACGATCCGCAGAACCTGCGGGTCTGGTCCATCATCGTCTCGCTGTTCGGCGATCTGGCGCAGAAGGAAGGCGATCAGATCAGCGGCGGCGCGCTGACACGGATCATCACGCCGATGGGGATCAAACCCGAGGCGATCCGCGTGGCCCTGCACCGCTTGCGCAAGGACGGCTGGATCGAAAGCACCCGCTCGGGGCGGGCATCGGTGCACTACCTGACCGGGTTCGGGCGCAGCCAATCCGCCGCCGTGACCCCGCGCATCTATGAACGCAACCCGCCCGCGCCGACCGACTGGCACCTCCTGATCTCGGAAGAGGGCGCCGGACAGGAAACGCTGGACGATGTGCTGTTGCTGCCCAACTATGTGGCCGTCAACCGGCATACCGCCCTTGGTCATGGCAGGATCCCCTGCAACCTCGATGATCTTCTGGCCATCGAAGTCTCCGACATCTCGGTGCCGGGCTGGCTGAAGGACCGCCTGTTCCCGTCCGATCTGCAACAGGCCTGCGAAACGCTTGATACGGCACTGAAGGGCATCAGCCCTCCGCCCGCCGATCTGGACCCCGCCCAGATCGCCACCCTGCGTACGCTGATCGTGCACCGCTGGCGGCGCATCGTGCTGCGCCATCCGGGGCTGCCGACCCTGTTCCATCCCAAAACCTGGCGTGGCCCCAGCTGCCGACGCCAGGTCTTCGACCTGCTGGACGCGCTGCCCGCGCCCGGTCTTTCCGATTTGAACGCAGCCCCCTGATTTCTCGCTCACGCTTAGTTTGTTACCAAAGGATATTTCAATGCCGGTCCTTAACGCGATCTCCCTTGCAGCCCTTGCCCTGCCTGCCGCCCTGTTGGGAGCGACCCATCTCAGCACCCGCCGCATGGCGCGAGAGGCCGAAGCCCTGGTGCCCCCTGTCGGCCAGTTTCACCAGACCCCTCACGGCAGGCTGCATTACGTAGAGATGGGACAACCAGATGCCCAGCCGCTGGTGCTGATCCACGGGCTGGCCGGGCAGCTGCAACATTTCACCTATGCCCTGGCCCATCGGCTGGCGACGGATTTCCGCGTGATCGCGCTGGATCGCCCCGGCTGCGGATACTCCACACGCAACAGCGACACGCTCGCGCGCCTGCCCGCACAGGCGGAGATGATCCAGAACCTGCTGGATGCCAAGGGGATCAAGAACCCGGTTCTTGTCGGTCACTCGCTGGGCGGGGCCGTCTCCCTTGCCATGGCGCTGGCCGCGCCGGAGAACGTGCGCGGCCTGGCCCTGCTTGCGCCCGTGACGCATTCCGTTGCGGGAGGTCCCGATGTCTTCAAGGGGCTGATCGTGAATTCGCCGATGATGCGGCGCCTGATGGCGAACACGGTGGCGATCCCGGCCGCAAAACGCACCGCCGAGACGATGCTGACGCAGATCTTCGCGCCCGAGGCCTGCCCCGACGATTTTCTTGACCGCGCTGGCGGCGTGTTGGGGCTGCGACCGCAAAGCTTCATAACAGCCTCCG
Source organism: Phaeobacter sp. PT47_59 (assembly GCF_028890025.1). NCBI lineage: Bacteria > Pseudomonadati > Pseudomonadota > Alphaproteobacteria > Rhodobacterales > Roseobacteraceae > Phaeobacter > Phaeobacter sp. PT47_59. The sequence goes on from NZ_JARCJL010000003.1 coordinate 79,114, forward strand.
CCGATGCAACCATGATCGATCAGGCAATCACGGAACAGGCCCGCCGCTATGCCCGCGATCTGCGCACGCCGGGTGGCGTATTGTTCGGCGCCGACGACACCGTGCTGAATGCCAAAGAACAGGGCCGCAGCATGGAGGCCTATGGCCTCAGGTGCCGGATCGAGCCCGGCCTTGGGCATATGCTGCCGATCACCCAACCGGCCTTATGTGAAGAGTTCATCCGGTCAACGGTGGCCAGCCTGCCGAAGTGATGCCCGGCAGGCTGACCTTGGTGTTCGTTCAGAGCACCTGATCCAGAACCCCGGTCAGACGCTTCAGCGTGGCCTCCACGTCATAGAGCTTATCCAGACCGAACAGCCCCAGACGGAAGGTGCTGAAGCCTTCGGGCTCATCGCATTGCAGCGGCACACCGGCGGCAATCTGCATGCCAAGAGCTGCGAATTTCTTGCCGTTCTGGATTTCGGGGTCACTGGTATAGCTCACCACAACCCCCGGCGCGCCGAACCCATCGGCAGCCACAGAGGTGATGCCCTTGCCCTTGAGATAGGCACGCACCCCATCACCCAGCTGCCATTGCGCATCCCGCAACCGGTCAAAGCCATAGTCGCGGGTTTCCAGCATGGTATCGCGGAAGGCGCGCAGGGCGTCCGTCGGCATGGTGGCATGATAGGCATGGCCGCCGTCCTCATAGGCCTTCATGATCATGCGCCACTGTTTCAGGTTGATGGCGAAGCTATCCGATGTGGTGTCCTCCAGCCGCTTCAGCGCGGCCTCGGAGAACATCACCAGGCCTGCAGAGGGAGAGGCGCTCCAGCCCTTTTGCGGGGCCGAGATCAACACATCGACGCCCGTGGCCTTCATATCGACCCAGGCACAGCCCGAAGCGATGCAATCCAGAACCATCAGCGCCCCAACCTCATGGGCGGCGGCAGCCATGGCAGTGACGTAATCATCGGGCAGGATCACCCCGGCCGCGGTTTCCACATGGGGCGCAAAGACGATATCGGGTTTCTGCTCGCGAATGGCGGCGACCACATCCTCGATCGGGGCCGGGGCAAAGGGTGCGGGCGCGCTGTTGCCGGTCTGGCGCGCCTTCATCACCGTGGTCGAGGCGGTAAAGCCGCCGGTCTCAAAAATCTGGCTCCAGCGATAGGAGAACCAGCCATTGCGCACCACCAGCGCGTTTGCGCCGCGGGCGAACTGGCGGGCGACCGCCTCCATCGCGAAGGTGCCGCCACCGGGCACTAGGGCGACGGCTTCGGCACTATAGACCTCTTTCAGCATGTCGCTGATATCCCGCATCACCTGCTGGAAGGTCTTGGACATATGGTTGAGCGAACGGTCGGTGAAAACCACCGAGAATTCTTCGAGCCCCTGCGGGTCCACGGTATCGAGCAATGCCATCGGTGATCCTCCTTCTGTCACGCGGTCTATCGCTAACGCCCGGCTTTGCCTTTGGCAAAGTCTACTTTGGCATACAGGGGCGAAAGCCTTTGCAGACTATATCGCGCCATATGCAACCGGATCACAGAGCGCATGAGTGGAACATCGGCTGGAAACCATGCGCACCTGTTTCCAATCGGCCCCAATCCGCCGCCCATATTGTCAGCTGATCGTCGCAGCATAGCCAATCAGGCAGCGACCTTTTAATCAATTGTTCGAAACTATCAGGCATAGTCAGCGGGTCCGCCTGATTTTGCGTTAAAAGGTTCGCCTGCCGTGTCGACTGGAATTTTTACGGTTCTTGGCTCAGATGTCGCCGAAGGCGTCGGCATCAGCACCAACAGTTCCGGTGGTTCCAACGGTCTGGGTGAAGCGACCATTTCCGGCGGAACGCAGATCTTCGAAGCCGATGACGTTGTCGTGATTTCCGTCCAGAACATGACGGCGGATGGGCAGATCGGCAACGGCAGCGCAGTGTCTGACCTGACGGTGTTTGACAGTGTTCAGGACTACCAGACTTGGCTGGATACTGGCGACAACACGCTGGTGAAATACAACTACGCACCGCAGAATCCGGGCCAGACTGCAACGGTGCAGTCGGATCTCAGCGGATTGGGCGATGGCTACCTGAAGTTCAACGCCAATGTTCTTCAGCCCGTAGATGGCGGCCCCTGGATCGGCAGCACCCTTACGGTAGCTCCCGAAACGGATATCGGCACAAACGGCGGCGCTCCCGTTACCCTCGATCATGTGCAGGACATCGACCTCAACTACGACAGCGACACGGCGGATAGCCACGAAACCGGAGACGGGTTGTTCTATGTCGGTGACTATCTTGGCCCGGCTTTCGCAGCTCCGCCGGTCTGCTTTGCCCGGGGCACCCTGATCGCCACCCCGGTCGGGGAGCGTCCGATTGAAACCATCAGGCCCGGGGATAAGGTCCTCACCCTGGACAATGGCGCACAACCGGTGCTTTGGGCGGGATGCCGCAGTGTCATCGGGACAGGGAGCAATGCCCCCGTCACCTTTGAAAAGGGGGCTCTGTGCAATCATGCGTCGCTGACGCTATCACCCAATCACAAGCTGCTTCGGCGCTCCCATGCGGCGGAATTGCTGTTTGGCACCTCGGAATGCATGGTTGCGGCCAAGTTCCTGACCCATCAGAGCGGGGTCAACCAGTGGGATACCGGCCTGGTGCACTATCATCACCTGATGCTGGCCCGGCACGAGATCCTGTTCGCCAATGGCGTCCCCTGCGAAAGCCTGCTGCCTGATCCTGCCAAGCTGCACCCGCTTGCCGGACGCGACGCCCTGGCACTCCCGTCATCGCCCATAGCCGCGCGTCCTTGCCTGCGCCAACACGAGGCAACGCTTCTTACGCATTAGGCCCGGTCGTTCAGATCGGCCCGGGCCGCCGTTCCTCGGACAGGAGCACATTGGCGTCCACGTTGCCCACGCCCGGCAGGGTCATGATCCGGCGGCGCAAGACCCGTTCGAAATCGGCGATGTCACGCGCTGTGACCCGCAGGCGGTAGTCGTACATGCCCAAGACATGCTCCACGGTCTGCACCTCGGGGATGGCCGAGACGGCGCGTTCGAAATCCTCCAGGCTGACCCGCCCCTTTGTGGCCAGCTTGATGCCCAGAAACACCGTCACGCCAAAACCCAGCGCCTTGCTGTCCAGATCCAGCCGGCGGCCTGCCAGAATGCCCGCCTCCTGCAAACGGCGGATGCGGCGCCAGGTGGCGGGCTGACTGAGGCCAAGCTCGCGCCCCAGCGCCCCGGCGGATCGGGTGGCATCCTGAGCCAGGGCGCGCAGGATGGCGAAATCCATGTCGTCCAGATCAGCACGGTTCATAGCGGCAGGCTTTCATTCGACTTGATCCGCGCCACATGCATCAGCGCCTCGATATCCGTCATATGCGGCAGGGTCAGGATCTGGGCGCGGTAGATCTGCTGATAATGCGGCATATCGCGGGCAATCACCGAAAGGCGCACATCGACCTGGCCAAGGAAGGTCTGGATCTCCAGCACCTCGGGGATCTGGCGCGCGGCCTCGATGAACTCGTCAAAGGCGCGCGGATTGGTCTTGTCCAGTGTCACCCTGAGCGAGACCTCAACCGCATAGCCCAGCGCGCGCCAGTCGATCACCGCCTGCTGCCCCAGGATCACGCCCGCCTCGCGCAGCTTCTCCAGCCGCCGCGACAGGCGAGAGGAGGTCAGCCCCAGCCGATCGGCCAGGTCCGGAATCGATTGTTCCGGTTCGCTTTGCATATGGCGCAGAATGCGCCGGTCGAGATCATCAAGCATGAATTCTTCATTATCTCATCAATAAGCGAATGACTATTGCAATTATTCAGCAACTATTGCGCCAATCTCCATCGCAATTCCCGGTCGCCGCCTTATGCTCACCTTCAAACGTCAACCGGAGGATTTTGACATGCGCGTTTACTATGACCGCGACTGCGATGTGAACCTGATCAAGGACAAGAAAGTGGCGATCCTGGGCTACGGCTCGCAAGGCCACGCCCACGCCCTGAACCTGCGCGACAGCGGCGCCAAAAACCTTGTCGTTGCCCTGCGTGAAGGCTCTGCCTCGGCCAAGAAAGCCGAAGCCGAAGGTCTGCAGGTGATGGGCATTGCCGAAGCGGCAGCCTGGTGCGACGTCATCATGTTCACCATGCCCGACGAACTGCAGGCAGAGACCTACAAGAAATACGTCCACGACAACATCAAGCCCGGTGCCGCGATTGCATTCGCCCACGGCCTGAACGTGCACTTCGGCCTGATCGAGCCGAAAGAAGGCGTCGACGTCATCATGATGGCGCCCAAGGGCCCCGGCCACACCGTGCGCGGCGAATACACCAAAGGCGGCGGCGTGCCCTGCCTGGTGGCCGTTGACACCGATGCAACCGGCAAGGCGCTGGAAATCGGCCTGTCCTATTGCTCCGCCATCGGTGGCGGCCGCTCGGGCATCATCGAGACCAACTTCCGCGAAGAATGCGAAACCGACCTCTTCGGTGAGCAGGCAGTTCTGTGTGGCGGCATCGTCGAGCTGATCCGCTGCGGTTTCGAAACCCTGGTCGAAGCAGGCTACGCGCCCGAAATGGCCTATTTCGAGTGTCTGCACGAAACCAAGCTGATCGTGGACCTGATCTATGAAGGCGGCATCGCTAACATGGACTACTCGATCTCCAACACCGCCGAGTATGGCCAGTATGTCACCGGCCCGCGCATCCTGCCCTACGAGCAGACCAAGAAGGCGATGAAGGAAACCCTGTCCGACATCCAGACCGGCAAATTCGTGCGCGACTTCATGCTGGAGAACGCCGTGGGCCAGCCCACCATCAAGGCAGCGCGTCGTCACAACGACGAGCACCAGATCGAGCAGGTCGGCAAGAAACTGCGCGACATGATGCCCTGGATCTCGGCCGGCAAGCTGGTCGACAAAGAAAAGAACTAAGGCGCCATTTGCGGCTTGGCGGGCCTGGCCCGCCGCCTTATTCCTCTGCACGGGCGTCCCAGAAGATCGGGGCGCCCTTTCTTCTGTTGGAGACCGCCGATGCCAGAGACGCCCAGCGCCGTAAATTGGATCAAGCTCCTGTTCCTCGGCATGATCTGGGGCGGTTCCTTCATGGCGGTCTCGGTCGCCTTGCACGGGGTCGGCCCCTTGACGCTTGCGGCCGTGCGGATCGCAATCGGTGCGTTCAGCCTGTTGGCAATCCTGCGTATTATGGGCCTGCGCCTGCCGCCGCTGCACACCCGCAACGGACGGCTGATCTGGCTCTCGGCCCTTGGCATGGGGATGTTCAGCAACGCGGTGCCCTTTGCCCTCCTCAGTTGGGGGCAGACCTATGTGGCCAGCGGTTTTGCCGGGGTCTGCATGGCGGTGGTGCCGCTCTTCGTGCTGCCCTTGGCGCATGTTCTGGTGCCCGGTGAAACCATGACCCTGCGCCGCAGCATCGGGTTTCTGACCGGATTTGCGGGCGTTCTGGTGCTGATCGGGCTGGAAGCGCTGACCAGTGCCGGAAGTGATTTCGAATCCCTTGCCCGCCTTGCCTGCCTTGGCGCCGCGCTGTGTTACGCGATCGGCTCCATCATAACCCGACTTGCCCCTTCCGTGAACATGCTCTCGCTCTCTGCTGCCGCCCTGATCTGTGCCGCCGCGATGATCGTGCCAGCCGCGCTGCTGTGGGAAGGCCTGCCACAGATGCCAGAGGCCCGGTCGGTCCTGGCCATTCTCTACCTCGGCCTGCTGCCCACTGCGCTGGCCCAGGTCCTGCTGGTGCAGATCGCCCGCAGCGCCGGACCGGCCTTCCTGTCCACGGTGAACTACCAGGTGCCGATCTGGTCGGTGCTGTTTGGCGCCCTGCTGCTGAACGAGACCCTGCCACCGCAGCTGTTTGCCGCGCTGTTGCTGATCCTCGGCGGCCTGCTGCTGAGCCGCGTCCCGACCCGCCGACAAATCAGCTGACAGCGCCCTTTCGACCGCGGGCGACACCTTTCCAATTGACCTTGCTCCGCTGAAGGGTCACTTGCAGGCTAGGAAGGACATAGCACAATGCCAGAGCGGATGGGAAAATACTGGGCGATGATTGCCACCCTCGGGCTGGTCTGGGGCGGCACCTTCCCCCTGATCAAAGTGGCCCTGGACGGCATTACCCCCTTCTGGCTGGCGGCGGGCCGCATTGGCTTTGCCGCAGTTTTGCTGTGTGCGATTTGGGCCTGGCGCGGCGACAGGCTGTTTAGGGAGCGCAGCAACTGGCCCGCCGTGCTGTTCATCGGGATTGCCAGCTCGGCGCTGCCCTTCATGCTGATCAACTGGGGGCAACAATATGTCTCGGCCGGGTTCACCGGTCTCAGCATGGCGGCCATCCCGCTGTTTGTTCTGCCCCTGGCGCATGTCTTTGTCCCCGGAGAGCGCATGATCCTGCGGCGGCTGATCGGCTTTGTGATCGGCTTTGTCGGTGTTGCCCTGCTCATCGGCAGCAAGGCCTTTGAAAGCAGCAATTCCGAGCTCGAGTTCCTGGGCCGCCTCGCCTGCCTCTCCGCAGCCGCCTGCTATGCGGTCAGTTCGATCCTCACCCGCCGCCTGCCACCGGTAGATCCGGTGGGTCTTGCCGCGATCCTCTTGGTGATCGGCAGCGTCATCATCGTGCCGACCGCCTGGATCCTTGAAGGTCCGCCGGTCATGCCCGACGGTCAGACCCTTGCGATCATCGCGTTTCTGGGCCTGATCCCAACGGCGGCGGCCAATTTCCTGAGGGTCATCGTCGTGCGCGAGGCCGGCCCCACCTTCATGACGCTGACCAATTACCAGGTGCCGGTCTGGTCCGTGCTCATCGGCGCGGTGTTCCTGGGCGAGGCCCTGCCCGCCTCCCTGCTCTTGGCGATGGCACTGATCCTCAGCGGCCTCTGCATCAGCCAGTGGGGTGCCCTGAGACGGCTCTTTTCCCGCGCCTAGCGCACCGCCTGCCACAGCCGCACGGCCTGCACGGTTTCGGCGACATCATGCACCCGCAGGATCTGAACGCCCTGCGCCAGCCCGGCAAGGCCAACAGCGATCGACCCGGGCGCGCGCTGATCCGCCTGCGCCGCGCCGCCGATCTTGCCGATGAAACCCTTACGCGACACGCCCAGAAGGATCGGACAGCCCAGCCCGTGAAACAGGCTGAGCCCGCGCAGAAGCGTCAGGTTATGCTCCATCGTCTTGCCGAAACCGATACCCGGATCCACCACGATCCGATCGCGCAGGACACCAATCGCCTCCAGCCGGTCCACCTGCTGGGCGAGGAAATCATAGACATCCAGCAGGACGTTGTCGTAGCTGGGATCCGCCTGCATGGTAGCGGGATCGCCCTGCGCATGCATCACACAAACCGGCACCCCCGCCTGCGCCGCCACCGGTGCCAGGGCGGCATCGAAGGTGAAGCCAGAGACATCGTTGATCAGCCCCGCGCCGGCCTCCAGCGTTTCCACCGCCACCTGGGCCTTGCGGGTATCGATAGAGATCGCCACGGAGGAGGCCGCGCTGATCGCCTCGATCGCAGGCACCGTACGGGCGATCTCTTCTTCTTCGGGGATGAAATCTGCGCCGGGCCGTGTGGATTCACCGCCCACGTCGATGATGCTGGCGCCCTCCTCCACCATCCGCAGAGCAGCAGCACAAGCCACCTCTGCACCGGCATGGCGGCCACCGTCGGAAAAACTGTCGGGCGTCACATTGAGGATGCCCATGACCTGCGGCTGCGTCATGTCCAGCCCGGCAATGGCGGCGCGGCGAAAGCTCAGGCGGTGGCGCACCTCTTCCGGGATCAACCCGGCCGGCATCAGGCGCGGCGGGCCATCGCGGCTCAGAAGCTCGACGTCGGAAAACCACAAGGAAGACCTGCCCGCCAGCGGCACAGCGCCCTCGGGGCGGGTTTCACCGTGCTGCACAATGGGGCGGTAATACATCAAAGCCTGTCTTGCTCCACATCCACGGCGCGCAAGGTGACCTGCCGTTCCGCAGGCAGCTCTGCACCGATCACGATCATCTCTTCCGCCTCGAATGTTGCCGCGAACCAGGCGGCCAGCGCAACCGCATCCGACGGCGCGGCAGAGGGCCCATCCACCGCGTCCAGCACGATCTTGGAGGGCGCCCAGACGCAGATCTGACCATTCTTCATCGCCCAGTCCAGCTCGGTCCGGGTCGCGACCACCTTGCAGCGATGATCCCTGGCCGCAAGGCGCCAGGCGTTCTGTTCAATCGCAAGCAGGTCGATCCGGCGCTGGGTCATCTTGTGACCGGTCTGCGGCACCTCCAGGTCATGCGCCCCGACACAGAGGATCAGCGGACGCTGGCGGCACTCCATCTGATCGATCCAGCCGGTCAGGTTGTCGCTGTCGATGGCCGCATTCGAAAGATACATCAGGCGCGGATGCAGCACCTCTTCCGCCGCGACCACATGGCTGACCTGGTCCTTGGAGCGCACGATCTCCACCCCCAGCGCGCCGGGGCCACGGTCCAGCTTTTCGATCCGCACGAAGGCCCGGATCGCCTGCGGCTCCAACAGGATCCGCTCAGCCACCCGTTCCGCAAGCGTTTCCAGCAGGTTCAGCCGTTCCGCCGCCAGTTCGTAGGCGATCGCCTCGGTCACCTTGTCGTAAGACAGGATCCGATCCACGTCGTCATCCAGATCCGCAGGCAGCGGTGCCACCTCCACCACCACGTTGAAACAGATCCGTTGCGTCGTACCGCGCTCGGCCTGAAAGGCGCCGATCTCCACCTCGACCAGATGGTCGCGCAGGGAGATCCTGTCCAGCGGGCCACCGGGTGCTGTCGCGATGGAGCGTTCCGAGGGGTGTTCAAAAGCGAGACGGATCTCTGAGGGCATGGCTGCGGGCCTTTGTCTGGCGGTGTAACAGGGTCGGTGTCACACCCTTACCTTTGCTGCTCCGTCCATATCAGGCCCGCTTGCGCCGCACCAGCACGCGAAAACGCCTTTCGGGTCACGTGCTGGTGTCAGATGCGGTTAATCGTTCGACGCGGTGCGATAGCGGTCGTCGCGGTAGAACAGATGCACCCCGATCCGCGCGGTCTTGGTAAAGTGGCTGCTCCAGCGCGGGCGCACAGCGGTGGTGTGATAATAGGTCGCCCCCTCGGTCAGGCCGGTATCCACCCCGTCCAGCACCAGGCGCGCCACCTTGGCGACCCGCTCATAGGCGCGTTTCTCGTGGATGACTTCTTCATGACCATCGCAGGTATAGGTGAACTGGCACTGGTAGCGGCGCCCGGTGCCCTGGTTGATCACCCCGCAGTAGCTGCCGGGAAACTGGCCCGCATTGACCCGGTTGCGGATCACTTCGGCCACGGCGAACTGCCCCTTGACGGTCTCGCCACGCGCTTCGAAGTAGAGCGCCTCGGCCAGGCAGGCGAATTGCTCACCGCCCTTTGCCTTGGGCTGGGCATCCAGCCAGTCGCGGGTGAACTTAACGTCTTTCGCCGATGCGTCGGACTGTCTGCGTTTGAAGCCGAACAAGCCGCTCAACCGGCGTTCGGGAACGGTATTCAGGGCGGATTGCTCGCGTTTGAACAGGGAATTCAGCCCGGTCTCGGCCTGGGCGACGGGTGTTGTGACCGTCAGGGCAGCCAGAGTGGCAGCCAGCGTCAGGAGTTTCATCTACAGATCCTCGTTTGTCAGCTTGCGCGCGGCCTCCCCAGAATGCGCGGTCGCAGCACTTAACGGATACTGAGCCTATCGTCCACCTATACGGAAGATTGGTCCAGCCCCTACGGCGGCAACCGGCCTAGAGGTGTCGCCTCTTGGGCGTCGATAAACGAGGAATTCGTTAAATTTTTGCGTAGGTTGGAGCGGCTTTTCCGATCTTTTCACCAATCGCCAGCTGAGCTGCGGCCAGGCGCACGACCGGAACCCGGAACGGCGAACAGGACACGTAGTCAAAGCCCGCCTCCCGGCAAAAGGCAATCGATTCGGGGTTGCCACCATGTTCGCCGCAGATCGAAAGCGTGATATCGGCCCGCCCAGCTCGCCCCCTTTGCACCCCCAGTTTCAGGAGCTCTCCCACGCCATCCACGTCCAGCACATGGAATGGATCCTCGGGAAAGACCCCCTGCTGCACGTAGTTGGACATGAACCGCCCGGCATCGTCACGCGACAGACCGTAGGTCATCTGGGTGAGGTCGTTGGTCCCGAAGCTGAGGAAGGCCGTGTGCGGTGCAATCTCTTCGGCCCTGAGGGCGGCGCGCGGCGTTTCGACCATGACACCAAGACGGTAATCGAACCTTTGCCCACGCTCGGCGCTGACCGCCGAGGCCACCGCATCTATGCGCGCCTTGACCAGCTCGACCTCGCGCTTGGCCGAAACCAGCGGGATCATGATCTCGGGCACCACCGGCGCGCCCTCCTTCGAGGCTTCCAGCGTGGCCTCGAAGATGGCGCGGGCCTGCATATCGTAGATTTCCGGCACGGTCACCCCCAGCCGCACGCCGCGCAGGCCCAGCATGGGGTTGTATTCTTCCATCTCCTCGACCCGCCGGGTGACATCGCTGACCGGAATACCCAGCGCCTCGGAGAGTTCACGCTGACCCGAGGTCGTGGTGGGAAGGAATTCATGCAAGGGCGGATCAAACAGGCGGATACAGACCGGCAGCCCCTCCATGATGCGGAACAACTCCCGGAAATCCTTGCGCTGCATCGGCAAGAGCCGCGCCAGAACCGCCGCGCGCCCGGCCGAGGTTTCGGCGAAGATCATCTCGCGCATCATGGTCAGGCGGCCCGGATCGAAGAACATGTGCTCGGTGCGGCACAGCCCGATGCCCTCGGCCTTGAAATTGCGGGCGGTCTGGGCGTCGGCAGGTGTGTCCGCATTGGCGCGAATGCCCATGTCCCGCGCCTCGTCCGCCCAGGTCAACAGGGTCTGGAAGGCATCGTCCTGTGCCGCCTCCAGCATTTCCGGCTCTCCGGCCAGAACCTGGCCGCTGCTGCCATCGATGGTCACCAGATCGCCCGCCGAGAAGACCCGACCGTCCTGGGCAATCAGTTTCTTGATTTTCGGAGGGAATTTCATGTTCGAGGCACCGACGATACAGGGCACGCCCAGCCCGCGTCCGATCACCGCCGCATGGCTGGTCATGCCGCCCCGTTCGGTCAGAACGCCAACCGCCGCATGCATGCCGCGCACATCCTCCGGAGAGGTTTCGCGCCGCACCAGGATGCAGGGCTCGCCCCGCGCCGCGCTGGCCTGGGCCTCGGCGGCGGTAAAGACCAGGGCGCCAGTGGCCGCACCAGGGCTGGCGGCGATCCCCGAACCGATCACGTCACGCTTTGCGTCCGGGGCCACCTGCCTGTGCAGCAGCTCGTTCATGGCATGGGCATCGACCCGCATCACCGCCTCATGCGCAGGGATGATCCCATCCTGCGCCAGGGCCACGGCAATGCGCACCGCCGCCTGGGCCGAGCGCGCCACCCGCACCCCATCCAGAATATGAACGGTATCGTCCTGGATCACGAATTCCACCTGCATCTCTTCGCGCAGGCGCCGCCGCATCAGCTGGGCATGGGTTTTGAGCTCCGCAAAGGCCGTCGGCGCCAGTTCCTCCAGCGAGGGACCGCGCGCGTCCTTTTCCAGGAACAAGGCCCCGGCGCCATCGCCCAGCGCCTCGCGCCCCTGAGACTGGCTCAGGTAGCGCCCGGTCAACTGCGGCTTGCCGGTCTTTGGCTCCACCAGTTGCAAAACGCCGGATCCGCATTCGCCCTGTCCCAGGCCTGGGATCATCTCCTGTACCACTAGGCCAAGCCCCGCATCGGCCGGGGCTCCCTTGGCCTGTCGCAACAGCCGCGCCGAGGTCCCCTCCCAGGCGCGTGCCATGGAGCGCAGCACCGCGGCCAGTTGCTCGGCCGGATCCTGCGGAAAAGGTTCGTCGGTTTCCGCCTCATAGGCCTGCAGCGTTTCGCGCAGGGCGTCGGGGCCGCCATCCTCCACATCGTCAAAGGCATCCGGGTCAAGCCGCGCCACATGCACGGCGTAGGATTGCACGAAGCGCAGGTACAGACCCGCGGCCGCCTCCTCGCCGAGGCGCGCGCAGAGTTCCTTGCAGCGCGCCTCGTTCATGCCGATATTGAGGATCGCACCGGGACCGCCCCAATCGGGATCCTCGGAGGAGGGGCGCACGCAGAGCAGCGCATCGGCGGGAAAACTCGCCAGGATCTTGTCGATGTCCGGCATGTCGCCACTGGCGATTTCATGCACCGCATCAAAGGAGAGCGCGACCGTGCGCGGTACCGGCAGATCCAGCCGCACCAGCCGCTGCAGGCACTTGGCCCGCCCGCCATGACTGGAGGTTGCAATCGGAGCTACCGGGGTGATCAGCGTGGCCAGGGGCGCATCGGGCATGGTCTATCCTGAACTTTCTGCACTGCGGCACCTGCCGCGCCCTGCAGCATAAGCCCCCTTGGCGCTCCTGCAAGGGGGAAGCGGCGGCGCGCCGTCATTCCAAGAAAAAACGCCGCGCTCGGGACGCGGCGTTTCAACTTACTGCCTTGGCGCGATGCGCCGGGCTCAGCCCTCCAGCCGGGTTAGATCCGCCACCTGGCCGCAGACCTTGCGAATCTGGCCCAGCAGGTTCAGCCGGTTGCGACGCACGATATCGTTGTCGGAGTTGACCTGCACCGCCTCGAAGAAGGCGTCGATCGGCTGCCGCAGCGCGGCCATGCCGCCCATGGCGGCCGCGAAATCCTCGGCCTTGATGGCCGAGGAGATCGCCCCCTCGCCCAGCTCCAGCGCATCGAACAGCGCGTTTTCGCTCTCGTCCTCGGCGAATTTCTTGTCGGCCCCAAAGGAATACTCCACCCCGTCCTTTTCCTCGGCCTGGGACAGGATGTTGTTGGCGCGCTTGAAGCCCTGCAGCAGGTTTTCCCCGTCTTCGGTCGTTAGGAAGGCCTCCAGCGCGCGGGCGCGTTTGACCAGCAGGGTCAGATCGTCATTACCCGCCATGGCGATACAGGCGTCGATCACATCGTGACGGATGCCCTGATCGCGCAGGAAGACCTTCAGGCGGTCATGGAAGAAGCCCAGGAGATCGCGCGACACATCCGGCAGGCTCTCCTTCAGCTCTTCCATATGCTTGGGCAGATCCCCATCGAAGGCATCCAGAACCGTACGCACGGCCGAGCCAAAGACACCGTGGTCGGCAATCTCCTCGATCATGTCCTTCATCAGCCCTGCCGACACCGCATCATCACCGTTCTGCGCCAGCTCGTGCCGCAGCAGATGCGCATCGATATGCTGATCCAAGGGCGTGCGGATATCGTTTTCCAACACCAGACGGATCACCCCCAGCGCGGCACGGCGCAGGGCAAAGGGATCCTTCGAGCCGGTCGGTTTTTCGTCGATGGCCCAGAAGCCGGTCAGCGTGTCCAGCTTGTCGGCCAGGGCGACCACGACCGAAAGCGCCTCGGTCGGCACATCATCCGAGGGCCCGAGCGGCGAGTAATGCTGCTGGCAGGCGTTCGCAACGTCCTGCGGCAAGCCAGCTGCCTCGGCGTAGTAGCGGCCCATCAGGCCCTGCAGCTCGGGGAACTCATAGACCATTTCGGACGAGAGATCCGCCTTGGCCACACGCGCGGCCTGCTCGGCCAGATCCGCATCGGCGCCCATCACCGGCGCCAGCTCGCGCGCCAGCGCGGCGATACGTTCGATCCGCTCGGCCTGGGTGCCCAGCTTGTTGTGGAAGGTCACATTCGCCAGCGCCTCGGTCCAGCTGCTCATGCCCGCCTTGGCGATGCGCAGGTCGTTCTCCCAGAAGAACTTCGCATCGGCCAGACGCGCCGACAGCACCTTCTGGTTGCCCGCCAGAATGGTGGCGCCGTGATCGGCGGTCTCGCGGTTGGCAACGGTGATGAAGCCTTCGATCCGGCCCGTCTTGGGATTGCGCACCGAGAAGAACTTCTGATGCTCCTTCATCGAGGTCTGCAGCACCTCGGGCGGCAGGCCGAGGAAATCGTCATCGATCTTGCCCATCAGCACCACCGGCCATTCCACGAGGCCCGCGACCTCGGCCAGAAGGCCCTTGTCCTCGACCACTTCAAGCCCTGCGGCAAAGGCCTGGTTGGTGGCGTCATGCCAGATCGCATCGGCGCGTTCCGCCGGATCCAGGATCACATGGGCACGCTTCAGCTTGACACTGTAATCCTCGAATGAGCTGACCACAAAGGCACCCGGCGCCATGAAGCGATGGCCTTGCGTGGTGTCGCCTGCCGTCAGGCCATCGATTTCAAAGGGCACGACTTCGGCGCCCGCTTCATCCGACAGGATGCAGAGGATCGATTGCAAGGGACGCACCCAGCGCAGGGATCCAACCCCCCAGCGCATGGATTTCGGCCAGGGGAAATTGCGGATCGTTGTTTCCAGAACCTCGGCGATGATCTCCGCCGCCGGGCGGCCCGGCTTTTCGATCATGGCAAAGTAGACGGCGCCCTTGGGCGTGTCGCGCTCTTCCAGCTGATCGCGGGAAATCCCGGCACCGCGCAGGAAGCCCTCGACCGCCTTGTCCGGCGCGCCGACCTTGGGGCCTTTGCGCTCTTCCCGGATGGTGGGGCTTTCGGCCAGCAGGCCCTCCAGCGCCAGGGTCAGGCGGCGCGGTGTCGACAGGGCATGGGCCGCCGCATAGGTGAGACCGGCCTCGACCAGACCGTCGGTCATCCGCTTTTTCAGATCCTCCGCCGCACGCGCCTGCATGCGGGCCGGGATTTCCTCGGAAAACAGTTCAATCAGCAGGTCGGGCATTCCAGGTCCTCTGGGGTAGTTGCGCAGTGTGGTTGGGGGGGCGCAAGACAGTCTTCAGTCGGTCAGTACAGTAACGGGTGGCGGGCTGACAGGTTTTTCATCAATCCCGTTCGGGGCAGGCTTCGGTGACGATGGCGCTGCCATCATAGGTCTGCTTGCCGCAATTGTTCAGCTCGTGCCAGGCAAAGCCCTGGCCCTGGTCGGTGATCGCCACGATCCGGTCCACCCCGTAAGAGATGTTCTTGACCGAAAGGAAGGCGGTTGCCGAGCCATCCTGCAAGGCGGCGCCCAGGGCAGCGGCATCGAAACAGTCGAACCAGCCCGGCGCATTGCGCGGCGTGGTCAGCTGGGAGAGGGTGTATTCCCGGGCCAGATCCTGCGGCGTCAGACGGGTTGTGAAACAAGCCCTATAGCGGATCGGAGAGCTGTCGGCATCGATCGCCTGAAAACCCTCATAGGCGATCGGGCGCGGATCCGAGCCGTCCAGCGGTGTCAGCACCACATCGCGCCCCGGCTGCAGCGTCACATCCTCGTAGAACCCATAGACCTGCAGGTAGTACATAGAGGCCCCGGCGACCAGCGCCGAGATCCCCAGGATGATTGCAAGAACCTTGCCCAGCATGGCATCTATCCCCCTCAGGCGGCCTGGCCGCCCGCTTCGGTTTGCACGAATGCGTCGGCGCATTGCTTGGCCAGCGCCCGCACACGACCGATATAGGCCTGACGCTCGGTGACGGAAATCACCCCGCGCGCATCCAGCAGGTTGAAGATATGGCTGGCCTTGATGCACTGGTCATAGGCCGGGTGCGCCATGATGATGCGCTTGCCAGTCTTGGGATCGATATGCTCCTGCGACAGGATCTGGGTGCATTCCTGTTCGGCCTCTTCAAAGTGGCGCAGCAGCACCTCGGTGTTGGCGACATCGAAGTTCCAGCGCGCGTATTCCTCTTCGGTCTGCTTGAAGACATCGCCATAGGTCAGCGGGATCGGCGCATCCGGATCGTTGAAGGGCATGTCCATCACGTGATCGATGCCCAGCACATACATCGCCAGACGTTCCAGCCCGTAGGTCAGCTCGCCGGAGACCGGGGCGCAGTCATGGCCGCCCACCTGCTGGAAATAGGTGAACTGGCTGACTTCCATACCGTCGCACCAGACCTCCCAGCCCAGTCCCCAGGCACCCAGGGTCGGGCTTTCCCAGTCGTCCTCGACGAAACGGATGTCGTGCAGCTCCATGTCGATGCCAATGGCTTCGAGGCTGCCAAGATACAGCTCTTGCAGGTTCGGCGGGCTCGGTTTGATCAGCACCTGATACTGGTAATAGTGCTGCAAGCGGTTCGGGTTCTCACCATAGCGCCCGTCGGTCGGGCGGCGCGAGGGCTGCACATAGGCGGCGGCCCAGGGCGCCGAACCCAGCGAGCGCAGGGTCGTGGCCGGGTGAAAGGTGCCCGCGCCCACTTCCATGTCATAGGGCTGCATGATGGCGCAGCCCTTGGATGCCCAATAGGCCTGAAGCCGCAGGATGATCTCCTGGAAAGAGCGCGGGGCGCCCGCAGGAGCGGAAGAGGCGGCAGCGCCGCTGGTGGTCTGGGTCATGTCAGATCCCTCTCTGGGACATCTCGATAGGACAGCAAATGCGGTGTTCTTCCTATGCAAGCCCCCGCCCATGGTCAACGGCTAGTCGTGCCGCATGTCCGGCACAGGCGGGCCTTGTGCCTCGGATTGGATCAAAGGTGATGGATTGCTGCATCAAGCGATGAATTCCCCCCTCCCGGGAGTTTCATTTGTCCCGGCAAAATGTTTATCTGCGCTCCAACATTTTACCCCATCGGGATAGAGGTCCTGCAATGAAAAGAATACTCACCGCCCTGCTGCTGGCGCTCAATACAATTGCATTTTATCTGGTTGCCCCGGTGCAGGCGCAACAGGCCGGTCAGGAAAGCGTCTGGATTCAGATCGCCGCGCGCCCCTCGCTTGCCGAGGCCCAACAGGAAGCACAGTCCTATGCCGCCCGCCTGCCGGATGTGGCCGGGTTCACCCTTGGCGCAGGATGGTACGGTATCGTGCTCGGCCCCTATTCGCGCGCCGATGCGGAACGGGTCCTGCAGGTCTACCGCACCGAAAGACAGATCCCGCGCGACAGTTTCATCGCCTTCCAGGCCAATCTGCGCAACCAGTTCTACCCGGTTGGTGCGCGCGATCAGGCAACGGCGGTGGCCCCGGTCACGGCGCAGGCCGCAGACCCCGCCGTCAGCGCACCGCAACCGCAGGTGACCCTCCCGGATGAGACGCCCGCACAGGCGCGCCGCAGCGAACAGGCCCTGTCCCGCGACGAGAAAATGGAGCTGCAAGTCGCCCTCAAGGCCGCCGGTTTCTACACCGCGGCCATCGATGGCTCCTTTGGCCGGGGCACCCGCCAATCCATGTCCGACTGGCAGGTCTACAAGGGGTTTGAGCCCACCGGCGTTCTGACCACCGCCCAGCGCAAGCTGCTGCTCGACGATTACAATGCGCCGCTGATTTCCGTCGGCATGGCCGAGGTCATGGATACCGGTGCGGGCATTACCATGCAAATTCCCGCTGGCGAAGTTGCCTTTGCCCGCTATGAATCGCCCTTTGCCCAATATGACAGCAGTGGCGACCTTGGAGTGCGCGTGCTCTTGATCAGCCAGCGCGGCGACAAGAACACCCTGTTCGGCCTTTATGACATCATGCAGACGCTGGAAGTCGTCCCGCTGGAGGGCCCGCGTGAACGCGGCAGCGACAGTTTCACCATCGAAGGACGCAATGGCCGGATCGTCTCCCATACCGAAGCCAGCCTGAAAAACGGCGAGATCAAGGGCTTTACCCTGATCTGGCCCGCCGGGGACGATGCCCGCCGCGCCCGTGTTCTGGCCGCGATGCAGGACAGTTTCACCCGGATCGACGGGGTATTGGACGATGCCGCGGGCAGCGATCTGGCACAGAGCGTGGATTTGCTGGCCGGTCTCGAGGTACGCAAACCGCGCCTGTCGCGCTCGGGCTTCTTCGTGGGGCAGAACGGCGCCGTCGTGACCACCTCGGATGTGGTCGCGGGCTGCAGCCGGATCACCCTCGATCACGGGTATCAGGCCACGGTTGCGGTCAATGACCCGGCAACCGGCCTGGCGATCCTGGAGCCCGTCGACAAGCTGGCCCCCATCGCCGTGGCCGGCTTCATCACCCAATCCCCGCGTCTGAAATCCGACGTCGCCGCTTCGGGCTTTTCCTACGAAGGGGTCCTGGGCGCCCCCAGCCTGACCTTTGGCACCCTGGCCGACCTCAAGAGCCTGGATGGCGACAGCGGCGTCATCCGCCTGGATCTGAGCGCCCAGCCTGGCGATGTCGGCGGGCCGGTCCTGGATGCCTCTGGCGCGGTACTGGGCATGTTGCTGCCGCATCAGATCCAGGGGCGCATCCTGCCCGAGGGCGTCAGCTTTGGCCTCTCCGCCGCGACCCTGCGCGAAGCCCTGCTCGCGGCAGGCGTCAAGGCTTCCGAACAGGCGGGGGATGGCAGCGCGCTCTCGAACGAAGCCCTGGTGCGCCATGCCACCGGCATGACCGTCCTGGTCAGTTGCTGGGACTGAGGGCCGCCGCCCTCCCTTTGCATGCCGTCCTCAGGCATGCCCCCTGACCATCAAGAAAGGCCGGAGCAGATCTGCTCCGGCCTTTGTTCTTTGGCAGTCTGAGACAAAAGCGCCTCAGAAGGCGTGGATACGCCCATCCCAGGTATGGAAACACCCGGTGGTTTCGATATCCAGCACATCGAATTCATGCAGGAGGCCGGTCACGGACTCCTCAACCGAAATCTCGCCTTCGCTGCCGCCCATGTCGGTGCGCACCCAGCCGGGGTGGTAGATCCCGACCGCGATGCCCTCGGGCCGCAGGTCACTGGCCAGGTTACGCCCGATATTGAGCGCCGCCGCCTTGGAGGCGCGATAGGCATAGCTGCCCCCCGGGGCGCGGGCATGGCTCGCCATCTGCGAGGAGATGATCGCGATCTTCGGCACCTTGGACAGCCGCAGATTCGGCAACAGCGCCTGTACCGTCAGGAATACGCCGGTGACATTGACCGCCAGGCTCTTGGCCCAAACCTCGGCGGTGTATTCCTCCAGGGCCATCCCCTTGTCGAGGTAGACACCGGCATTGCAGACCAGAAGATCGATCGGCTTGTCGCCAAGCTGCGCGGCAAAACGCGCCTGCTGACCGGGATCGCAGACATCCAGCCGCACGCCGGAGGAATGATCGCGGGAGGTGCCGGTGACCTCATGCCCGGCTTGCGTCAGCCGCGTGACCAACTCCCGCCCGATACCCCGGCTTGCCCCGGTGACAACTGCATGCATGGATGGATCCCTTCAATTCGTCTTTCGCGCGGGGCCGAACGGCAAAGGCAGCACCGGCACCCCGTCTTCAATCAGCGATTTGGCCTCTTCCGGGCGCGCCTCGCCATGGATCGCACGGGCCGGGGCATCGCCCAGATGCATCGCCCGTGCCTGCGATACAAAATCCTTGCCCACGTAGTCGGAGTTCTCCTCGACCTTCTTGCGCAGCTCCTGGATCGCCTTTTCCATTTCGCTGGCCGGCGCGCTCAGGGCGCCTTGCGTCTGGGCCGGGGCCGCCGGTTCGTGGCTGTTCGAGGGCTGCGCCGCATCAGGGCTCTCGGCCTCGCCGACCGAGGAGACCGCCTTGCGGCCGGGGCGCACGCGCGGCGCCATGATGGCCTTTTCCACCTTCTCCGAGCCACAGACCGCACAGGAGACCAGCCCGGCGACGGCCAATTTGTCATAGGCGGCGGCGGACTGGAACCAGCTGTCAAAGCTGTGGCCTTCGGCGCATTTCAGGCTGTAACGTATCATCTGTTATCCCGTTGCTGCTCCTGCCCAATAGGTACTGCGGTGCCCAAACTTCAAGAGTTGAAAAGATCCGAGCCAAGTGTCAGCGGATCGAACCCGGCCAAAATCCCCTGCAATCCCTTTTCCTGCACCAGCGCTGCGGCCTTGCGCGGGGACTTCCAGGCCCGCTGCCGTTCCGCCTGCTCCGGGAAATTGTCCTGCAGCCCGGTGACCAGCACCGGATAGACACGCACCACACAGGGCAGAGGTGTCAATTCACGCCGCCACTTTTCATAGGCGTATTCCCCCAGGCACTGATCCAGCGGCACGCCCCGCGCGCCCGCCTCTTCCCAGGCCTCGATCGCGGCGGATTGGGCCAGGCTGCGTCCCGGGATGGGCCAGCCCTTGGGCAGGATCCAGCGCCCGGTTCCACGCGAAGTGATCATCAGGATCCGCGGCTTTCCGGTCCTGGTGATGCGAAAACACAGGGCTGCGACCTGTGTCGCGGTATCCGTCTGCGTCTTTGAGACAGCAGAGAGCGCCGATTGGTTCAATGGGTCAACACCTGATGTGCGGGGCATCGCCCCTTCCTGACCCTGTGATAGCAGATAACCGGGGCGCTATTGAAGCGGGCTTTGCAGATTCACGCACAATTGCGGTGCCATCGGGTCACATCCCCACGGATGTCATCCCAGGCCCCTTCTGACAGGGCCAGGCCCAGCACCCGTTCGGGGTTGGTCGGCGGCGGCATCACGGCGCCTGCCAGTTTTTCAAACCCGAACCGGCTGTAATAGGGCGCATCGCCCACCAGCATGACCCGCTTCCAGCCGCTCTCAACCGCCCGCGCCAGGCTGTCGCGGATCAGCGAGCCCCCCAGCCCCTCGCCCTGATGCGTGGGGTGGACCGCAACCGGCCCCAGCAATAGCGCATCCGCCGCCCCGACATGCACCGGCCAGAACCGGATCGCACCGGCCAGGATGCCCTGCTCATCCCGCGCCACCAGGCTCAATCCCGAAACCGGCGCCACCCCATCGCGCAAACGATAGGAGGACAGCGCCTCGCGCCCCGGCGCAAAGCACAGATCGTATAGGGCCTCGACCTCCCAGCGGTCGTCGGGCTGCTCCGGTTTCAATTCGATCACGCCACTCACGCCTCCGCGAAATCGTCCCAAGAGGGGTGGAAATCGCCCTAACACGGGCCTAAGCATTGAGCAAACACTTGGAGATGCGCATGTTCTACCGCCCCGAAGACGGCCACGGCCTGCCCCACAACCCGTTCAACGCTGTGATCACCCCGCGCCCGATCGGCTGGATCTCGTCCCGCTCGGGCGACGGCGTGAACAACCTGGCGCCCTATTCCTTCTTCAACGGCGTCGCCTACACACCGCCCCAGGTGATGTTCGCCTCGACAGGCAGCAAGGACGACCAGGCGAACACCAAGGACAGCATGGCCAATATCGAGGAAACCGGCGTCTTCTGCGTCAATATCGTCGCCTACGCCATGCGCGATGCGATGAACGCCAGCTCGCAGACCCTGGGCAAAGAGGTGGATGAGTTCGCTCATGCGGGCCTCACAGCGGTTGAATGCGAGACCATCAACTGCGCCCGGATTGCAGATGCCCCTGCGGCGCTGGAATGCAAGCTCACCAAGATCGTCGACCTGCCCGGCGTCTCCAACCGCGTCGCCTTTGGCGAGGTGACCGGCGTGCACCTGCGCGACGATTGCCTGAAGGACGGGCTGTTCGATGTCACCACCTTCGAGCCGCTCGCGCGCCTTGGCTACCGCGATTACTCCCGCGTGACAGAGGTCTTCTCGCTGGCGCGCCCCGACGATTGAGGCGACTGGACCATGCCCCTGCCCGATCCCGGCCTGCGCCACCCGATCATCCTGCCCGACGGCAGCCCCCACGCGGGCACCGTGATGCTGAAACAGGCGGTGGACCATCCGAACTTTCAAGTCGGCGCCTATAGCTATGCCTCGGATTTCGATCCACCACAGGACTGGGCAGCGCATCTGGCGCCCTATCTCTTTCCCGGCGCGCGCGAGAGGCTGGTGATCGGGCGCTTCTGCCAGATCGCCCATGGCGCACGCTTCATCACCTCTTCGGCCAATCACGGGCAGGAGGGGCTCTCCTGCTACCCCTTCCCGGTCTTTGATCCTGATCAGATGGCCGGGTTTCAGCCCGATACCCGCGATACGGTGATCGGCAACGATGTCTGGATCGGCTATGGCGCAATGATCCTGCCTGGTGCCCGCATCGGCGATGGCGCCATCATCGGCGCGGGCGCCGTGGTGCGTGGCACGGTGCCCGCCTATGGCATCGTCACCGGCAATCCGGGTCGCGCCGAACGGTTCCGCTTTTCCAAGCCCCAGATCGCGCGGCTGCTGGCGCTGAAATGGTGGGACTGGCCGGTCGACCTGATCCTGCGCGCCGAACCTGCGCTGACCTCTGGCGATCTCGACATGCTCGAAAGCCTCGCCCCGGACTAAGCCCCGCCCAAGCTGCTGCTTCGGAGCCACCCTCGACGCAGGCCCAAGGGCGCAAGGCCGGGTCAAGTGCAAGCCAAATTGCCGAGGCTCCGCGCCCCCCCTTTTTTGGGGGGGCGTGGATACGGCCATTTTGCTTGTCACGCCGGGCAGGCCTTGTGCCAGACGGGCAGCGCGAGGGGGGATCTGATGCTGCTGCTTTGGTGAGCCCGAGATGATCTTCCAATCAAAAGGGCCTGTGGATCCGCATCCACAGGCCCCCGATACAGAACTATGGCTGCACTCAGTGCCCGCCCAAAACCCCCGTCTTGACCGAATAATCCACCGCCAATGCGTATTCCGGGTCATCATCACTATCGACCATCAGGTGACCCGCCTTGGACAGAAGCTGGTGACAATCGCGGCTGAGGTGACGCAACACGATGGTCTTGCCCGCCTCCTCATATTTGGCCGCCAGCGCCTCGATCGCCTGCAGAGCGGATTGGTCCACCACGCGGCTGTTGGCAAAATCGACGATCACGCGGTCGGGGTCGCCCGCCACATCGAACAGCTCGATGAAGCCGTCGGTGGAGCCAAAGAACAGCGGTCCCTCGATCTCATAGACCTTGGCGCCCTTGTCGCTTTGGGACTCACGGGTTCGGGCATGGATGCGGCGGGCGTTGTTCCAGGCATAGGCCAGAGCCGAAACGATCACACCCACAACCACGGCAATGGCAAGGTCGGTCATCACCGTCACAACGGTCACCAGCACGATGACAAAGGCATCCGTCAACGGCACCCTGGTCATCACCTTGAAGCTGTTCCAGGCAAAGGTGCCGATCACCACCATGAACATCACGCCCACCAGGGCGGCCAGCGGGATCTGTTCGATCAGCGGCGAGGCCACGACGATGAACAGCAGCAGGAACAGCGCCGCGGCGATCCCGGCGATGCGGGTGCGGCCCCCCGATTTCACGTTGATCATCGACTGGCCGATCATGGCGCAGCCGCCCATGCCCCCAAAAAATCCGGTCACGATATTGGACGTGCCTTGCGCGATACACTCCTGGCTGGCACCGCCGCGCTTGCCGGTGATCTCTCCCACCAGGTTCAAGGTCAGCAGGCTTTCGATCAACCCGATGGCGGCCAGGATCACCGCATAGGGCAGGATGATCTGGAAGGTCTCGAAGGTGAAGGGCGCCAGCATGGTGCCATACAGCCCCTCGCCGGTGCCGAACGGGTTGTGGAAGCTCGGCAGTCCGCCCTCGATCGAAGCCATGTCGCCGACGCGCGGTACATCAAGGCCCAGTGCAATCACCAGGATCGCCACGATACCGATCCCCGCCAGCGGCGCCGGGATGACGCTGGTGATCTTAGGCGTGCCCCAGATGATCAGCATGGTCAGCCCCACAAGACCCAGCATCAGGTACAGGGACATGCCGCTCAGCCATTCGGCCCCACCCGTGCCCGGCACCTTGAACTGCGTCAGCTGCGCCAGGAAGATCACGATGGCCAGACCGTTCACGAAACCCAGCATCACCGGATGCGGCACCAGGCGGATGAACTTGCCCCAATGCATCACCCCGGCAATGACCTGCAGGATCCCCATCAGGATTACCGTGGCAAAGAGGTATTCGACTCCATGCTCGGCCACCAGTGCCACCATCACCACCGCCAGCGCCCCCGTGGCGCCAGAGATCATGCCGGGCCGCCCGCCGATCACCGCCGTGATCAGACCGACCATGAAGGCCGCATAAAGGCCGACCAGCGGGTGCACGCCCGCGACAAAGGCAAAGGCCACCGCCTCGGGCACCAGGGCGAGCGCCACGGTCAGCCCCGATAGAAGCTCGGTCCGCACCCGGCCCACGGACCAGCCCTCGTCCTGCATGATCGAAAGGTTGGGCGGAGAGATACGATTGGCCAAAAGGGCCATGGCGGCGCGTTTCATCAAGAATACCTGTGATTGGAGGAGGTCACTGTGCTGACCCGCCCCTAGACCAAATCGCCCCGTGACACAAGGTTTGCGGGCCTTCTCCGCCGTGTTGCCCTTTTCCCTGCCCGCAGTTTGCCCATCGCCTATGGGGGCATCGCCGCGAAAACCATCGGCCTGCAATGACCGCGTCAACAGGATGCCCCTCTTGCCAACGCATCGGCCCGGCGGCACAACAAGGCAACGCCAATATTCCAGTCAGTATTCCAGCGGGAGACCCAGAGGTGAGCGCAGAGACTTCGAAACAGACCATGATCGCCGTGATCGGCGGCTCGGGCATCTATGACATCGACGGGCTTGACGGGGCCGAATGGGTCAATGTGGAAACGCCCTGGGGCGCCCCCTCGGACCAGATCCTGACAGGTACGCTGGACGGCGTAACAATGGCTTTCCTGCCCCGCCACGGGCGCGGTCACGTGCATTCCCCGACCGAAGTGCCCTACCGCGCCAATATCGACGCGCTGAAACGGCTTGGGGTCACGGATGTGTTTTCCGTTTCTGCCTGCGGATCGTTTCGCGAAGAGATGGCGCCAGGCGATTTCGTCATCGTGGACCAGTTCATCGACCGCACCTTTGCCCGCGAGAAATCCTTCTTCGGCACCGGCTGCGTCGCCCATGTGAGCGTCGCCCACCCCACCTGTGACCGCCTGAGCGACGCCGCCGAGGCTGCCGCGCGCGATGCGGGCATCAAGGTGCACCGGGGCGGCACCTACCTGTGCATGGAGGGACCGCAGTTTTCCTCCGTCGCGGAAAGCAAGATGTACCGCGAAAGCTGGGGCTGCGACGTGATCGGCATGACCAACATGCCCGAGGCCAAGCTCGCCCGTGAAGCGGAGCTCTGTTACGCCTCCATCGCCATGGTCACCGACTATGACAGCTGGCACCCGGATCACGGCGCGGTGGACATCAGTGCGATTCTGGCGACGCTTCAGGGCAATTCGAACAATGGCCGCGAATTGGTGCGCCGCCTGCCCGGCATCCTCGGCGCCGAGCGCGCGCCCTGCCCGCATGGCTGCGACCGGGCGTTGGAGTTTGCCATCATGACCGCCCCCGAAAAACGCGACCCGGCGCTCTTGTCCAAGCTGGACGCCGTGGCCGGGCGCGTTCTGAACGCCTGACCCTGAGGTCAAGGCCCCCGAACCACACAGGAGACGACGATGGATCTGAACCTCTGGCTTGCCTTTGTGGCCGCATCCGTGGCGCTGCTGCTGATCCCCGGCCCCACCATCCTTCTGGTGCTGAGCTATGCGCTCTCCCGCGGCCGACAGGTGGCTGTGGCGACCGCACTTGGCGTCGCGCTTGGCGATTTCATCGCCATGACCGCCTCGCTGCTGGGGCTTGGGGCGCTGGTGCTGACCTCGGCCACGCTGTTTTCGGTGCTGAAATGGGTGGGCGCCGCCTATCTGATCTGGATGGGGGTAAAGCTCTGGCGCAGCGCCCCCACCGGTGGCCTCACCGTTCTGGACAGCACCAGCGGAGAAACCCGCGGCGTCTTTGGCCATGCGGCGCTGGTGACCGCGCTCAACCCGAAGTCCATCGCCTTCTTCATCGCCTTCGTGCCGCAGTTCATGCGCCCAAGTGAACCGCTCCTGCCGCAGTTCTCGATCCTGATCGCCACCTTCGTGACCCTGGCCGCGCTCAACGCACTGGCCTATGCGCTATTGGCCGGGCACATGCGCGACTGGATCGCGAAACCTGCCGCGATCCGCGCGCTGACCCGTACAGGCGGGGCGGCCCTGGTTGGCATGGGGCTGTTCACCGCCCTGCTGCGGCGCCCGGCAGTCTGATCTCCCAAGGTTTCCCTTGCATGGAGGGCGCGCTTCGGCCAAACCCCGGAGCGGCCCAGGTCGCCTTTGCGATCCAAACGCCATGAGCAAACGCCAACCGTCCCCGCAAGCAGGAGCCATCCATGCCCAAGAAGACCGCCGTCAAGGACTACATCCGCACCATCGTCGATTTCCCGCACGAGGGGATCATGTTCCGCGATGTGACCACGCTCTTTGCCGATCCGCGCGGCTTTCGCATGGCCATCGACCAGATGCTGCACCCCTATGCGGGCGAGCAGATCGACAAGGTGGTCGGCCTGGAGGCGCGCGGCTTCATCCTGGGCGGCGCCATCGCACACCAGCTGAGCGTCGGTTTCGTGCCGATCCGCAAGAAGGGCAAGCTGCCCGGCACCACCATCAGCGAGGAATACCAGCTGGAATACGGCGAGGCGATCGTCGAGATCCACGACGATGCCATCCAGCCCGGTGAAAAGGTTCTGGTGGTCGATGATCTTCTGGCCACCGGCGGCACCGCAGGGGCCGGCATCAAGCTGATCGAGCGCCTGGGCGGTGAAATCGTCTCTTGCAGTTTTGTCGTCGATCTGCCCGATCTGGGCGGGCGCAAGAAGCTCGAAGACATGGGTATGGATGTCCATGTGCTCTGCGAGTTCGAGGGCGACTGACGCCGCGGATCAGCCGCCTCGATAACAGGATCCTCACGCAGTGATCACATTGACTTTACTGGAAATCAAAAGGTCGCCGGGCTTAGTTCCGGCGGCCTTTTTGTCAAAGCCCCGGCGGCTGAATTTCGCCACATCCGGGTTTCCGTCTTTGCCGTAGTGACCGTGATGCCTGTGACGGGCGTCTTGCAATCGAAACAGAGAGGAAACCCAGATGTTCCGCAAGATGATGACGACAGCCGCCGCAACCCTGTTCATGACCGGGGCGGCATTTGCCGGCGGTCAGGCCAAGGATATCGTCGATACAGCCGTCGGCGCCGGCGATTTCAACACCCTGGTTGCCGCGGTTCAGGCCGCGGGTCTGGTTGACACCCTGAAGGGCGAGGGCCCCTTCACCGTCTTCGCCCCCACCGATGCCGCCTTTGCCGCCCTGCCCGAAGGCACCGTCGAAGAGCTGCTGAAGCCCGAGAACAAGGACCAGCTGATCTCGATCCTCACTTACCACGTGGTACCGGGCAAGGTGATGTCCACCGACCTTTCCGATGACATGAGCGCGGCCACCGTCCAGGGCGGCACTATCATGATCGACCTGGACAAGGGCGTGATGGTCAATGACGCCAGCGTGGTCACCGCCGATATCGAAGCAGGCAACGGCGTGATCCATGTGATCGACAAGGTGATCCTGCCCAAGTAACGCCCGCGCAGATTAGTCGGCTCCTGCCCCAGACAGGGGCCGGCGAATTCTATTGCAGGCTCTCGGCCCGCGCCCTAGCGTGCCGACATGACAACTTCCGATATCCTCGACAGCCGCTACTCCTGGCTTCGCCTGCTGGTGACCCTGGCCATTGCAACCGTGGCCAATGTGGGCATGTGGGCCATCATCGTGATCATGCCCGCGGTCGAGGCGGAATTTGGCGCCGGGCGCGCCGCCTCCTCGATGCCCTACACGCTGACCATGGTGGGCTTTGCCCTTGGCAACCTGGCGATCGGACGGCTGGTGGATCGCTTTGGCATCACCCTCTCCCTGATCGGAGCGGTCTGCGCCACGGCATCCGGCTATGTGCTGTCGACCCTTGCGCCCAGCATGGCGCTCCTGTCCCTGACGCATCTTTTGCTGGGTCTTGGAACCGCCGTCGGCTTTGGGCCGCTGATCGCTGATATCTCCCACTGGTTCCTGCGGCGGCGCGGCATTGCCGTGGCGCTGGTGGCCAGCGGCAATTACCTCTCCGGTGCGCTCTGGCCGACGCTGCTGGCAGGCCTGCTGGAGACCAGCGGCTGGCGCATGGTCTATCTTGCCCTCGCTGCGATTACCGTTACCGTGGTGATCCCGCTTGCGCTGCTGCTGCGGCGCCGGGTCCCGGCAGAGGCCTATGCCGCCTCTGATGCGGCCTCGGCGCTCAAGGCGCGCAGCGCGGGCCTGTCGGCGCGCAGCCTGCAATGGCTTCTGGGGCTTGCCGGGATCGGCTGCTGCGTGGCGATGTCGATGCCACAGGTGCATATTGTCGCCTATTGCGTGGGGCTGGGATATGGCCCGGCCGTGGGGGCCGAAATGCTGTCGCTGATGCTCCTGGGCGGCGTGGTCAGCCGGATCATCTCGGGGCTTGCGGCCGATCGTCTGGGCGGCGTTGCCATCCTGCTGATCGGATCGGTGCTGCAATGTATCGCCCTGTTCTTCTACCTACCGTTTGACGGGATGGTACCGCTCTACCTGGTGAGCGCGCTTTTTGGGCTCGCCCAGGGCGGCATCGTGCCCAGCTATGCCCTGATCGTACGGGAATACATGCCCCCGAAAGAGGCAGGCGCCCGGGTCGGTTTCGTGATGATGATGACCATCCTCGGCATGGCGCTGGGGGGATGGATGTCCGGCTGGATCTATGACGTCACCGGCAGCTACCAGATGGCCTTTGTCAACGGTATCGCCTGGAACGGGCTGAATATCCTGATCATCGGTTGGCTTTTGATGCGCAGCCGTACAGAGCGACCCTCCGCAACACCTACCGCGGCCTGACGCCTCGCACCGCCATGGCAACCCGCACACAGCGGGCACCGCCCGCTGCCGGGCCCAAGGCCGTCCGGGTTCTGGCCCAGCCAGATCCCGCGGGCGCGGGAGCGCTACCCCCCCTGCCGCAGCACCGCACCGGGGTTCATGATCCCATGCGGGTCCAAAGCCTGTTTGATCGTCCGCATCATTTCCAATTTCACCGGATCGCCATAGCGTTCCAGATCGCTGACCTTCAACCGGCCGATCCCATGCTCGGCACTGACCGAGCCCCCGAAGTCATGCACCAGATCATGCACCGTGCGTTTCACCTTGTCGTACAGCGGTTCATAATCCTTGCGCGCCTTTCCAGCCGCCGGGAAGACATTGTAATGCAGGTTGCCATCGCCCAGATGCCCAAAGCAGTTGATCCGCATGTCCCCGTCCCCCAGCTGCGCAATGGCCCCGCCGCCGCGCCGGATGAAATCTGGAATGGCCGAGATCGGCACCGAGATATCATGGCTGGAGATCGCGCCGATCAGCCGGTTCGCCTCGGGGATCATTTCGCGCACCGCCCATAGCGCATCGCGCTGCCCCTCGGATTGGGCAATCACCCCGTCCAAGGCCAGGTCCGCCTCCACTGCCGCCTCGAACAGGTCGGCCAGTGCCACCTCGGAATCGAGCCCGCGCGCAAGGCCCAGTTCGATCAGCACGCACCATTCAGGGGCTGTTGCAAAGGGCTGGCGCACCTGTGGCAGGGTCTCGGCCAGGAACTCCAATCCCTGGCGATGCATCAGCTCAAAGGCGCTGATCCCTTCCCCCACGGCATCACGCGCCAGGGACAATAGCGAGATCGCCGCATGCGGGGACGGCACCACGAAGAGTGCCGTGCCACGCCCGGCCGGGATTGGCGACAGCTTCAGGGAGGCCGCGGTGATCACCCCCAGCGTCCCTTCGGAGCCGATCAACAGGTTACGCAGATCATAGCCGGTATTGTCTTTTCGCAGGCGGGACAGCCCGTGCCAGATCTCGCCACTGGGAAGAACCGCCTCAAGGCCAAGGCACAGATCGCGGGTATTGCCATAGCGCAGCACATTGACCCCGCCCGCATTGGTCGCAAGGTTGCCGCCGATCCGGGCCGAGCCTTCAGCCGCCAGCGACAGCGGGAACAGGCGCCCGGCCTCTGCCGCCGCCGCCTGGACATCCGCCAGGATCGCACCGGCCTCGGCGATCAGGACGTTTTCCTCCGGATAGACCGCGCGGATCGCCGTCATCTTTTCCAGCGACAAGAGTAGCGGCGCCGGGCCCTCGGCCATGACCTG
This sequence comes from Phaeobacter sp. PT47_59, assembly GCF_028890025.1. NCBI lineage: Bacteria > Pseudomonadati > Pseudomonadota > Alphaproteobacteria > Rhodobacterales > Roseobacteraceae > Phaeobacter > Phaeobacter sp. PT47_59. The sequence continues at coordinate 108,896 of NZ_JARCJL010000003.1, forward strand.
CCCCCCGACCAGCCCCGTGCCACCGCCATAGGGCACCACGGGCACCCGTTCTGCGTTGGCGGCGCGGATCAGGGCGGCGACCTCTTCGCTATTACGGGGCAATGCCAGCACCCCGGCCTGCCCCTGATACCGCCCGCGCGGCTCTTCCAGGTAGCGTGGCTCGGCCGCGCACAGCACGCCGTCCGGCACAAGGGTTGCAAGACGGGCGGCGAAGTCGGGAGTGGCGGCATTCAGTGTCATACCTCCTGCATGTCCAATCCCGGCGCCCAAGGCAAGAGGGGCTATTCCTCCTTGCGCAGGTAAGCGGGGCGCAGCACGTGGATTGTCGGGCGGTCCGGCAGGCTGCGCAGCGAGACCGTGATATCCGCCGCGCCCTCCTGCACCACATCGAACTCTCCCTCAGCCTGGTTGCCGATCTGGATCAGGAAACGCTCCAGCGAAAAGTCGGTGAACCAATGCATCGGCAGGATGACCGAGGATCGCAGGCGGAGCAGGACCTCCACCATTTCGGGCAGTGCAAGGGTCATGCCGCCATCCACGGCCGCCATCACCACGTCAAGACGTCCCAGCGCGGCGAATTGCTCGGGCGTCGGCATGTGGTGCAGATGGCCAAGGTGACCGATGCACAGGCCCGCGACCTCAAAGACGAAGATCGAGTTCCCGGCCACCTCTACCCCGTCACTGTAAGGGGAGCGGATATCCGTCGGAACGTTGCGCACCAGCATCTCGCCCAGGTCGAGGTGATGATCGATCCCCTCTCCGAACTCTCCCCAGCCCTTCAGGACATGCGGGATCGCGGGGTCGGGATGGGCGGTCCAATGGGTTTCATGGGCATGGTTCATGGTGACCACATCGGGCATGAAATCGGCCGATCCGGTGAAGCCGGTGAAATCGGTCACCGCGCTCAACCCGCCTTCGGTCTGGATCAGGAAGCTGGCATGGGCGAGATATCGGATACGCACCGAATACTCCGGCACCGGCGCCCGCCAACTGGCCTTGTGGAGGTAGCGGATGCCCGGCGCCGCCTCCGCCAGGGCGATGCAATGGCTGGCGCGATGCTCTTGAGACGCCGCAGGCATCGTAAAGAGCAGGGCAAAGGACATCGCAAGGAGGTGAACAGACAGTCGGCGCATGACACAACAGTAGCGCAAGAAACCCTTCTGTCAGCCGGTCTATCATAAATTCAGCGCAATAGATCCCGAACAGGAGGCAAAACCCTCCCGCCCAGGTCGCGACATTCATGGAATGCCTCTCCCCGGTTGGGCCCGGCGCCGCGCATCTGCGCGGCGCTGCACCGTGCCCTGCACGGTGCCATGCCCAAGGCCGCCAAGGGGTTTCCGGCGCAGCCGGGGCACCTGCGGGGGCGGGAGCGCCACGCCAGCGGAGCGAGATAAGGCTGCCGTCAGGCCTGGCCGACCTGGGTCTTGCCACGGCGATCATGGCGCAGGCTGGCATAGAGCACATGCGTCCGCCAGCGCCCGTTGATCTGAAGGTATGATTGCGCAACGCCTTCGTATTTGAAGCCGGACCGTTCCAGCAGCCCACGCGAGGCGACATTTTCCGGCAGGCAGGCGGCCTCGATCCGGCTGAGTTCGAGCTTGCCAAAGGCATAATGCACGACGGCCCCGATCGCCTCTGCCATGTAGCCCTGGCGCGCAAAGGACTGCCCCGTCCAGTAGCCAAGCGTCCCCGCCTGGGCCGGGCCGCGGCGGATATTGTCCAGCGTGATCGCCCCGACCAATTCCTGATCCTCACGACGGATCAGAAACAGCGGCAGCGCCGTTCCGGAGGACACCGCCCGCTGCGCCCAATAGACCCGGTTGGTGAAGGCCTTGCGACTGAGATGATCCGGCGCCCAGACCGGTTCCCAGGGGGTCAGGTAATCCTTGCTCTGCAGGCGCAGCGCCGCCCAGGTCTGGAAATCGCCATGCACCGGCGGCCTCAGCGTCAGCCGTTCGGTTTCGAGCCGGACCTTGCGACGGGAAAGCAGCAGCATCAGGCGGCACGCCTCTCCTGCAGATCCCCCAGCCCCGGCGCCTCTGCGACCGGCCCGTAAAGCGCCAGCGCCGCAGGGGCCTGCACGGCCAGCTGTTCCGCCATCTGGCGGACATCCGCAACGGTGACCGCATCAATGCGGGCCACGGTATCTTCAAGGGAGGGCACCTTGCCCCAGATCTGTACCAGCCGCGCCAGACGCTCGGCCCGGTTCGAGGGGCTTTCCAGCCCCATCAGCATGCCCGCCTTCATCTGCGCACGGGCGCGGGCGACTTCCGCCTCGCTCATGTCCTCGGCGGCACGCTTCATCTCGTCAATGGTGATATGCGCCAGCTCGCCCAGCTGGTCGCCCGAGGTGCCCGCATAGATCGTCGTGGACCCGGTATCCGCATAGGCGCCGGCCTGGGCAAAGATCGTGTAGCACAGCCCGCGTTTTTCGCGCACCTCCTGAAACAGGCGCGAGGACATGCCACCACCCATGGCGCTGGCATAGATCTGCGCCGTGTAGATCTCGTCATCCTTGTAGCCGGGGCTCTCAAAGGCGAGTGCGAAATGCGCCTGCTCAAGATCCTTGTCGCGCCGCGCTTCACCGCCTGTGAACCGCGCCAGATCCGGCTGCAGCAGCGGACGGGCTACCATATGGCCGAACTGCGCCTCAGCCAGACGGACCAGGGCATCGTGATCCACGGCGCCAGCCGCAGAGAGGATCATCTGGCCGGGACCATAGTGCTGCCCCACAAAACTTTGCAGGTCATCGCGCGAGAAGGCCCGGATACGCTCCGCCGGGCCCAGGATCGTGCGCCCCAGCGCCTGATCGCGGTAGCTTTCCTCCTGCAGCCAGTCAAAGATCACATCGTCGGGCGTATCCAGCGCCTGACCGATCTCCTGCAGGATCACGCTGCGCTCCACCTCGATCTCATGCGGGTCGAACACGGGGTTCAAGAGGATATCGCCGATCACATCCAGCGCCAGCGGCACATCGTCCTTCAGCACCCGGGCGTAATAGGCCGTGACCTCGCGGCTGGTGTAGGCGTTGATGTAACCGCCCACATCCTCGACCGCCTCGGCGATCTGCAGCGCCGTGCGGCGCTCGGTGCCCTTGAAGGCCATATGCTCCAGGAAATGGGCGATGCCGTTCTGCTCGGGGCGCTCATTGCGGCCTCCGGCGGTGACCCAGATCCCGATAGAGGCGGATTCCAGCCCCGGCATATGTTCCGAAACGATGCGGAAGCCGTTGGGAAGTGTGTGCTGCTGAACTGTCAATGCGCGATGGTCTTTCGGATATGCGCCTCAAGGGCGGCCAGATCGTTGTCGATGCGGGTGACGCGTTCGTCCCGCTCATAGAGATCCGCCATGCGGGGCGGCAGCGGCGGGTGGATGCCGCTGGCCTCTTCCACGGCGGCGGGGAATTTCGCCGGATGTGCCGTTGCCAGCGTCACCATGGGGATATCGGAGGCGCGCAGCTCGTTTGCAACCTTCACGCCGACGGCTCCATGGGGGCAGAGCAATTCGCCCGAGGCCGCGACTTCGGATTTGATGGTGGCCATGGTTTCCTCTTCCGAGGCGCGGCCCGACACATAGGTTTCCCGCAGCGCCTGCATCGCGCCCTGGGAGACGTCAAAGCCGCCGTTTTTCAACTCATCCATCAGCTGGCCCACGGCTGCGCCATCCTGATCATAGGCATAGAACAGGGCGCGCTCGAAGTTCGACGAGACCTGAATGTCCATCGACGGGCTGATCGAGGGGATTGTGTCGCCCTTGTAGTAGCCTTCGCCGGACAGGCAGCGATGCAGGATGTCGTTCTGGTTGGTGGCCACCACCAGCTGGTCGATCGGCAGGCCCATCTGCTTGGCGATATAGCCCGCGAAGATGTCGCCAAAGTTGCCGGTGGGCACGGTGTAGCTGATCTTGCGATGCGGCGCGCCGAGGCTGACGGCGGAGGAGAAGTAATAGACCACCTGCGCCAGCACGCGGGCAAAGTTGATCGAATTCACACCGGCCAGTTTCACCCCGTCGCGGAAGCCGAAATCGTTGAACATGTCCTTCACGCGCGCCTGGCAATCGTCAAAGTCACCTTCCACCGCCAGCGCATGCACATTGCTGTCCGCAGGGGTGGTCATCTGACGGCGCTGCACCTCGCTGACACGGCCATGGGGATAAAGGATAAAGACATTGACCGCATCCAGGCCCCGGAAGGCCTCGATCGCCGCCGATCCGGTATCGCCCGAGGTCGCCCCCACGATGGTCACGCTTTCGCCGCGCCGCTTCAGGGCCACTTCGAACAGCTGACCGATCAGCTGCATGGCGAAATCCTTGAACGCCAATGTGGGCCCGTGGAACAGCTCCAACAGGAAGTGATTGGGGGCCAGCTGTTTCAGCGGCGCGCGGGCGGCATGGCCGAAATCGGCATAGGCCTTGGCAATGATCTCGCGGAACTCTTCATCGGTGAAGCAATCGCCCAGGAAGGGACGCATCACGCGAAAGGCGGTTTCCTCGTAAGAGAGACCCGACAGGGCGGCGATCTCGTCAGGGCTCATCTGCGGGATCTCGGCCGGCACATACAGACCGCCATCACGGGCGAGGCCGGTCAGCATCGCCTCTTCGAACGTCAGTTCGGGCGCTTGGCCCCGGGTGGAGATGTATTTCATCGCTTCAGCCTTCGGGTTTGGCGCGGCTGCGCCTCAGGAAATAGGCGGTCATCGCGGCCCAGATGGCGGCCAGCGAAAACCAGGTGAGTGCATATTGCAAGTGGTTGTTTGGAATGCCCGCCGTCGTGACCGGCTGCGGCGTCACAGCCGCCTCTGGAGTAGCCGTGCGGGCGACGACCAGAACCGGTTCCGTGTACAGTTGCTTTGCCATCAGGGCGACATCGCGGGCATAAAAGATATTGGCGTCCAGTTCAGGCGCGGGGGTGGTCCAATCGCCTTCGTCGGGCCACAGGAGGTTACCGGTGATCGCAGTGGCGCCAGCGGCACGGGGATTATTCTTGTCGGCGGCGGGAACGAAGCCGCGATCCAGAAGAACGCGCCGCCCGTCCTCGGTGACCAGCGCAGAGATGATCCGGTAGCCGGTCGTTGCAGCCTTGGTCACCCAGAACACATGCAGTTCCCGCTCCTCGATCTCGCCACGGACAGTGACGGCCCGGTAGCGGTCCTGGTCTTCACGCGGGGCGGACGGCAAGGGAACCGGCGCCGCCGCGATACGGGCGTCGATGGTCTGCAGGAGGTCTTTCTTCCAGGTCATGCGCTGCAGCTGCCAGGTTCCCAGCGACAGCAGCACGGCAAGGCCCAGCCCGCCCACCAGGGATAGAAAGATAAACCGCCGCATTGCGCGTCCTCATCGCCAATGAAAAGCGCGCGGGAGAAGCCCCCGCGCGCTGCGTGTCTTACGATCTGTCTGCGGAATTTGGAACCACAAACCTGTACCTGTTACAATTCCCGGAAGCCGGGGACTGTGGTTAGTGGGCCAGGCCCGCGGTGCCCCAGACGTAGACCGCCACGAAGAGGAACAGCCAGACAACGTCCACGAAGTGCCAGTACCAGGCTGCGGCCTCGAAACCGACGTGCTGCTCGGGGGTGAAATCACCCTTCAGCGCGCGGATCAGGCAGACGGTCAGGAAGATGGTGCCGATGATCACGTGGAAGCCGTGGAAACCGGTGGCCATGAAGAAGTTCGAGTAGAACTCATCGGCGCCGAATTCCCAGCCTTCGTGCAGCAGGTGCGCATATTCGTAGCCCTGCAGGAAGGTGAAGAAGATGCCGAGAACGATACCGATGGACAGGCCCTGCACCAGCGCCTTGCGGTCGTTGTTGTGGACCAGCGCGTGGTGCGCCCAGGTCACGGCACAGCCCGAGAGCAGCAGCACCAGCGTGTTGATCAGCGGCAGGTGGAAGGCGTCAACCGGGTAGATGTCGGGCTGCACATAGGAGGTGCCGACATATTCTTCCATCGGGTACATGGCGTGTTTGAAGAACGACCAGAACCAGGCGAAGAAGAACATCACCTCGGACATCACGAAGAGGATGAAACCGTAGCGCAGGCCGATGCGCACCACCGGGGTGTGATCGCCCTGACGGCTTTCGGCGACCACTTCGGACCACCAGGCAAACATGACATAAAGCACCAGGGCCAGACCGCCCCAGAACAGGTAAGGCGTGATGTCATGCATCCAAAGCACCGCGCCGAACAGCATTGCAAAGCCGCCCACAGATCCCAGCAAAGGCCAGATCGACGGTGGCAGAATATGATAGTCGTGGTTTTTAGCGTGCGCCATTTAAGTGTCCCTCACCTAGCGGCCTAGTTCGTGCCTAGTTCGTGGTTGTGCCTGCCCCGGCTTTATCACCGGTGTCGAGAGCGGCATAGCCCTCGGGCAGATCGATTTCATAGAATGTGTAGGAAAGCGTGATCGTATGCACGAACTTTCCGTCCCGGTCCTCAACGATTTCCGGATCCACAAAGAAGGTCACGGGCATCTGCACCCGCTCCCCCGGTTGCAGCACCTGTTCCTCAAAGCAGAAACAGGCGATTTTCTCAAAGAAGGCGCCGGCGGAATAGGGCGTCACATTATAGGACGCCTGGCCGGCAACCGGTTTATCGGTCGGATTATAGGCCTCGTAGAAGGCAAGGCCGGTCTCTCCGATCCGGATCTCCATCTCGCGCGCGACCGGCTTGAACTGCCAGGGCATGTCGCGCTCCTTGGAGGCGTCAAAGCGCACGGTGATGGTCTTATCAAGGATGGTGTCCGATCCCTGCTCGGCCACGCCCGTGACGCCGCCAAAGCCGGTTACCCGGCAAAACCAGTCGTAGAACGGCACCGAAGCCCAGGCCAGGCCGCCCATGAAGACAACCACGCCGACAAGCTGAAGAACGGTTTTCTGCGGACCTTGGATCGCCATCAGTTCTGCTCCACCTGCGGTGCTGTCTGCGCCTGGGGGAACTTGAACCCTTTGGAGGTCACCTTGACCATGGTCAGCGCCAGCACCAGGACAACAAAGCCGCCCAGAAGCAGGCCAACGCCCATGTTGCGCCCCAGGCGCCGCTTGTGCAGATCGTGTTCCTTGCGAATGGCCATCTTACCAGCCTCCCAGCCCATAGGGTTTCAGCAGAGCCTCGACGAGGATCGCGCCGAAGTGCAGGAACAGGTAAAGCAGGGAAAGCTTGAAGAAAGACCGTTCGACCTTGAAATTATCCGCTTCGCTGTCGTCTTCGTCGCGGCGGAAGATCTTCCAGGCGCCATGCAGGAACAGGGCATTCAACACCGCGGCCACGGCCAGGTAGATCGGACCACCGATGCCCGAGAAGGCCGTGCCCACGGCCAGGATCGCCAGAAGCACGGTGTAAACCAGGATATGGATGCGGGTGGCCCGGCGACCATGAGTCACGGTCAGCATCGGCACGCCGGCATCGTCATAATCCGACCGCATGAACAGCGCCAGCGCCCAGAAGTGCGGCGGCGTCCACATGAAGGTCAGCGCGAACATCAGCCAGGGCTCGACCGACATGGTGCCGGTGGCCGCGACCCAGCCAATGACCGGCGGGAAGGCCCCGGCGGCACCGCCGATCACGATGTTCTGCGGCGTCGCCCGCTTCAGCCACATGGTGTAGATGACGACGTAAAAGAAGATGGTGAAGGCCAGAAAGGCACCTGCAAAGAGGTTGGTCGCCAGCCCCAGCATGATGCAGGAGAGACCCGAGAGCGCCAGACCGAGGCTCAGCGCCTCACCCGCCTCGACCTTGCCCGCGGGAATGGGACGCGACTTGGTGCGTTTCATCACCTGGTCGATATCCGCGTCCCACCACATGTTGAGCGCACCGGAAGCGCCGCCGCCGATGGCGATGAACAGGATCGCGGCAAAACCGATCACGGGATGCACGCCGACCGGCGCTGCAAGCAGCCCCACAAGGGCGGTAAAGACCACCAAGGACATCACGCGCGGCTTCAGCAGGGCGAAATAATCGCCAAAGCTCGGCTCGTCTTCGCGGATGTTGCTGGCATTGATGCTTGCGTCGCTCATGTCAGTCTCTTTGGCCATCAGGGGATGCCGCACGGGGCGCATCCTCGTTGGGTTTCAGATGGTGCGATGGGCGCCACCGATATGGGAAGCGCCCATGTGAAGGGCCGCCATGCGGCCCCGGATCAGATCAGTTGGAGGCGACCTGGTAGGACTGCGGAAGGCCCGCATATTCCTCGATCGCGCCCTGCAGCCATTCGTCATAGGCTTCCTGGCTGACCACTTTGACGGTGATCGGCATATAGGCGTGGTCCTTGCCGCAGAGCTCGGAGCACTGACCGAAGTAGATGCCTTCCTTTTCGGCCTTGAACCACAGTTCGGCCAGGCGGCCCGGAACGCCATCCTGCTTCACGCCGAAGGCGGGCATCGCCCAGGAGTGGATCACGTCGGCCGCGGTCACCTGCATCACGACGGTCTTGCCCACCGGCACGACAACAGCGGTATCGGTTGCCAGCAGGTATTCATCTTCATTGTAGCCGTAGTCTGCCAGCTCTTCTTTCGGCAGCAAGAAGCTTTCAAAGCCGAACTCGTGGTCGACATATTCATAGCCCCAGTACCACTGGTAGCCGGTCACCTTGATGGTCACGTCCCCTTCCGGGATCTCCTGCTGGCGGAACAGTTCCGGCAGCGAGAAGGAGCCAATGAAGACTAGAATCAGGATCGGAATCACCGTCCAGGCAATTTCGATCGGGGTGTTGTGGGTGAAGGAGGCCGATTCAGGGTTGGCCCGCTTGTTGAAACGCACGATGGCGTAAAGCAGCAACAGCCCCACCAGGATGCAGACGGCGGTGATGATCACCAGGATGATACCGTCCAGCTTGTGGATACCTTCCGCCAGTTCTGTCGCGGCCGGCTGGAATCCCAGGCCACCGTTGGTCGGCTTGCCAATGGTTTCCAGACCTTCTTGCGCTGTGGCTGGAAGGCTAAAGAGGCCAGCAAAAAGGCCCGAAAGCATCAAAGCATTCTTCATGTCATGTCCTGATCGTTTGATCGCGTTGTTGCTGCTACCGGCGACATTATATGAAATCCTTGATTCCACAAAACGCACCGGACCCGTTGTCTTTGACGCAGCTTAAAATCATATTCGGGCGTACAGATAAAGAGGTAGCCGAGCGGCAAAGCGTCGCTTTCTTGATTTAGATCAAAAAAAGTCGGCCCGCCGAAGAGGAATGAGACATGGAAACCACGGCCTATCGCCCATTTGAGACCAGCCTCCCCGAGGATGAAGCGATCGCCATCCTGCAGAGCGCGACGAAGGGCGCCGACGATGGAGAGATCTTTGTCGAACGGCGCAAGTCCGAAGCGCTGGTCTTTGACGACGGCCGCCTGCGCAGCGCCAGCTATGATGCCTCCGAAGGCTTCGGACTGCGCGCCGTCAATGGCGAGGTGGCGGGCTATGCCCATTCCACCGATGTCTCGATCCCCGCCCTGAGCCGCGCCGCCGAGACCGCGCGCCTTGCGGTAGGCGATGGGGGCGGCACCTATGCCGATCCTCCCGTCGCAACCAACAAGAAGCTTTATACCGACGCGGATCCGATCGGCGCCCTGCCCTTTCCGGTCAAGGTGGAGACCCTGCGCGAGATCGACGCCTTTGCTCGCGGGCTGGATTCCCGTGTGGTGCAAGTCTCTGCTACCCTGGCAGCCTCCCTGCAGGAGGTGGAGATCCTGCGTGCCGACGGGGTGCGGGTGCGCGATGTGCGTCCGATGACACGGCTCAACGTCTCGGTCATCGTGGAACAGGACGGGCGCCGCGAAAGCGGATCCGTTGGCGGCGGCGGACGCGTCGGCCTTGATGGGCTGATCGATCCGGCCAGCTGGCAGGACAAGGCGCGCGAGGCCTTGCGAATCGCCCTGGTCAATCTGGAGGCCATCCCGGCCCCTGCCGGGGAGATGGAGGTTGTCCTGGGCCCGGGCTGGCCTGGCATTCTTCTGCACGAGGCGATCGGCCACGGGCTGGAAGGCGACTTCAACCGCAAGGGCAGCTCGGCCTTTGCAGGACTGATGGGGCAGCGCATCGCCGCTCCCGGTGTCACCGTGCTGGATGATGGCACCATCCCGGACCGGCGCGGCTCGATCACCGTCGATGACGAAGGCACCCCCAGCCAGAAAACCACCCTGATCGAGGACGGCATCCTGGTCGGCTTCATGCAGGACCGGCAGAACGCCCGGCTGATGGGAGTTGAGGCCACCGGCAACGGGCGGCGGCAAAGCTATGCCCATGCGCCCATGCCACGGATGACCAACACATATATGATGGGGGGCGATACCGATCCCGCGGAACTGGTCGCGGGCATGAAGGACGGGATCTGGGCCGTCGGCTTTGGTGGCGGACAGGTGGACATCACCAATGGCAAGTTCGTCTTTTCCTGCACCGAGGCCTACCGTGTCCAGAACGGCAAGGTCGGTGCCCCGGTGAAGGGCGCCACATTGATCGGAGACGGCGCCACCGCTCTGAAGCAGATCCGCGCGCTCGGCAATGACATGGAGCTGGATCCGGGCATGGGCAACTGCGGCAAGGCAGGCCAGTGGGTGCCTGTGGGCGTCGGCCAGCCTTCGGTCCTGATGGGTGGCCTTACGGTCGGCGGCGCCGCGATTTAGGTAAAGATCTGCTGGTTAATTTCCGGCGGAATCACCTGCAACTGAACACAAAACGGACCCATTGGTCCGTTTTTTTACTGTACTGTATCGCAATAGGCTCCTGATCGCGCCGGGCTGCAGGGGCTTCCACAGGGCGACCTCAAAAACTCACCGCACAAAAACAATGACTTACAGAATTTCTGCGAAAAACATTGGAAAATTTGAACGTATTCACCACCTGTTAACCCGACAAGGTTAATTCTAAGGATGCAAACAGGCGGAGTTATGGATGACTGAAGAAGCACATTCTTCCACTCACCCCCCACTCCCACCCACCACGGAAGATCTCCGGCGTTCGTGGCTTCGCCTTTTGCGCTCCAGACGGGTTGGACCGGCTACATTCTACCGGCTGCTCTCTGAACACGGTTCAGCGCAGAATGCGCTGGAAGCGTTGCCTAAAATGGCACGTTCCGCTGGCCAAAAGGGGTATGAAACATGCCCTGCCGACGCGGTAAACGCCGAAATGAAAGCCGCAAAAGCCGCCAAAGCGCGGCTTTTGTGCTTTGGGGATCCCGACTATCCCGCCCTCCTCGCGCAATTGAAAGATGCCCCGCCTGCCCTTTGGGCGATCGGCAATCTCGACCTTCTCAAACGACCGATGATCGCCATCGTCGGCGCCCGCAATGCCTCCTCGCTGGGGACGCGCATGGCGCGGGCGCTGGCGCATGATCTGGCGGCGCGCGGCTATGTGGTGGTTTCCGGCCTGGCCCGGGGCGTGGACACCGCCGCCCATCAGGCCGCACTCAGCGGTGGCACCGTCTCGGTGCTGGCCGGTGGGGTGGATGTGATCTACCCGTCGGAAAACACCCGACTTGGCCAGGACATCTATCGCCAGGGGCTGATGTTGTCCGAGCAGCCCATGGGGCTGGCGCCCCAGGCGCGGCATTTCCCGAAACGCAACCGGATCATTGCCGGTCTTGCCCAGGCCGTGGTTGTGGTGGAGGCTGCCGCCAAATCCGGCAGCCTGATCACCGCCCGCGATGCGCTGGATATGGGGCGCGAGGTGCTGGCTGTGCCGGGGCACCCCTTTGATGCCCGCGCCTCGGGCTGCAACATGCTGATCCGCGATGGCGCCCAGCTGGTGCGCAACGCCGAGGACGTGATCGCCGCCCTGCCCCCGATGGACAGCCCGGACGCCGCCCCCTCGCAGCGGACAGGTAGCACGCAACGCCCCCGGAAATCCCCGCGCGAATCCCTGGCCGATCTGCCGCCACCGCCACCCGAGCGTCGCAACCTGCGTGAAACCGCCGCCCTGCACCAGCAGGTCCTGGCCCGGCTCGGCCCCTCCCCCACCCCGGAGGATCAACTGCTGCATGAACTGGCGGTCGCCCCGAAAGACCTGTCGTCGGTGCTGACGGAACTGGAACTGGACGGAGAGATCGACCGCCATCCCGGCGGCATGCTCTCCCGCCCACCCGGCGGAAAGGGGGACTGAATGCCGCGTGAGACCGCTTCCACCGATCCCGGGCAAAAGCGATGCAAAGCGCGGCAAAGTCAGCGCAGACACCGCGTCCAAAGCCCGCGCATTGACATTCTCCCCTTGCACGCCACATCTTGCCCCGCCATAGAGCGCGAAGTATCCGCCCTTCAAGAGGTCCCGAATTTTCATGCCAGTCGTAGTCGTCGAATCCCCAGCCAAAGCAAAAACGATCAACAAATACCTGGGTTCTGACTACACCGTTCTTGCCTCCTACGGTCACGTGCGCGACCTGCCGCCCAAGGACGGATCGGTCGACACCGAACATGACTTCGACATGAAATGGGAGGTCGGCGCCGACAGCCGCAAGCACGTCAAGGCCATTGCCGACGCGCTGAAGGAAGACAACGCACTGATTCTCGCGACCGACCCCGATCGCGAAGGAGAGGCAATCAGCTGGCACCTGCAGGAGGCGCTGACCAAGCGCCGCTCGATCAAGAAGGACACGCCGGTCAGCCGCGTCACATTCAACGCGATCACCAAGGAGGCCGTGGCCGAGGCGATGAAACATCCCCGCCAGGTCGACATGCCGCTGGTGGAGGCCTACCTGGCCCGCCGCGCGCTGGATTACCTCGTGGGCTTCAACCTGTCCCCCGTTCTGTGGCGCAAGCTGCCCGGTGCGCGGTCTGCCGGCCGGGTGCAATCGGTCTGCCTGCGCCTGATCGTGGAACGCGAAATGGAAATCGAGGCCTTCAATCCGCGTGAATACTGGTCGGTGAAGGCGCAGCTTGCCACCCCGCGCGGCCAGGAGTTCGAGGCGCGCCTCACGGTTCTGGCCGGCGACAAGCTCGACAAATACGACCTCGCCAATTCCACCGCCGCCGAACTGGCGGTGCAGGCGGTGGCCAGCCGCAATCTGGTGGTGAAATCGGTCGAGGCGAAACCCGCCTCCCGCAACCCCTCGGCGCCTTTCATGACCTCCACCCTGCAGCAGGAGGCCAGCCGCAAGTTCGGCATGGGTGCACGCCAGTGCATGAACGCAGCCCAGCGGCTCTATGAGGCCGGATACATCACCTATATGCGGACCGATGGGATCGACATGGCGCCCGAAGCGGTGCAGGCCGCCCGCGCCGAGATCGAAACCCGCTATGGCGCCGACTACGTGCCCGCATCGCCCCGCATCTACAAGAACAAGGCCAAGAACGCCCAGGAGGCGCATGAATGTATCCGCCCCACGGATATGAGCCGCGACGCCAAGAGCCTGAAGGTCAGCGAAGAGGATCAGCGCAAGCTCTATGATCTGATCTGGAAGCGCACGATCTCTTGCCAGATGGAAGGCGCCCGGATGGAGCGCACCACCGTGGATATCGGCTCGAACGATGGCCAGGTGGTGCTGCGTGCCACGGGGCAAGTGGTGCTGTTCGACGGTTTCATGCGCGTCTACGAAGAGGGCCGCGACGATGTGGTGGACGAGGACGACAAGCGCCTGCCGCAGATCATGAACGGCGAAGGCATCAGCTTTGCCTCCTCGCTGGCGGCGCAGGCCGAAAAGGCCGGAAAGGACGCCGCGATCCTGTCGGACAATGCCGCCGTCCTGGGCCTGCAGCACCACACCCAGCCGCCGCCGCGCTATACCGAGGCCACCCTGGTCAAGAAGATGGAAGAGCTGGGCATCGGCCGCCCCTCGACCTATGCCAGCGTGATCACCACGATCCAGGACCGCGAATATGTCCGCAAGGAGAAGAACCGTCTCTTCCCCGAGGACAAGGGGCGGATCGTCACCATCTTCCTGCTGAACTTCTTCAAGCGCTACGTGGAGTATGATTTCACCGCCGCGCTGGAGGAACAACTGGATGACGTCAGCGCCGGGGACGCCGATTACAAGGATCTCCTGGGCAAGTTCTGGCGCGATTTCTCGGCTGCGATTGCAGAAACCTCCGATCTGCGGATCACCGAGGTGCTGGATGTGCTGGACGATGCCCTGGCACCGCAGCTTTATCCGCCGCGTGAGGATGGTACCGATCCCCGCATCTGCCCCAAGTGCGGCGCCGGCCAGCTGCATCTCAAGACCTCGCGCACCGGCGGCTTCGTGGGCTGCGGAAACTACCCGGAATGCAACTACACCCGCCCGATTTCCGGCGAGGGTGCCGAAGGGTACGAGCGGATCCTGGGTGAGGATGACGGCGATGAGATCCACCTGAAGTCCGGGCGGTTCGGCCCCTACGTGCAGCGCGGCGAGGCGACGCCTGAGAACAAGAAGCCGCCCCGGTCTTCGCTTCCGAAACAGGGGCGGGATTTCCTGCCCGGCTGGGGCCCCAATGAGATCACCCTGGAACAGGCGGTCACCCTTCTGACCCTGCCCCGAGAAATCGGCCAGCACCCGGATGGCGGCGCAATCCAGTCGAACCTGGGTCGCTTTGGCCCCTATATCGCGCACCAGCGCCCGGACGAGGAAAAGCCGGTCTATGTGAACCTCAAGGAGACGCTGGACGTCTTCGAGATCGGCATGAACCGCGCGGTGGAAATGCTGGCCGAAAAGCGCGCCAACCCCGGACGTGGCCGCCGCGCCGCAGCCAAGGCGCTGAAGGAACTCGGCGAACACCCCGAAAGCGGCGGTGCGGTCAGCATCATGGACGGGCGCTACGGGCCTTATGTGAAATGGGAGAAGGTAAACGCCACCCTGCCCAAGGACGTGGAACCTGCCAATGTCACCATGGAGATGGCGGTTCAACTGATCACCGAGAAGGCGGGGAAGACCAAGAAGAAGGCCCCGGCCAAGAAAACAGCCGCAAAGAAGACCGCGACCAAGAAGGCGGCGGCGAAGAAGACCACGAAAAAAGCCTCCGACGCCAGCTAAGGCGGGCGTCTCCCCAGCGGCCAGCATCCTGAAGGACAGCAGCGGGCGGCTCCCGCCGGTTCGGTGCACATTCAGGGAATGTCCCCTCTCCGTTGGGCCCGGCGCCGCTGGCGCGGCGCGGTGGCTCCCATGACGGGCCCGTGCCCCACGTCCACGCCGCGCCAGCGGCGCCAGGCCCAAGCCTGCGGGGGGCATTGCCACTGCCGATGGGCTGCAAGGGCGCGGGAGCGCTCCCTCTCCCCGTCCGGCGCCCTCTCGTGCAGAACCAGTCTCCGTAGAAATACGCGTTTCTCTCCGTATTCTTGACTCTGCCCGGCCCGAGGCGCAGAACCCTGCCAATTGGCAGTTTAGGGAGAACTCCGTGAAAAAAGTCTACTCCAACGCCGCCGAAGCGCTTGACGGGCTGCTTCATGACGGCATGTTCATCGCCTCGGGCGGCTTCGGCCTCTGCGGCATTCCAGAGCTTCTGCTGGACGCAATCAAGGACGCGGGCACCAAGGATCTGACCTTTGCCTCCAACAACGCGGGCGTCGACGATTTCGGCATCGGCATCCTGTTGCAGACCAAGCAGGTGAAGAAGATGATCTCCTCCTACGTGGGGGAAAACGCCGAATTCATGCGCCAGTACCTGTCGGGTGAGCTGGAGCTGGAATTCAACCCGCAAGGCACCCTGGCCGAGCGCATGCGCGCTGGCGGTGCGGGCATTCCCGGCTTCTTCACCAAGACCGGTGTCGGCACCGTGATCGCCGAGGGCAAGCTGGAGAAGCAATTCCCCACCGGCCCTGACGGCGCCATGGAAGACTACATCATGGAAGAGGGGCTCTTTGCCGACCTGGCCATCGTGAAGGCCTGGAAAGCGGACGAGACCGGCAACCTGGTGTTCCGCAAGACCGCGCGCAACTTCAACGTGCCCGCCGCCACCTGCGGCAAGGTCTGCGTGGTCGAGGTCGAGGAAATCGTGCCCACCGGCAGCCTTGACCCCGATCATATCCACCTGCCCGGCATCTATGTGCACCGCATCATCAAGGGCGAGCATGAAAAGCGCATCGAGCAGCGCACCGTTCGCAAGAAGGAGACCGCATAATGGCTTGGGACCGCAATCAGATGGCCGCCCGCGCGGCACAGGAACTGCAGGACGGCTGGTATGTGAACCTTGGCATCGGCATCCCGACGCTGGTTTCCAACTACATCCCCGAGGGCGTCGAGGTGACGCTGCAATCCGAGAACGGTATGCTGGGCATGGGCCCCTTCCCCATCGAGGGCGAAGAGGATCCCGACCTCATCAACGCCGGCAAGCAGACCATCACCGAACTGCCGCAGACCGCCTATTTCGATAGCGCGCAAAGCTTCGCGATGATCCGCGGCGGCAAGATCGCCATGGCGATCCTGGGCGCAATGGAAGTGGCCGAGAACGGCGACCTGGCAAACTGGATGATCCCCGGCAAGCTGGTCAAAGGCATGGGCGGCGCCATGGACCTGGTCGCAGGCGTTGGCCGCGTGGTCGTGGTCATGGACCACACCAACAAGCATGGCGACAGCAAGGTTCTGAAGGCCTGCACCCTGCCGCTGACCGGCAAGGGCGTTGTGGACCGCATCATCACCGGTCTGGGCGTGCTCGACGTGGTCGAGGGTGGCCTGAAAATCGTTGAGCTGGCCGACGGCGTCACCGAGGAAGAGCTGCGCGCCGCGACCGAAGCGACCATCGTCAACTGATCGCAGCCGCACATCAAAACATGAAAAGGCCCGCCCGAAGCATCCGGCGGGCCTTTTCTGTCGCTCCGTCATTCCCGAATGGGGTGCTTGCCCACTTGTGCATGCTGTCTGGGACGGGTCAGGACCAGGGCGCACAGCGCTCCTGACATTGCAAAGAACGCGGCATAGTAAGGCGAATATGGCGCCCAGCCCCAGGCCTTGACCGTGGCGGAAAACAGGCCAGCCGCCGCAGCCAAGCGCAGCACCGCCCATAGGACTGTTGCTGCGCCCCGGAAGTCCGGACGGCCGATGCGCCAGAATGTAAATGTCAGCAGCGAGGCAATCGCGGTCCACCAGAGCAGGGCCAGACACGCCGAGATTGGGCTCGATATGATCTTGCTCGCCTCAAACAACAGGATCTCTGCCCATGTGGCGGATCTGACAAGGAAACCAAAGCTCTGCCCCATATGCTCAGGGTAGGCAGTGGGCATGGGTTTGCCGTCCTGCTCGATGACCGGGCGCGTCTCCCATGTTCCGGGATCCGGTTCAAAGACCTCAGCAGAGATCCCATCATATACAACACATCGCCGCGTCCCCTCCCCCCGAAGGCAGGAAATGTGCAGGCTCACCCCCAACGGCGAAATGGCACGGGCATGGCCCGCCTCGTCTACTATGACAGCCCGCACAGGATCAGAGCCGACGACCCCATCACCATTCAGAAGCTTCAATGCAAAGCCGCTGCCATCCGGCTGCAGCGGCTCCACTTGGGTGTAATAGGGGGAATGGGCGCCCAGTGGTGCGGCGATGAGCAGAAACAGGCTGATGTAAGAGGCGCGCCAAAACATAGTGGGCTCACAAAAGCGAAACGCAGGGACCCGCACAAGGTGAAACTGCCGCCGCAGGCGCACAGGGGGCGCTGGCCTGGACCTGCCCCCCTGAGTGACTAGATGACCCTGGCGGTTCCGGACACCCGGATGCTGGCGCCGGGTTCATCCGAAATCTCGGCCCGCAACAGCGATTTGGCGCCCATGTCCTCTCCCTGAACGATGTCGATGGCGCCGCCGTGAGGCCAGCCTGCGTCGCGCAGATAGCCCGCGAGCGCTGCCGCCGCCGCGCCGGTGGCGGGATCCTCCAGCACGCCGCCGATGGCAAAGGCGTTGCGGCTGTGGAACAGGCGCGGGGTTTCAGCCCAGATCAGGTTGATGGTGGTCAGCCCATGGGCCTGCATCAGAGCAGCCCCCTCCTTCAGATCATATGTCATCGCGGCCAGCCGCGCGCGGTCCGCAAGCGCCAGCACCAGGTGATCGTTGCCTGCATTGGCAACCGCCGGAGCCAGCGCCGGGTCCAGATCAGCCGGGGCAAGCTCGAACAGCGCCAGCGCCGCCTGCAGCAGCTCTGCCGATGCGGGGCCGCTCTTGGTCGGAGGTGACATCAGCGCGGCACGGGAGAGATCCCCCGTCGCATCGCTCTCGACCGAGATGGTGCCGTCGTTCAGCACCAGCGGATAGGTCCCGCCGCCAAACCGCGCCGCCAGCCGCGCGCCGAGCGCGATGGTGGCATGGCCGCAAAAGGCGACCTCGGTACTGGGGGCAAAATAGCGCACCCGCCAGGCGCCGCCGTCATCGCCGGATGGCGCGGCAAAGGCGGTCTCGGAATAGCCGACCTCGGCAGCGATACGCTGCATCTCGGCCACGCTCGGCATCTGGTCGGCGATCACCACACCGGCGGGATTGCCGCCTTGGGCAGCGTTCGAGAATGCCGCTACCCGGTCGACCGTCAGGGTCTCTGCCATGAATTGTCTCCTTTATTGAATTGGTGAAGGGGGCACCGGAGATGGTTCCGGTACCCCGCCATGGGTCAGTCGTTGATCCGGTCCAGGAAGGTCAGCATCCGGCCTGCGATCTCGTCGCCGTATTCTTCCAGCGCGAAGTGACCGGTATCCAGCAGGTGAAATTCCAGATCCGTGAGGTCGCGTTTGTAAGGATGTGCCCCTTCCGCCGGGAAGATGTAGTCATTGGCGCCCCAGACCAGCAGCGCGGGCGGCTGGTGCTCGCGGAACAGGGCCTGCCATTTGGGGTATTCCCCCACATTGGTGCCGTAGTCGAGGAACATCTCCAGCTGCACCTCCTGATTGCCTGGACGGTCCAGGAGATATTGCACGTGCCAGAAGTTGTCCGGGCTGATGGTGGAGGGATCCTGCACCCCGTGGGTGAACTGCCACTTGGTGGCATCCAGGGTCAGGAAGCCGCGAAGGGCATCGCCGTTTTCCGCGCTGGGATCGGCCCAATAGGCCTTCATCGGATCCCAGAACTCGCGCAGGCCCTCCGCGTAGGCGTTGCCGTTCTGGATGATGAAACCTGTCACGCGCTCGGGGTGCTCGGCGAACATCCGGTACCCCACCGGGGCGCCGTAATCCATCAGGTAGACGGCATAGTCCTCGACCCCCTTTTCATCCAGCAGCGCCGTCATCAGTTCGGCGGTATTGGCGAAACTGTATTCATACTCCGCCGCATCCGGCATATCCGAGGCGCCGAAACCGGGGTAGTCGGGCGCGATCACGTGGTATTGCTCGGCCAGCACCGGGATCAGCTCGCGGAACATATGCGAGGAGGTCGGAAAGCCATGCAGCAGCAGGACCGTGGGGTTCGCGGGATCACCGGCCTCGCGGTAGGCGATGTTCAGCCCTTCGATCTGCGCGGCGTCAAAACTCACCTCCGGCATGGTGTTGGCATGTCCCATTCCCGGCAGGGCAGAGACCGCTATCGCACCGGCCACGAAGACCGCGTTCAACGCATGTGTCAGATGGTGTTTCATGTCTGTTTTCCTTTCTGGGTGTGGTGGGTTTTCCGAGAACAGCCTCAAGCGGGCTGACCTGCCTTCAGGCGCGCGTTCTCGGCCTTGAGATCCGCAAGCTGCGTGCGCAGGGGGGCCAGGTGGGGTTCCAGCTCCTCCAGCGTCAGCCGCTCGGGGATATGGCGGGGGCAGTTCCAGTCAAAGGCCTCGACGCGGATCAGGATGGCCCGCTCCGGGTTGGCATCGGCGCCCGAAGGGAACAGGCCATCCGTCGCTTCGGCGCCTTCGACCACCTCAACCGTGCCCCAGATCTTGAGCCGCCGCTGGTTCGGGTAATCCATCAGGATCATCGAGATGCGGGCGTTTTCCGTGAGGTTGCCAAGCGAGACATACTGCTTGTTGCCGCTGAAATCGGCATAGGCGATGGTCTTGTCGTCCAGCACCTTGAGAAAGCCGCGCGGCCCGCCCCGGAACTGCACATAGGGCCAGCCGGTTTCCGACACCGTCGCCTGATAGAAGCCGTCGCGATCGGCGATAAAGGCGGCCTCGGCAACGCCGATCCGGTCGCCTGAACGTTCGGGAATATCCAGCAGCCGACCATAGGACCGGGCCGAGCCCATGCGCTCCTGATGGGCGCGCACGGCGGGGGTAAAGGCAATTTCTGCAAAGGCACGGGGCATGGTTGCACTCGCTTTCAAAAGGGGGAGGGTTGTATCAAAGGCCCAGTTCGGTGAGGCCGGGGTGATCGTCGGGGCGGCGGCCCAGCGGCCAGTGGAACAGGCGATCCTCTTGCCGGATCGGCAGATCGTTGATCGAGGCGATACGCCGCTGCATGCGACCGTCTGCGGCGAACTCCCAGTTCTCGTTGCCGTAAGAGCGATACCACTGGCCGCTGTCATCCTGCCATTCATAGGCAAAGCGCACGGCTATGCGGTTTTCGGTATAGGCCCAGAGCTCCTTGATCAGCCGGTAGTTCAACTCGCGCGACCACTTGCGGGTCAACAGCGCGCGGATCTCGTCCTGGCCGATGGCGAAATCGGCCCGGTTCCGCCAGGGGCAGTCATCGGTATAGGCCGGCGCCACGGTCTGCGGATCGCGGGTGTTCCAGCCATCTTCGGCAAGGCGCACCTTTTGGATGGCACTGGCTTTGTCGAAGGGAGGCACAGGGGGACGGGACATGAAGGAAGTCCTTTCTTGAGGGTCGGTGGAGGGAAGGATTTGCCACCCCAGTCCGGGAGCGCGCGTGGGGGGAGGTCAGATGCGTCCGGGCCGGGGTGGGTCGGGTGGCCGCCGCTTACGGGGCGCCCACCCGCATGGCGGCCCCCTCGGGCATGGTAACCGCCATGGTCTGTGCGCCACCGGGCCGGACGGCGGATTTCTGGGCGAAATGGATCGCCTGGGCAAAGCCGGTGCGGGTCAGTGGTTCCGCGTATTCAAAGCCACCCGCCGGTGTCAGCTGGGCCGCCGCAATGGCGGCCGTCAGCGCAAAAGGACCAAATGGGGAGCGCATGGGTTGGAACAATCGTCTCATTGGGGTCTCCATCCTTGGGCTTAAGTGTACCGATCTGTTAACTTTCCACCAAACTGTACCGATCAGTACTCTTTTGCAAATCACATTTTGTGATCGGCTGTGATCAATTTTTCTGATTTCGCCCTCAATCACCTGAAATGCTTCACTTTATTGTGTCGCAGTTGCTTTCCCCATGGGTGCATTTTATGTACAGATCAGTACAGAAAGAGACGAATCATGCGCCCAAACAAGCGAGACGAGCTGGTCCGAAAGGCCCTGACCGTGTTTTACCGAAACGGCTTTCACGCGACTGGCATGGATATGCTGGTGGCTGAAACGGGCGTGTCCAAAACCTCCATGTACAAGCACTTTCGCACCAAGGAAGAACTGATCCTCGCGGTGCTGCGCCTGCGGGACGAGAACTTCCGCCACTGGCTGTATCGCCGGATCGAGGAGCTTTCGGATACGCCCGAAGGCCAGCTGCTGGCGATGTTTGACGCCCTGTCGGAATGGTTCGAGAAGCCAGAATTCCGCGGCTGCATGTTCATCAAGGCCAGTGCCGAGTTCCAGGAGGTCAACCACCCGATCCACGCCCAATCCGCGGCGCACAAGCAGATCCTGCAGGATCACTTCGCAAGCATTGCCAAGGCTGCCGGAGCGGCAGAGCCGGTCAAACTGGCGCGTCAGCTGTTGCTGCTGAAGGAAGGGGCCATCGTGTCAGCGGTGATGGCGCGGGGCGGCGGATTGGCCGGGGATCCGGCCGCAGACGCCAAGGAGGCCGCCCGCGGGCTGCTCACCCTGCATCTTCCGCAAGGCTGACAGGCGGACGCGCAAGCCTACTCCACCCGGCGGAAGACGCAGCCGTCGGTGATCAGCTCGGGCGGTGTCATGCACAGGTTGCGGGCCACCCGATAGGCTGCCAGCACCTTTGGCACATAGTCACGCGTTTCGGCAAAGGGGGGCACCCCGGCGTGATCATGCACGGCGCCCTCCCCCGCATTGTAGCCAGCCAGAGCCAGGATCGCATCGCCCTTGAACTCCTGCAGCAGCCAATCGAGATATTTCACGCCGCCCGCAATGTTCTGCTGGGCTGCAAAGGCATCGCTGACGCCAAAGCGGCTGGCGGTGTCCGGCATCAGTTGCATCAACCCCTGCGCCCCGGCGGAACTCAGCGCATCCACCCGGCCTTCGCTTTCCACCGCGATCACCGCCAGGGTCAGCGCCGGAGAGACGCGCGCTTCAAGGCTGGCCATGAGGATCGGCACCCCCTGGCTGGCGACAATCTCTTGCAGGGTCTGCAGGCGCGGTGCGGCGATGGAACTGCCTTCGCTGGAACTCAGCACCCCAAGCGCCCGTTCCAGCCGGGCCGCCCCCGTGGTGGCGTCCAGATCCGGCGCAACCTGCTGCCAGAACCAGGAATACCGCCCGACGGGCTGTTCGGGTGATGCGCCTGGTGTGCCCTCTGCCGCAGTTTGCGGCGGCACCACCGGCGGGGTGATCTGAACCGTGATGCGCTGCCCGGTGCCGGGCTTTGGCGGCTTGACCCGCTTGGCCTCGAACTCCGGAAAGGGCTTCGGGAGCTGCTCGGCCCCCGTCGGCCCGGTCAACAACAGGGGAATCGCCGCCGCAACAGCGGCATATAGACATGATTTGAACATGGGTCGGCCTGTGAACCCGGTTTTGATACTGCTCTTTTGCGGGAAAGACTCGGTCAAATCGCCTTTCAGATCCAGCCCAATGGGCCCAGAATCTGGCGAACTTGCCATATTTCATGGGGAATGCCGCGCAAAAGCCACGCCGGTTTACGAGCCGTAAACATCTTTTTTGAGCAATTTCAGGGCTTTAAAAAGTTTCTTTAAAAATCGTTAAAATTGGGCGGCCTTTGCAGTTTTCGGCCCAAATGCTGCCACTCTCACCCGGCTATATGTACTCATCCAAGCCGGACAGGGTCGGTGAGAGAGAGAGACAGACCCAAGCATAGGACGGCTGGACAGTGCAAATTCAAGAGATCCTTTGGAGGGACTAAGCCATGATCAAGTTCATCAAAAACTTCCGTAAAGACGACTCCGGCGCCGTGACCGTTGACTGGGTTGTTCTGACCGCAGCCGTTGCCGCTCTGGCCGGCGCTGTTTACACCGCCATCGAAACCGGTTCCGGCAACCTGACCACCGCAACCGGCACCTTCATCGCAGACCAGGCGCCCGGCAGCTAATAGCCTAGCCTAGGCAAGAGCTTTGGGGCCGCGTCTTTCAAAACGAAGACGCGGCCCTTTTCTTCTCCACCTTCCTATTGCGAAAGGTGAACGCGATGAAAAAGATCTGGTCTTTTCTGGCCCGGGATGAAGGCGCTGTGACGGTCGACTGGGTCGTTCTGACCGCTGCCATTGTCGGCCTGACCGTGCTGATCGCCTCCGCGATGGAGGATGGAGCGATGGGTCTGGCGAATGCGCTGATGGCCTATATGTCGAACTGGTCGTTCGGCTGATCGCCATAGACCGGCGGACTGCCGACAGAATGTATGCAGCGTTTTGATTGACCCATGCACCGGGTCCGCGTGTTGCGGAGCCGGGCTCATATAATGAAAGGGACCACAATGCGTGCGGTTTTCGGACTTGTGCTTATTGTCGGTGTCGCCCTGGCCGGTGGCGCCGTTATGATGGCGAAGAACTACATTTCGGCCTATCAGAATGAACTTGCCCGCGAGAGGGCGAACCGTGCGGAAGTTGTTCCGACCACGGATGTTTTTGTTGCCACCAAGGCACTGAAATACGGTGAGCGGCTGACCCAGGAGGCTGTGCGCAAGGTGCGCTGGCCTCAAAACGCCATTCCCGAAGGCGCCTTTACCAGCCTTGAGGCGCTGTTCCCGCCAGATCGCGCCGATGACCCGCGCGTGGTGCTGCGCGCGATGGAAAAGGACGAGGCATTGCTGGCGGTCAAGCTGACCGCGCCGGGTGAAGATGCCGGTATCACCTCGCGTCTGGCCCGCGGCATGCGCGCCTTTGCGATCAAGGTCGATGTGGCCTCGGGCGTCTCGGGCTTCCTGCGTCCCGGTGACCGGGTCGATGTCTACTGGACCGGCACCGTGCGCGGTGCGAACCCCGGCGCCCAGGGGGATGTGACCCGGCTGATCGAAGCCAATGTTGAATTGATCGCCGTCGATCAAAGCGCAGGCGGCGATATCAACGGCGCCGTGATCGCCCGCACCGTCACCGTGTCGGCCCGTCCCGAACAGGTGGCTGCCCTGGCCCAGGCGCAAAGCACCGGCAAGCTGTCGCTCGCCCTGGTCGGCGCCGAAGATGACACCGTCGCAGCCATGGTCGAAGTGGATCAACGCAAGCTCTTGGGACTGTCTGCGGTCGAGGCGCCTGTGGCGGCCCAGGAAGAACGGGTCTGCACAATCCGCACAAGGCGCGGCGCAGAGGTCGTGGAAATCCCGATCCCCTGCTCGAACTGATCCCAACGGCGCAGAGCCGACAGGAAAGCCAAGCTATACCAAGCCCTTAAACATCGAACAGCCGCCCCGAAACAGGGCGGCTGTCCTGCTTCATGTTGCCTCTGCCCCACAGAAATGCGCCGCATCCGGACGGGCTTTCCCATTGATTCTTGCAATATTTTTGGAACTGCCGCAGAGTGTAGGGAATTATCGGGCAAAAGATCCGAAGTTGAGGCGTGATCGGAAAGGCAGGTCACATGGCAATTCGAAGGTTTGTTGCGGCAGCCCTGACCGGGCTATCGCTGATGTCTATGGCCGTTTCCGACGGCGCCATGGCCAATGGCTTGCGCGTGGTGAAAAAGGGGGCCTCTGCCTCTTTGGACGTGCCGATGAACCGCGCCGTGGTGGTCGAAAGCGACGTGCCCTTTGCCGAACTCAGCATCGCCAATCCCAGTATCGCAGATATCTCGTCCCTGTCCGACCGCACCATCTACGTGCTTGGCAAATCGCCGGGGCTGACCACGCTGACGCTGCTGGATGCCTCGGGTCGGTTGATTACCAACGTCGATGTGCGCGTGGCCGCCGATGTCACCGAATTCAAGGAGCGGCTGCGCCAGATCCTGCCCGGAGAAAAGATCGAAGTGCGCACCGCCAATGACGGCATCGTGCTGTCCGGCACGGTGTCCAGCTCGGCCCGGTTGCAGCGGGCGCTGGATCTTGCCGAACGCTATGCGCCGGATCGGGTCAGCAACCTGATGTCGGTCGGCGGCGTCCAGCAAGTGATGCTGAAGGTGCGCTTTGCCGAGATGCAGCGCTCGGTCTCCAAATCGCTCAGTTCATCGCTCGGCGTCAATGGCGGCAGCGGCTTTGGCGTCAACGGCGGGGTCAATACCCTGAACAACCAGGGCAGCCTGACCAATGCGCTGACCGGCAACATCCCGGCCGCCAACAGCAATACCGGCGCGGTTCTCTTTGGCTTCAACGTCGGGTCGGTCCAGGTCGGCCTGCTGCTGGAGGCGCTGGAACAAAAGGGTGTCGTGCGCACCCTGGCAGAACCCAATCTGTCGGCCCTGTCCGGGCAGGAGGCGAAATTCCTGGCCGGTGGCGAATATCCCGTCCCCGTCGCTCAGGAGGACGGGCTGATCACGGTCGAATTCAAACCCTTCGGGATCGAGTTGAACTTCATCCCCCGGGTGGTGGATGAAGACATCGTGAACCTGGAGCTGAAGGCTGCTGTATCGGCCATCGACCCCACCAATTCGCTCGAACTCAATGGCCTGTCGATCAACGCCTTCTCGCGCCGCGAAACCTCGACCACGGTGGAAATGCGCGATGGCGAGAGCTTTGCCATTGCCGGGCTGATCAAGGACGAATTCCTTGATAACTCGTCACAATTGCCCTGGCTCAGCGATGTGCCCGTGCTCGGCGCCCTGTTCCGCAGCGCCGATTATCAGCGCTCACAGACCGAGCTGGTGATCATCGTGAGCGCCCATCTGGTCACCCCGACCCGTGGCGAAGCGCTGACCCTGCCCACCGACCGCATCAAACCGCCCAGCGAAGCGGACCTGTTCCTGTTCGGTCGCACCGCGCGCAGCCGCTCCGGCCCGGCCAGCGAAGTGGCAAAGCAGGATTTCAACGGCTCCTACGGCTATGTAATGGACTGAGCAAAGGGACGATGGAGCACATGATCAAGACATCCGCCATCCTGGCGCTTTTGCTGGCCACCACCGCCTGTACGCGCGAGGCAGGTCAACCTCTTTCCGGCACGATTTTTGGCAACTCCACGACCAACAATGCTGCGGTGATGAGCGGCGAGCGGGACTTTGCCATCCAACTGGCTGGCCGTTTCGCCGAGGAAGTGCCCACCACGATCAATTTCGACTTCGACAGCGCCCGGCTGGATTCGGCCGCCCGCGCGACGCTGGACCTTCAGGCCCACTGGATCAAACAGTTCCCCGAAGTGCGCTTCCGCGTCTATGGTCACACCGATGCGGTCGGCAGCAGCACCTATAACAATCGCCTGGGCAAACGCCGCGCCCAGGCCGCTGTCAACTACCTGGTATCAAAGGGAATTAGCCGCTCCCGCCTAGAGGCAATGGTGTCTTACGGCGAAACCCAGCCGCTGATCGTCACGCAGCAGCGTGAGCGGCGCAACCGGCGCACGGTCACCGAGGTCAGCGGCTTCCTGAAGCGTCACCCTACGGTTCTGGACGGAAAATATGCCCAGATCATCTACCGGGAATATGTCGCAAGCGCGGTGCCGGCAACGACCCTGACGGCCGAACAGACCCTGCAAAGCACCCTGGACTAAAATACCGTCTTAAAACCCCTTAACTTTTCCCTACAATTGGAGGCTTTTGGCCCAATTGTGGTCAAGATCTTAACGGACAGTCGCTACAAGAGGTGAAGTGCGCCCCGTGATGGGGGGCCGACTTCTTTGAGACTAGAGGATCTTGGCGATGAGCAGCGGACAACCGCAACCTGATACACCTGCCATTGTTGCCTGCACCATCAGCCGCGATGTGCAGAACTTCGACCTCTTGATCGAAGACATGGAAATGGCATTGGGGGAAGCCTGGGGCGACCTGGGGTTTTCCGAGGCGCTGGCCTTCTTCGGGCAGCCCGAAGCCGACTCCCTGCAATTCGTTGCCATGGCGATGGACTGCGAGGATGAGGACGAGTTGCCCCTGATGGGCGATATCATCACCCAGGCCCATGCCAAGGGCATCAAGGTCATCCTGATCGCCGAGGACGTGACCCCGGCGGCGCTGCATTCCCTGCTGCGCCAGGGGGCTGACGAATTCATCCCCTATCCGCTGCCGGAACAAGAGCTGCAGGCGGCGATTGACCGGCTCAGCGCGCCAGAGCCTCAGCCTGAACCGGTGGCCAATACCCACCAGCTGAAAAGCGGCAGCCGCCGCGAGGGGGCGCTGATCGTCTGCCACGGGATGGCGGGCGGAACCGGATCGACCACCCTGGCAGTGAACCTGGCCTGGGAACTGGCCGAACTCAGCAACAGCAAGGAACCCCGTGTCTGCCTGCTGGATTTCGACATGCAGCATGGCTCTGTCTCGACCTATCTGGATCTGCCCCGCCGCGAGGCGGTGATGGAAATGCTGAGCGAGACCGACAGCCTGGATGAGGAGATCTTCGGTCAGGCGCTGTTGCCCTTCCAGGAAAAGCTGCAGGTGCTGACAGCGCCGGCGGATATGATCCCGCTGGAAATCATCACCCCCGAAGACGTGGAGCGGGTGATCGAGATGGCCCGAAGCCACTTTGATTTTGTGGTCGTGGATCTGCCGCATACATTGGTGCAGTGGTCCGAAACCATGCTGCAGTTGGCCCATGTCTATTTCGCGGTGATCGAGCTGGACATGCGCTCGGCCCAGAACACGGTGCGGATGAAACGGGCGCTGCAATCCGAGGGCCTGCCCTTCGACAAGCTGCGCTTTGCCCTGAACCGGGCGCCGAAATTCACCGATCTCAGTGGCAAATCCCGGGTGAAACGTATGGGCGACAGCCTTGGCATCTCCATCGATCTGCAATTGCCGGATGGTGGCAAGCCGGTGACGCAAAGCTGCGATCATGGCCTGCCCCTGGCCCTGTCCAATGCCAAGAACCCGCTGCGCAAGGAAATCGCCAAGCTGGCCCAATCCCTGCACGAACTTGGCCAGGGCGAGGCCGACGCCGCTGCATAGAGCACATGATTACCGGGGGGTAGTAAGTTGTTTTCCAGATATAAAAAACCGGCACCCGCAAAACGCGAAACGCCTGTTCCTGCGCCCGCAGCGACGGCAGAGGCCAAACCGCAGCCCAGCGCCTCTTTGCGCCGCCCGGTCACCCGCACCCAGGCCGAAGCCGCACCTGTCGACAAGGAGCGCAAGCGCAAGGAACGCCTGGGCGAAATCAAGGTGCAATTGCACCGTGATCTGCTGGAGAACCTGAACCTGGCCGCCCTTGAAAAGGCCAGCGAGAAAGAACTGCGCGCAGAGATCGCACAGATCGCAGGCGAAATCCTCGAAGAAAAGGGCATTGTCCTCAACCGCGAAGACCGCATGACGCTCAACAAGGAGCTATATGACGAGGTCACCGGTCTGGGGCCGCTGGAATCGCTGCTGCAGGACGAGACCGTCAGCGATATCCTGGTGAACGGTCCGCAACAGATCTTCGTGGAACGCGAAGGCAAGCTGCAGCTGTCCGACGTGACCTTCAAGGATGAAAAGCACCTGATGCGGATCATCGACAAGATCGTCTCGGCGGTGGGGCGGCGTGTCGATGAATCCAACCCCTATGTGGACGCCCGCCTGGCGGATGGGTCACGCTTCAACGCCATGGTGCCGCCCATCGCGGTTGACGGCTCGCTGGTGTCGATCCGGAAGTTCAAGAAAGACAAGCTGGGCATCGATGACCTGGTGAATTTTGGCGCCTTCACCGAAGAAATGGCCGCCTATCTGCAAGCGGCGGTTTCCACCCGGCTCAACGTGATCGTCTCGGGCGGGACCGGTTCGGGCAAGACGACGACGCTCAATGCTCTTTCGAGCTTCATTGACGACTCTGAACGCATCCTCACCATCGAGGACACCGCCGAACTGCAGCTGCAACAGACCCATGTGGGCCGGATGGAAAGCCGCCCGCCCAACGTCGAGGGCAAAGGCGAAGTCTCTCCGCGCGACTGTCTGAAGAACGCGCTCAGGATGCGTCCCGACCGCATCATCGTGGGCGAGACCCGCGGCGAAGAGGTCATCGACATGTTGCAGGCGATGAACACCGGCCACGACGGTTCGATGACCACGATCCACGCCAACTCGGCCCGCGACGGCGTGTCCCGTCTTGAGAACATGATCGCCATGGCCGGGATCGAAATGCCGATCAAGGCGGTGCGCAGCCAGATCTCCTCGGCTGTCAACCTGATCGTACAGGCCTCCCGCCTGCAGGACGGCTCGCGCCGGATGACCTCGATCACCGAGATCACCGGCATGGAGGGCGATGTGATCTCGATGCAGGAGATCTTCCGCTTCCAGCGTGTGGGCCTGACACCGGACAACAAGATCATCGGACATTTCACCGCCACCGGCGTGCGTAGCCATTATTCGGAACGGTTCCGGCTGTGGGGCTACGACCTGCCGCCGTCGATCTATGAACCCACGCGGATGGAGTAGACGCGATGCAAATTCCTGCAGAACCGCTGATTTACGGCCTGATCTTCGTCGGCGTCATCGTCTTGGTCGAGGGCATCTACCTTGTCGCCTTTGGCAAGTCGATCAGCCTCAACAGCAAGGTCAGCCGCCGTCTGGAAATGATGGAGAAGGGCAGCACCCGCGAAGAAGTACTGGAACAGCTGCGCAAGGAGCTGAAACAGCACGGGAAAACCCAATCCATCCCGCTCTATTCGCTGCTGGCCGACCGCGCCCAGAAGGCCGCCATCGCCTTTACGCCACAACAGTTGATGATGATCATGGGCGGCGTTGCCGTCATTGCCTTCATCGGTCTCAGCGTCGCCACCAGCGCGCCGCTGCCGGTGCGCGCGCTGGGGTCCGTCATCATCGGCATCGGCGGGGTCTTCTTCTGGGTCAACAAGAAGGCCAGCAAGCGCATGTCGATGATCGAGGAACAACTGCCAGATGCGGTGGAGCTCTTGGTGCGCTCGTTGCGGGTCGGGCACCCGTTTTCCTCGGCGATCCAGATTGTCTCGCACGAGATCGAGGATCCGCTGGCCTCTGAACTGGGCATGATCGCGGATGAATCCGCCTACGGCCGCGATGTGGGCGAAGCGCTGAAGGAAATGGCCGAACGCCTGGACATGCAGGATTTGCGCTTTCTGGCCGTCGCCGTCACCATCCAACAGCAATCGGGCGGCAACCTGGCCGAGGTCCTGGCCGGTCTGGCAAAGGTGATCCGCGCCCGCTTCCGCCTGTTCCGCAAGGTGAAGGCCATCACCGCAGAGGCGCAGTGGTCGGGCAAGTTCCTGTCCGGCTTTCCGCTGCTGGCGCTGGCCGGCATCCTGGTCAAGGATCCCAATTATTACGACAATGTGCTCGATCACCCCTGGTTCATTCCCGCCTGTTTCCTGGTCGGGATCATGCTGACCGTGAACCTCTTCGTGATGAAGATGCTGACGAATATCGAGGTCTGAGGAGCGCCCCCCATGTCCATCCTGTCCGACATCAACGGCTTTCTGACCGATCAGTTCGGCGCCTTCGGCCCGCTGCTGGCACTTGGGCTGGCAGGGCTGTTCATGATCCTTCTGGCCATTCCGCTGCTTCTGAACCAGCCCGAGGATCCGCTGAAGAAGCTGCAAAAGAACATGGCGCCGGAAACCCGGCCCAAGCCGCAGAAGGAACGTCTGCGTCAGAACAGCCGCAACGAACAGCTGCAGAAATTCGCCTCCTTCCTGGAACCTCAGAACGCCGAGGAACTGTCGGCGATGGAGCTGAAGCTGCGCCAGGCAGGCTATGCCTCAAAGGATTCTGTGCGCCTGTTCCACTTTGCACAATTCGCCCTGGGCCTGATCGGCTTGGGGGCCGGTCTGTTCTATGTCTTTGGATTGAACGCGGGCACCGAGTATGACAGCAGCCAGTTGGCCCTACGCATTATCGGACCCGGCGGCGCAGGCTACATGCTGCCCAAATACTGGGTGACCCGGCGCATTGAAGAGCGCAAGAAACAGATCACCCAGGGCTTCCCGGACGCGCTCGACATGATGCTGGTCTGCGTCGAGGCGGGCCAGTCGCTGGACCAGTCCATTGTCCGCGTCGCCAAGGAGCTGCACGCCTCCTACCCAGCATTGGCCGAAGAATTCGAAGTGGTCGCCTATGAAATGAAGGCGGGCAAGGAAAAGGAAAAGGTGCTGCGCGACATGGGCACCCGCTGCGGCGTGCAGGATGTCTCCTCCTTCACCACCGTGATGATCCAGTCGCAGGCCTTCGGCACCTCGATCGCCGATGCGCTGCGGGTCTATGCGGATGAGATGCGCGACAAACGCGTGATGCGCGCCGAAGAGGCCGCAAACAAGTTGCCAGTGAAAATGACTCTTGCCACAATGGGGCTGACGGTGCCGCCGCTGCTGATCATTCTGGTCGGACCCTCGGTGCAGGGCATCTTGAACATGGGCAACATGGGTAACTGATCATGGCCGATCGGCGCAGGGCGGCACACCGCCGCCCCTGCCTTTTCTCTGCCGCTGCCGCGCTGGTGGCGGTCTCTGTTGTTGGGGCATGTTCCTTGCGAACCGGGGCCCCGCCAGCCAGCCCCTGGGCACCGGGCGTGGATCTTCGCAAACAGGCTGAAGATGGGCTGATCGTGGGTCACCGGCTGATGGATGCCGGGGAATATGAACTGGCGCTGGATGCCTTCAACCGCGCGGCACTGGATCAAGGGCTTACGGCAGAAGTCCTGTCCAGCATGGGATCGGCCAACCTGGGCCTGGGCCGCCTGGGACAGGCCGAAGATCTTTTGCGCCGTGCCACCAAGGCCGCGCCCGACTGGCCAGAGGCGCTGAACAACCTTGGTGTCGTGCTGATGGAACGGGGCAAAACCCCCGAAGCGGTGCAGATCCTGCGCCGCGCCTATGCGCTGGACAATGGCGAAAGTGACGCAATCCGGGATAATTTGCGGCGGGCTCTCGAAAAACTTGAAAATTCCGCGCATAGTGATCCGCAAAACGAAAGTCGAAGCGACTTCACATTGATGCGGCAAGGCGGCGGCAGCTATCGGATCGGCAAAGATCCCTAGGAACGCGCAAGGGTCGCATAGGGCAGAGCAGCAAAAGGACGCATAAAATGCGCCAGTTTATTCTTGTGACCACAGGCCTTGTCGGCGTTCTGGCCCTGTCGGCCTGCGTCAAACCCGATGGCAAGGAAACCGTTGAACGCGCCTTTGAAGAGGTCAATGTCGTTGACGCGCATAACCTCAACGAGGTGATGATGACGGTCGCCGACCCGAACGAGGCGGTGAGCTATTTCCAGAAATCCCTGAAATCCTCGCCTGAACGGATCGATTTCCAGCGTGGACTGGCCGCGTCTTACATCCGCGCCAAGCGCAATACCGAGGCCGCCGGCGCCTGGAAGAAGGTCGCCGCCCATGCAGAGGCCACGGTCGAGGATCGTGTCTCGCTTGCGGATGCGCTGATCCGTGTCGGCGACTGGAAAGGCGCCAAGGAGGCGCTGGATTCCGTGCCCCCCACCCATGAGACCTACCGCCGCTACCGGCTTGAGGCGATGGTGGCGGATGCCAACAAGGAATGGAAACGGGCCGACAGTTTCTATGAAATCGCCACCGGCCTGACCACCCAGCCCGCCAAGGTGATGAACAACTGGGGCTATTCGAAACTCTCGCGCGGCAGCTTTGCCGAGGCCGAGCGTCTGTTCAGCGATGCCATTCGCCAGGATCCGACGCTCTTTACCGCCAAGAACAACCTGGTTCTGGCCCGTGGCGCGCAGCGCAACTACACCCTGCCGGTGATCCCGCTGGATCAGACCGAACGGGCGCAGCTGTTGCACACCTTGGCCCTTTCCGCGGTAAAACAGGGTGATGTGAAAACAGGCGAGAACCTGTTGCGCGAGGCGCTGGCGACACATCCGCAGCATTTCGAGGCCGCCGCCCGTTCGCTCGCGGCGCTTGAAAACGGCTGATCCATGGTGCACCTGGCCGTCCCGGCCCATGCCGCCCAATGGTTCCTGCCCTTCGTGCTGCCGCTCTGCTATGCGGCAGCGCTGACCGACCTGCGCGGCATGCGCATTCCCAACTGGATCAATGATTGTCTTGGGCTGGTCTACATTGTGGTGGGTCTGTTCGTGATGCCGACCTGGGCCGATTATGGCTGGCAGTTGCTGCATCTGCCCATCGGGATCGCGATGGGTTTCCTGTTCTATTCAGCAGGCATGATCGGCGCGGGTGATGCAAAATTCGCAGGCGCCGCAGCGCCCCTGGTGGCGCTTGCCGACCTGCCCGCCTTGATGATGATCTTCTCCGCCAATCTGCTGGCCGGGTTCGTCACCCACAGGCTGGTCAAATACACGCCCCTGCGCAGGCTGGCGCCCGAGTGGCTCAGCTGGAATGTGGGCAGCAAGTTCCCCATGGGATTGTGCCTCGGCGGCACCCTGGCGATCTACCTGATCCTTGGCGCGCTGTTCGGCAACCCCCGGCCGAACTGACACCTGATCGCTAAAATCAGCGCAAAATCGCCCCTGCCTTCCCGGAATTGCACCAGCATTGCCGTTCTCTTGCCACAGTGATGCATAGGCTATGACCCCGGAGTGGATCCCCTGTTGGCGGGCACCCAGGGCGGACGCCCCTGCGTCCCCCGCTCGCCAACCCGCCAGCAGGGGAGCAGGTTGAACAGACAGGCCGAAACATGAACATGCAGACCAGTGCCGTGGTGGCACCGCCAGCGCCCAGGGGCCTTGCCCAGATGCAGCTCCCCATTGTGATGATGCGGGATATTTTGCTGAAAACGATGTTCCGCAAGAACGCCAACCTCGTCAGCGATATCGCCGCGGCCATCTGCCTGCCGATCCCGGTGACGCAAGAACTGGTCGATATGGCCCGCGAACAGAAACTGCTGGAGGCCACCGGCACGCTCAACGCCAATAGCGGCAACGAGATGGGATACCAGCTGACCGATGCGGGCCGCGCGCGCGCGCTGGATGCGCTCAGCCAGTCGGAATACTATGGCGCCATGCCGGTGCCGCTTGATGTCTACCGCGAGCAGGTGGAGCGTCAGTCGATCCGCAATATCATGGTGACGCGTCAGCAGCTTACACAGGCCATGGGTCACCTGATCCTGCCCGACAGCCTGCTGGACCACCTGGGGCCGGCGGTCAGCGCGGGCCGCTCGATCCTGATGTATGGCCCACCCGGCAACGGGAAATCCTCGATCTCCAACGGAATTCGCGATGCGCTTGGCGATTGTGTCTACGTGCCCCGCGCCATCGAATATGCCGGTCAGGTGATCACCGTCTACGACCCCATCGTCCACACTGCGGTCGAGGAAGAGGCCGAAGACCCCAACGCCCTGCGCCGCCCGCGCCGGTTCGATACCCGCTATGTCAAATGCGAACGCCCCACCGTGGTGACCGGCGGGGAGTTGTCCCTGTCGATGCTGGACCTGGTCTATAACCCCACGGCGCGCACCTATCAGGCGCCGCTGCAGCTGAAATCCACCGGCGGCATCTTCATCGTCGATGACCTTGGCCGCCAGGCCGAACCGCCCCAGGCGCTGGTCAACCGCTGGATCGTGCCGCTGGAAGAGGGGCGCGATATCCTTGCCCTTCAATCGGGCGAAAAGTTCGAGGTCCCGTTCGACACGCTGGTGATCTTCTCCACCAACTTCCACCCGAACGAGATCTTTGACCAGGCCGCCCTGCGCCGGATTTTCTTCAAGATCAAGATCGACGGACCGGATCAGGAAAATTTCCTGAAGATCTTTGCCTTGGTGGCCCGCAAGAAAGGCGTGCCGCTGGATGAGGCAACCTTGGTGCATCTTCTGAAGACGAAATACCCGACCATCGACAATGTCTACGCCAACTACCAGCCGGTCTTCCTGATCGACCAGATGATGGCGATCTGCGATTTCGAGGGCATTCCCTACCAGATGAGCCCTGATCTGATCGATCGCGCCTGGGCGAACATGTTCGTCAAGGACGAGGAGATCGTGAAATAGGGGCGATCCCGCCCCCAATCTCACCCTTGGAACAGCAGCGACAGGATTGCCATTTCCTTTTCCCTGTCGCCGCCGGTCAGATCCGGCAGGGGCGTCTCCAATGTCGCATCAAAGCCCGCCGCGCCCAGGCGCGACAGCGCCACCTGCTCTGGCACGCCGCTCACCCCGATCACCGCCCCGACCGTGGCCTGCGTCACGGCCATCATCACCGGCCTGACCGGGCTGCCGCCACCGGACACCGGCACGAAGGATCCGGCCAGCACAACAGCGGAGAGCGCCATGATCGTCACCGCGACCGGACGTTTGAAATAGACCGAAAACGCCCGCCAGTTCAGCAGAACATGCGCCAGCACACCGGCGACCATGACCCAGCCGACCCATTCATGCACCACCTTGTTCAAACCGCTGTCGAGATGAAAGAACATCAACAGCCCCGTCACCCCCATCAGCAGGAAGCTTCCGATTGTCAGCGGGGTGGCCCAGGTGCGAAGCATGCGCATCTTCTCTCTCCAGTCTTGAAAACCTCTTCAATCATCACACGTTGCAAAGGCGCGTCTCCGTCGGACAATCGCAAAAGAGTTTTTCCTCGGATCAGGTTTCTTTCTAAACTCGGACCATGACCTCCCTTCCCCCTCAGATTTCCGGCTGGTTTGCAACAAAAGGCTGGACCATCCATCCCCACCAGGCGGAGATGCTGGCCCGTGCGCAGGATCCTTCAACCCTGCTCATTGCCCCGACCGGGGGCGGCAAGACGATGGCTGGCTTCCTGCCTACCCTGGCCGAACTTGCGACCGACGGCCACGAGGGGCTGCACACGCTTTACGTCTCCCCTCTGAAAGCCTTGGCAGCGGACATCAAGCGCAACCTCACCGGCCCGGTTGCCGAGATGGGCCTGCCGATCTGCATCGATGACCGCACCGGCGACACGCCGCAGTCGCGCCGCAAACGCCAGCGCGCCGATCCGCCCCATATCCTGCTGACCACACCGGAAAGCCTTGCGCTTATGGTGTCTTACGAGGACGCGGCACGCACCTTCCGAGGCCTCAAACGCATTGTCATCGACGAGATCCACGCCCTGGCCGAAAGCAAGCGCGGCGATCAGCTGATGCTGGCGCTCGCGCGCCTGCAAAGCCTCTGCCCCGATCTTTGTCGCGTGGGTCTCTCGGCCACCGTGGATGACCCCGAACAGATTGGCCGCTACCTCGCCCGGCATCCCGACCCTTGCCATATCGTGCAGGCCGACCCCGGCCCCGCCCCCGATATCGCCATGCTGCAAACCGCCGAGGCGCCCCCCTGGGCGGGCGGTGGCGCGGCCTATGCGATCCCCTCCGTGCTGGAGCAGATCCGCACCCATCAGACCACGCTGATCTTCCACAACACCCGCGCCCAGGCCGAGATCTTCTTTCACAACCTCTGGCTTGCCAATGAAGACGCCCTGCCGATCGCCATCCACCACGGCTCACTCGATCGCGAACAGCGCGCGCGGGTCGAGGCGGCAATGGTCGCCAACGCCTTGCGCGCGGTGGTCTGTACCGGCTCGCTCGATCTTGGCATCGACTGGGGCAATGTGGATCTTGTGATCCAGATTGGTGCGCCGAAGAACGTCAAGCGGCTGGTGCAGCGGATCGGTAGGGCCAATCACCGCTACAACGCTCCCTCCAAGGCGCTCTTGGTGCCTGCCAACCGGTTCGAGGTGGTCGAATGCCAAGCCGCGCTGAAGGCCGTACAGGAAGGCAGGCTTGACGGGGATCCACGCCCGCCGGGGCCGCGCGATGTGCTGTGCCAGCATGTCCTGATCACCGCCTGCGCAGGGCCGTTTGATGCCGACGCACTCTTTGCCGAGATCACCAGCACCGGCGCCTATTCGGACCTTTCCCGGGCCGAGTTCGACGCCTGCCTGAATTTCTGCGCCACCGGTGGCTATGCCCTGCGCGCCTATGATCAGTGGCAGCGCCTGTTGCAGCGCCCCGACGGGCTGTGGCAGCTGCGCGATCCACGCTCCGCCGCGCGTATCCGCATGAATATCGGCACCATCCAGGACGCCGACCTTCTGAAGGTGCGTATGAAACGCAGCCGCGGCGGCAAACCCCTGGGCGAGGTTGAGGAGGCCTTTGCCGCCACCCTGACCCCCGGCGATACCTTCCTCATTGGCGGGCAGATCGTGCGCTATGAATCCTTGCGCGAAATGACGGTAGAGGTCAGCCGCGACAAGGGCCGCAAGCCCAAGATCGCAGTTTTCTCGGGCACCAAATTCGCCACCTCCACCCAGCTGAGCCAGGGGATCCTCGACCTTCTGGCGCAGGATACCTGGCCCGATCTGCCCGCCCATACCGCCGATTGGCTGGCGCTGCAGCGCGAGGTCTCGGAGCTGCCGCGCGCGGGCCAGATGCTGATCGAGACCTTCCCGCACCAGGGGCGCGAACATGCCTGCCTTTACGGGTTTGCCGGGCGCAACGCGCAGCAGACGCTGGGACTTCTGGTGACCAAGCGGATGGAGGAGCAGGGCCTTGATCCCCTTGGATTTGTCGCCACCGATTATGCGACGCTGATCTGGAGCCTATCCGAAGTCAAAGATCCTGCGCCGCTGTTGAATGGCGATGCCCTGCGCGACGGGTTGGACCGCTGGCTGGCGGGCAACGCGGTGATGAAACGCGCCTTTCGCGCCTCTGCCACCATCGCCGGGCTGATCGAGCGCAACACCCCCGGCAACCGCAAATCGGGGCGGCAGGCAACGTTTTCGTCCGATATCCTTTATGACACGCTGCGCAAATATGACCCCGATCACCTGCTGCTGGAGATCACCCGCGACGAAGCCATGAGCGGGCTGGTGGATTTCGCCCGCATCGAGGAGATGACCCAACGCATCCGTGGCCGCCTGAGCCTGCGCCGCCTGTCCCGGATCAGCCCCCTCGCCGCGCCGCTGTTGCTGGAGATGGGCAAGGTCCCGATCCAGGGCGCCGGCGCGGAAAAGCTGATGCAGCAGGAGGCGGCCGAGCTGATGCGCGCCTCGGGTCTTGAAACCCTCGCGCAATGAGGCTTGCAGGCGGGCGGAAATCCGGCGATCACCTTGGCATGAGTGGCTATGACTTCACCCTGGCGGGCGCACAGCTGACGGCCCTGGGCAGCGGTGCCCTGTGGTGGGCGGCGCAGCGCCTGTTGTGCGTGTCGGACCTGCATCTTGGCAAATCCGAACGCCAGCTCCGGCGCGGCGGCAGCGCCCTGCCCCCCTATGAGACCCGCGATACACTGCAACGGCTCAGCACTCTGATCGACCAGTTCGCGCCAGACACCATCCTGTGCCTGGGTGACAGTTTCGACGATCTGGCCGCTGCCGAGGCCCTGCACGACCCAGAGGCGAAAGACCTGCGCCAGATGGTGGCGGCGCGGGACTGGATCTGGATCGAGGGCAACCACGATCCCGGTGCCACAGGTTTTGGCGGGCAAGCTTGCGACGAAATCTCGATCGGCACGCTGACCTTTCGCCATATCGCGCGGGGCGATGCCGCACCCGGGGAGGTCTCGGGCCACTACCACCCCAAGGCGCGCCTCAGCCGGGGCAGCGCGCGGCCTGCTTTCCTGTTGGATCAAACCCGGTTGATCCTGCCCGCATTCGGAACCTACACCGGGGGCCTGCGCAGCAGTGATCCGGCACTGACCGGGCTGATGGCACCGCAGGCGCTGGCGATCCTGACCGGCCCCACCGCGCTGCCCTGCCCGATGCCGCGTTGACGTAACGTCTTGCACCCAAGGGGAAAGAAGGCTTCTAAGCTCACGCCATGACAACGACACGCATCAAAGACAGTTTTGACCGCCAAAGCATGATGACCACCCTTGGCGCCACCCTCGACAGCGTGGAGCCGGGCAAGGTGGTGATCTCGGCCCCCCTGTTGCCGACCAGCCTGCAACAGCACGGCGCCGCCCATGCCGCGCTCACCTTTGCCATTGGCGACAGCGCCGCAGGCTATGCAGCCCTCAGCCTGCTGCCCGAGGATCAGGAGGTGATGACCGCCGAGATCAAGATCAACCTGCTGGCGCCGGGGATCGGGGATCGCCTGCGTGCCACCGGCACGGTGATCAAGCCCGGTCGGCGGCTCGTGGTGGTGACCTCGCAAGTGCATGCCATCACCGGCGGCGAGGAAAAGCTGATCGCCATTCTGCAGGGCACCATGGTGCCGGTCAGCCCCTAGGCCATGCAAAAACACCCGCCGAAAACCTGCGGCGGGTGCTCATCGTTTCTGGAAAAGATCAAACCGATCAGACGGTCAGCCCTTCGGGTTCCTCCAGCCCATGCGCGCGGCAACAGGCCGTGACCGTATTGGCCAGAAGGCAGGCGATGGTCATCGGGCCAACGCCGCCCGGCACCGGGGTGATGGCGCCTGCCACCTCTGACACCGGGGCAAAGTTCACATCGCCCAAGAGCTTGGTCTTGCCGGGTTTTTCCGGGTGCGGCACGCGGGTGATGCCAACGTCAATGACCGTGGCTCCGGGTTTGACCCAATCGGCCTGCACCATTTCGGAACGCCCCACGGCGGCGACCAGAATATCGGCGCGGCGGCAGACCTCGGGCAGGTCGCGGGTCCGCGAATGGGCAATCGTCACGGTGCAGTTTTCCTGCAGCAAGAGCTGCGCCATCGGCTTGCCAAAGAGGTTGGAGCGGCCGATGACCACGGCATTCAGCCCCGTCATATCGTCGATCTGGTCGCGCAGCAGCATAAG
Source organism: Phaeobacter sp. PT47_59 (assembly GCF_028890025.1). Classification (NCBI taxonomy): domain Bacteria; kingdom Pseudomonadati; phylum Pseudomonadota; class Alphaproteobacteria; order Rhodobacterales; family Roseobacteraceae; genus Phaeobacter; species Phaeobacter sp. PT47_59. Next base: position 148,616 of record NZ_JARCJL010000003.1, read on the forward strand.
GCAACCCAGCGGCGTGCAGGACACCAGCCCCTTTTCGCCGCTCGCCAGAAGGCCCGCGTTGACCACGCTCAGCCCGTCCACATCCTTGGCCGGATCGATACGCGCCACCACGGCGCGCTCATCCAGGTGATCCGGAACCGGGAACTGGCACAGGATACCATGCACGGCAGGATCAGCATTCAGCTGGTCGATCAGAGCAAAGAGATCCGCCTCGGAGACATCCGCGGGCAGTTTATGCTCGAAGGAGGCCATGCCGACCTCCACGGTCTGGCGGTGTTTCGCCGCGACATAGACTTCACTCGCGGGGTCCTCGCCCACCAGGATCACCGCAAGGCCCGCTGTGATCCCGTGCTCTTGCTTCAGACGTGCCACATGGCCCGCCACCTTTTCGCGTACCTTGGCCGCAAAAGCCTTGCCGTCGATAAGAGTCGCTGCCATCTGTCCTGATCCTCTTGCTGTGGGGCGCCAAACGGGCCCCGAAACGCGATGCGGCCCGGAAGCCCCTTCCGAGCCGCAGATTGCTTAAATTTCGCCTCAGAACAAGCCTTCGATCTGTCCTTCGGCGTTCAGGTGGATGTTTTCTGCCGCCGGCACGCGCGGCAGGCCCGGCATGGTCATGATCTCACCGCAGACCACCACGACGAAACCGGCCCCTGCCGACAGGCGCACCTCACGCACCGGCACCGAATGCCCGGTGGGCGCACCGCGCAGGTTCGGGTCGGTGGAGAAGCTGTACTGGGTCTTGGCCATACAGACCGGCAGATGGCCGTAGCCCTGCTCTTCCCAGAGTTTCAGCTGGTCGCGGATCTTCTTGTCGGCCAGCACCTCATCGGCGCGGTAGATGCCCTTGGCGATGCGTTCGATCTTCTCGAACAGGGTCAGCTCGTCCCGGTAGAGCGGCGCGAACTGGCTGACGCCGCTGTCGGCGATTTCCGCAACCCGGCGGGCCAGCGCTTCGGAGCCTTCGGAACCCAGCTCCCAATGGCGCGACAGGATCGCCTCGGAGCCCTGGGTTTCCACGTAGTCCTTGACCGCCTGGATTTCCGCATCGGTGTCGGTGACGAAGTGGTTGATCGCCACCACGACCGGTACGCCAAAGGATTTCAGGTTGCCGATATGGCGGCCGAGGTTGGCGCAGCCTTCCATCACCGCCTCGACGTTTTCCGCGCCAAGATCGGCCTTGGCGACACCACCGTTCATCTTCATCGCCCGCACGGTGGCCACCAGAACCACGCAATCGGGGGCCAGGCCTGCCTTGCGGCATTTGATGTTCATGAACTTCTCGGCGCCCAGATCGGCACCAAAACCGGCTTCGGTCACCACGTAGTCGGCCACTTTCAGCGCGGTTTGCGTGGCGATGACCGAGTTGCAGCCATGCGCGATATTGGCGAAAGGACCGCCGTGCACGAAGGCCGGGTTGTTCTCCAGCGTCTGCACCAGGTTCGGCTGCATCGCATCCTTCAACAGCACCGCCATGGCACCTTCGGCCTTGATATCGCGACAGAAAACCGGGCTGCGATCGCGGCGGTAGGCGACGATCATATCACCCAGGCGCTGTTCCAGGTCCTTCAGATCCTTGGCCAGGCAGAGGATCGCCATCACTTCGGAGGCCACGGTGATGTCAAAGCCACCCTCGCGTGGGAAACCATTGGCAACACCCCCCAAAGAGACGTTGATCTGGCGCAGGGCACGGTCGTTCATGTCGACGACCCGGCGCCATTGCACCCGGCGGATGTCGATGTCCTGCTCGTTACCCCAGTAGATGTGGTTGTCCAGCATCGCCGACAGTAGCGAATGCGCCGAGGTGATCGCGTGAAAGTCGCCGGTGAAGTGGAGGTTCATGTCCTCCATCGGTACCACCTGCGCATAGCCACCGCCGGCCGCGCCGCCCTTCATGCCGAAGTTCGGCCCGAGCGAAGCCTCGCGGATGCAGATCATCGCGTTCTTTCCGATGCGGTTCAGACCGTCGCCGAGCCCGACGGTTGTGGTGGTCTTGCCCTCGCCCGCCGGGGTCGGGTTGATCGCGGTCACCAGGATCAGCTTGCCGTTCTCTTTGTCCTGCACCGAGTTGATGAAGGGCTGGCTCACCTTCGCCTTGTCATGGCCATAGGGCAGCAGGTCGTCGTGGGTCATGCCCAGCTTGGCACCGATCTCCTGAATCGGGAGCTTTTTTGCCTCGCGGGCGATTTCGATATCACTCTTGTAGCTCATGGCCGGGTTCCTGACCTGTTTGATCGGTTGACCGGCGCACGGGCCGGGGTTGACCCAGACTTAGCCAGACTGCGGCAAATCGCGCGCCTGTTTTCCGACATTATCGCGCCTCGAAACGGCGTTCGCTGCTTTCGATCGGAACCCTGAGTGTCCGAAAGGAACGCAATGTGCCCCTTTGGAGCGCCCTTCAGGGCGCCCAGGCGCGCTGGTCGGGGACAAATACCGCCAGTTGATCGCCCAGGGACAGGCGGCCCGGACGTTCGACCCAGGCGGTGATTCCCCGCCGGTTTTCCGCTGCCGGTTTGAACTTGGCACCGTAGCCTGTGTGGTCGGTCTCGATCTCGCGCCCCGGCAACACGCAGGGGCGGTTCTCCATATCCACGGTCAGGGTGATGCCGCCTGGGCCTTGCAGGCGGCTATTCGGCGGGATGAAGGTGAAATCGGGAATGCCACGCAGAACCAGCGTGGCACCAAGGTATGCGGGATCGATCCGCTCCAGCCCCATGTCGGCGGCGATCAGCGCCAGCTCCTCTTCCGACAGGATCGTCAGCTGCCGCACATTGCGGATCTCGGTGCCCTGGGGATAGAGGTTCTTCACCCGCACGCAGGAGGCGCGCAGGGCGCCTTCGTGGCGCTCTCCTGCGATGCCGTGAAAGCCAAGGTCCAGGTGATCGGTCGGCGTAGCGCTGAGGACCGCCCCCGCGGGCACCTGCCCCATCCAGGTGATCTCTCCGATAAATTCGGTTTTGCGCAACACAGGCATCCCGGCGTTCCTTCATTTGGGGCCAACTTCGGCAGATGGGCATGGTTTTGTGAAGGACCATACAGATCGACACCACAACGACCAGAGAGAAAACAACGTGGCCACAAGAGCCGGTCGGATCGCGAAAACGATCCGATCCGGGCGCGGGGGCGCCGGGCAGCTTTGCGGCCCGGCGCCCCCGCGCCATCCCCCACCGCAAACCTTGCACCTACCGAATACCAAAAAGGCCCGGTCACTGACCGGGCCTCATCTCATTCACAGTATTCACAGCTTTCGATGCTGCTTAAGCCGAGGGTTCAGGCTCCATGCCCCCTTCGGGCGGAGACTTCTTCGGCTTGGCCTTGGGCACCGATGTGATCGAAGCACTGCCCTGGTCGGCATCGTCGCCCTCATCCGCACCGGAATGCGGCGGCTCGCCATTCATCACACGCTTGATCTCATCCCCGGTCAGGGTTTCGTACTCCAAGAGGCCCTGCGCCAGGCGCTCCCACTCGTCATGATGATCGGTCAGAATCTGATAGGCCCGCTCATAGCCGTTCTGGATGAAAGAGCGCACCTCATCCTCGATCATCTCCTTGGTGTGGGCCGAAACCGAGAAGCCGGCCGTATTGCCGCTGTAGCCTTCATGCGCCTCGGCATAGTCGATATTGCCGACCTTGTCGGACATGCCCCAGCGCATCACCATGGCGCGCGCCAGCTGGCTGGCCTGCTGGATGTCGCCTGCCGGACCGTTGGAGACATGGTTCTCGCCGTATTTGATGATCTCGGCGGCCTTGCCGGCCATGGTCATCGCCAGCTTCTGCTCGCACTCGTCCTTGTGCCAGTTGAGACGGTCCATCTCGGGCAGGCTCACCACCATGCCCAGGGCGCCACCGCGCGGAATGATGGTAGCCTTGTAGACCGGATCGCACTCGGGCAGCTTCAGACCCACCACGGCGTGACCGGCCTCATGATAGGCGGTCTTTTCCTTCTGATCCGCGGTCAACACCATCGAGCGGCGCTCTGCGCCCATCATCACCTTGTCCTTGGCGTTCTCGAAGTCTTCCATGGTGACAAAGCGACGACCGACGCGGGCCGCCATCAGCGCGGCCTCGTTCACCAGGTTCGCCAGATCCGCACCCGAGAACCCCGGCGTGCCGCGCGCAATGATGCGCAGGTCCACATCGGGGCCAAGCGAGGTCTTGCGCGCATGCACGCCCAGGATCTTTTCGCGGCCCTTGATATCAGGATTGCCGACGGTGACGTTGCGGTCAAAGCGACCCGGACGCAGCAGTGCGGGGTCCAGAACGTCGCGGCGGTTGGTGGCGGCGAGGATGATAACGCCCTCGTTGGCCTCGAAGCCGTCCATTTCCACCAGCAGCTGGTTCAGCGTCTGCTCGCGCTCGTCATTGCCGCCGCCATACCCGGCGCCACGATGGCGCCCCACGGCGTCGATCTCGTCGATGAAGACGATACAGGGCGCGTTCTTCTTGGCCTGTTCGAACATGTCGCGCACGCGCGATGCACCGACACCAACGAACATTTCAACGAAGTCGGAGCCAGAGATGGTGAAGAAGGGCACGCCCGCCTCACCCGCGATGGCACGGGCCAGAAGCGTCTTACCGGTGCCCGGAGGGCCCACCAGCAGCGCGCCTTTCGGGATCTTGCCGCCCAGGCGCGAGAACTTCTGCGGGTTGCGCAGGAATTCGACGATCTCTTCCAGCTCTTCCTTGGCCTCGTCAATACCGGCAACATCGTCAAAGGTGACGCGACCATGTTTCTCGGTCAGCATCTTGGCCTTGGATTTGCCAAAGCCCATGGCACCGCCCTTGCCGCCGCCCTGCATGCGGTTCATGAAATAGACCCAGACCCCGATCAACAGCAGGAACGGCAGGAGGGTGATCAGGAAGGACTGGAAGCCCGACTGCTCCTGCTTTTCGGCGCGAACCGGAATGTTGTTCTCGATCAGCATCGAGGTGACTTCGGCGTCGCCAGGCTTGATGGTGACATAGCTCTGCCCGTCCGAGGTGGTGTAGCGCACCTGCTCTCCGTCCAGCGTGACGGTGCCGACCTGGCCGCCCTCGACGGCGGCGACAAAGTCGGAATAGGTGCGTTCACGGCTCTGCATGGTGCTGCCGGACCCGCTGAACAGATTGAACAGCGCCAGGATCAGCAGGAACAGAACAACCCAGAAGGCGATATTGCGTGCATTGCCCAAGGAAAATCTCCCAATGTTCCAGACGGCACAAGGACCGCCTGCGTTGCGCTTAAAATAGGGAACATTCAGTGAGGTTCAATGCGATAAAAAGGATGCATGGAACTCTTCTTCACCCCGGATCAATTCGGCCCGGCATCCCTGCTTGGATCCGGCCAGGGGCGCCGCGCACAGTTCATCGCCGCACCAAAGGGCGGGCGTGACCTCCAGAACCGGTCCTGGTAGGTCCAGGTCGCGCCAGTCCGGGCAGTGCCTCAATCCCTCCGGCCCCAGGGCACGGATCTGGCAAGCCTCTGCATTTTCAGCAAAAAGCCTCCAGCGACTGTCCCAGACCCGATCCGCGCCGCAGGTCTTGTCCCGCAGTGCCTGCGCTTCGCGGCAGATCCAGACCTGGCCCTTGCGGCACAGGATACGCGCCCCCGACAGGGTACGCCCGCGCCCGCTGCGCGCGGCGGCGAGCGCCGCCATCATCGGTGCGCGGCGTGGTGGATACTGCGCGCCAGCGACCCAAATGATTGCCGCAGAGAGCAATCGATAGGCAATTTCATCGGGCAGCGCAGCAAATCCCGCGCCATCGAGGGAGATTGCGCCGGCACGGACCCGTGCCAGATCCCGCGCCGCACGGTCAGCATAGTGATCCAGCGCCTGCCGGGCCTGGGCCATGTTCTGAGCAACCGTCACCAGCGCCTCGACACCTAGCCCCAAATCCTCCAGCAGGGGCAGCGCTGCGCGCATCCGCACCCGGTCGAATCGCGGATCCTGGTTCGAAGGGTCCTCGATCCAGCTGACGCCCTGATCCAACAGATACTGCCGCAGCTCGGCGCGGCGCAGCTCCAGCAGCGGGCGCCAGAGGGTCACCGCCCCCATCCGCCGCGTCACCGACATGGCCGAAAGGCCACTTACGCCCGAGGCACGTTTCAAGCGCATCAACAGGGTCTCGGCCTGATCGTCCGCCGTATGGCCCAGTGCCAGACGCGAGATACCCTTGCCCGCGGCCCAGTCGGCCATCAGGGCATAGCGCGCCTGCCGGGCCTGGTCCTGAAGGTTGCCGCCCGAAGGCCCTTCATGCCAGTGCAGAATGTCGTGGGAAACGCCCAGGTCCCGCGCAAGACCTGCAACCTGCTGCGCTTCTGCGGCAGAGGCTGGACGCAAGCCATGATCGACAGTGACCGCGGAGATTTCGACCCCTTGGGGGTGCAGGCAGCGATGCAGAAGATGCAGAAGTGCGACCGAGTCGCTGCCGCCAGAGACCGCGACCCCGACCCGCTCTGGCAGCGACGCAGGCAGCCCGGCGCGCAGATGTACTAGAATATCGGCGGTGTCTTGCGTCAAGAACAGCTCAGCCGCGCCATCTCGGCCTTGGCCTTGGCGACGGTGTCATGACCGGCAAACCGCGCGCCCACTTCCGACAGGGTGATACAGGCCTGATCCATCTGCCCCAACCGGCCCAGGGCCGCGCCCAGCTCAAACAGGGCTTCGGGCGCCACCGGGCCAACCGCATCGCCGGTAAAGGCCGCCAGATAGGCCCGGGCCGCCTCTCGGGTGTCGCCCATCCCCTCCATCGCCTTACCGCGGTGGAAATCGGCCTTAACCGCCAGCGGGCTGCCCGGATAGGCCGCGTTGAAGGCCGCAAATTGCTCTGCTGCCGCCTGATAGCTGCCCGCATCAAGCGCAGCCTTGGCCGCATCGAAATCGGCGCGCTCCCCCACGGCCAGTTCCTCGGCAGCGGTGGGCAGAGGTGCGGGCGTTCCAGTGTCTTGCGCAGCGCCATCGCCGCCAAGGGTCGTGGTCTCGCCCAGCGCCGCTATATCGCCGCCCTCAAGCTCCACCAGGCGGAATTCAAGGTCACCGATCCGGTTGGTGCCATCGGTCACGATCCGGTTGATCCGATACTCCAGCTGTTCGGTCTGGGCGGTGAGCCGCTGCAGTTCCATCTCGATCGCCGCGACCCGGTCCAGAACCGATGTACCTGCCAGATTGGTGGACGGCGCGCCGGTGGTCGAAAGCTCGCGGTTGAGCCGCTGGATCTCCACATGCAGCACGGTCAGCTCTTGTCGAATATCCGCCAGCGTCTGCTGATCCTGCGCCAAAGCGGGCAGCGGCGCGCATAGGGTCGTGGCAATCAGGGCGGCACGGATCAGTTTCATGGCGTTACCCCGTCAGCCCGCTGGCCAGTACCGTGACCGCGCGGCGGTTCTTGGCATAGCAGCTTTCGGCCGAGCAGATCTCGAGCGGGCGCTCCTTGCCAAAGCTGACCACCTGGATGCGATCGCCCGCCACCCCTTGCGAAATCAGGAATTCCCGCGCCGCATTGGCGCGGCGGGCGCCTAGGGCCAGGTTGTATTCCCGGGTGCCCTGCTCGTCTGCATGGCCCTGAATGGTGACATTGTAATCCGTATTGGTCAGCAGCCAGCCTGCCTGGCCGCGCAGAACCGCCTCGGCTTCAGGCGACAGCGTGGATTGATCCACCGCGAACAGCACCCGATCGCCGATGGCCTCCTGGAAATAGGCGGGGCTGGCGGGATCCGAGGCCGAGCCCGCCGCGCCGACACCGGCGCCCGTGCCGTTAAAGCGGGTATCGTCCCAGGAGGTATCGCCACAGGCCGCCAGACCGAGGGCCGCGACCAACAGAAGTGCCTTGTTCAAACCGCTCATTCTCAATCCCTTCGCGTTTCTTGTCGGCAACCTACCATATGTTGAGTGAGGCCGCCATGCTGGTATTTATGCCCCAAAGGCGTTCGTTTCACCGGCAGGGCCTAGTTCTGCAGCGGTGACCAGGCCGGATCCGATGCCCCGTCGGGGGTGCGCACCGGTTTCAGGTTCCGCCCCGAGATATCTACCGAATAAAGCAGGGCGCGCCCGCTTGCACCTTGGGTTTCACGGGTGAACATGATCACCCGCCCGTTCGGAGACCAGGTCGGCCCCTCGTCCAGGAACGACGCCGTGAGCAAGCGCTCCTCGCTGCCGTCGGCCCGCATGACGCCGATGTGAAAACGGCCCTTGTTCTGCTTGGTAAAAGCGATGAGATCCCCGCGCGGCGACCAGACCGGCGTGCCATAGCGCCCGGTGCCGAAACTGATCCGTTGCGCCGCGCCCCCCGAGGCAGGCATCACATAGAGCTGCGGTGCGCCGGAGCGGTCGCTTTCAAAGACGATCTGGCTGCCGTCAGGCGAAAACGAGGGGGCGGTCTCGATCGAGGGCGCCGTGGTCAGGCGGCTGCGCTGACCGCTGGCAATGTCCATGGTGAACAGATCCGTGTTGCCGCCTTGCGACTGGGAATAGACCACGGTGCGCCCATCCGGCGAAAACCGCGGCGCAAAGCTCATGATGCCCTCATCGGTCGACAGGATCCGCCGCTGCACCTTGCCCACGTCCAGCACATGGATCTGGGGGAAACCGGTCTCGTAGCTGGTATAAAGCACCCGGTCGCCGGTGGGCGAAAACCGCGGCGCCAGCACGATGGCCTCGCTGTTGGTCAGATACTGCACGTTGGCGCCGTCATAATCCATGATCGCCAGGCGCTTGCGCCGGTCGTTCTTGGGACCGGTTTCCGACACGAATACCACCCGGCTGTCGAAATAGCCGCCCTCGCCGGTGATCCGGCTGTAGACCGCATCGGCCACCTTGTGCGCCATCCGCCGCCAGCCATCGGTGGAACCGGAAAACTGCAGACCGCCCCCCAATTCGTTTTCGGCAAAGACATCATAGGACCGGAAGCGCACGGTCAGCTGCCGCCCCTTGACGGTGACGGCGCCGGCAATCAGCGCCTGGGCATTGACCGCCTTCCAATCGGCAAAACGCACCGGATCGTCAAAACCGGTGATCTTGGAGATATGCGCCGAGGCGGGCACTTCGCGGAACAGGCCGGTGCCGCTCAGGTCCGCCGCCACCACCCGGGCAATCAAGGACGCATATTCCGAGGCCGCCGCATCCTCGGGGATGAAATCCGGCACCGCATAGGGCAAGGGTTCGATCACACCCTGATCGATTTCGATCCTGAGCGGCCCGGTTTGCGCCGACGCCGCGCCTGCCATCACCAGGGCCGCAGCGCAAAGGGCAAGGCCATGAACCGCCAAACGTGCCAGATAGGTGCTCATTTGATCCGCATCCTTTCGGGATTGAATGTCATCTCAATATCACGCCATTGGGCGTATTTCTCGGGGGGAAGTTGAAATCCTCGTGAACCGCAGCGGATTATTGCCCGTCTCGCGGCCTCGTAGGCCTGTTTTGCCGCAGCCGCCGAGCCGCCCGTGCTAGACAGCATGCGGATCGACCCCACGTCGGGCTTGCCATCCTGGGACAGGCTCACCCCGACGGTCACGGTGGTGCGCAGGGCATCCGATGACAATGATCCCACGTTCCAGCACTGGGAGACCGCCACCCGCAGCGCGTCCTTCTCGCCGCTGGTCAGTGGCGGGCCAGAGGGTTCGGGCGCCTCCACATCGGCACCGCCTGCAAGGGCCGCCGCCAGGGCATCTTCCACGGCCGAGCGTTCAACCGGAGTGTCGGACTGGGGCGCCTCTTGCGGCGTGGCCGCGACCCTGGGTCGTTCCGGGCGGGATCTGGGGCGCAGGGATTGGCTGGGGGCCGTCACCACCTGCTGTTCGGGCTGGTTGTCCTGCGCGCGGTTTTCCTCCGTCACGATCCGGTCGGTTGCAGCTTCCGGAGCGGTGGCCTCCTGGACCTCTTGCGGGTCTTCGGCCCCGGCATCGGGGGAGACCTCCGGCTGTTCCACCTCATCAACGGCCACATCCGGCTCCGGCGGGGCCACGGGCACGGGGGCGACCCGGTCCACCGGCGCAAGCTGCGGTGCCTCGGGCTGCGGCGGCAGGATCACGGCCGTTTCCGGCAGGGTATCAGGCGGCCTTTGCACGTCCGGCGGGGTATCCGGCACCTTCGGGTCGGGCTCCTGCACGGGCACATCCTCCACCACCGGATCCGGAGTGGGTTCGGGCAGGGGTTCGGGGCGCAGCGATTCAGGACGCGGGGGGTCCGGCTCCGGGCGTGGCTCTGGCGGAAGGGAGACCTCCGGCGCGGCACTTTCTTCCGGCGGCGTGAGCTGGGTGGCATCGGGCGCCACCACCGGCGCCTGTCGCTCCTGGCTCAAGCGCGCGAACTCCTCGGCGGAAATCAGGGTGACCTCCTGCACTGCGACGGGCGCGGGTTCAGACTGGAACCACCCGCCAAAAGCGGCCCAGCCCAGGAGCAGCGCGTGCCCTGCAAGAGAGATCTTGGTTCCGGTCTGCACGTGCCGTGCCCCCGCCTATTGGTCCGCGCCACCGCCCGCAGCGCCGACGGATGCTCCATCCAGCGCCGGGCCGCCCGTGTCGGTGACAAGGCCCACATTGGCAAAGCCGCCCGCGTTGAGCGCCCCCATCACCTGCATCACCTCGCTATAGGCAATCGCGCCATCGGCGCGCAGGAAGATCCGGTCGGAGGAGCGTTCCGCCGCAATGGCGCGCAGCTTGGCCACCAATTCGGCGCGTGGCACCGATGTGGTCTGGATCTGGATGTCTCCGCCCGCGGTCATGGTCACGGTCAGCGGCTCTTCCTCGTCGCCCGGCAGCGCGCCCGCAGCGGTTTTCGGCAATTCCACCGGCACGCCGACCGTCATCAGCGGTGCCGCCACCATGAAGATGATCAGGAGCACCAGCATCACATCCACGAAGGGGGTGACGTTGATCTCCGCCATCGGCTGCACCCGCCCCCGGCCGCGCCCACGACGGCGTCCGCCCCCCGACGCCCTTTGCTGAACAGCCGCGCCCATGGCTCAGGAATCCAGCTGGCGGCTGAGGATGGTGGCGAACTCGTCGGCAAAGGCTTCATAGCCGCCGATGATCCGGTCGCTGTCGGCACTCAGCTTGTTGTAGAAGATCACCGCCGGGATCGCCGCCAGAAGACCCAGACCCGTTGCCAATAGCGCCTCGGCAATGCCCGGCGCCACAACGGCAAGGTTGGTGTTCTGCTGCTCGGCGATCTCGACAAAGGCATGCATGATGCCCCAGACCGTGCCGAACAGGCCGATGAAGGGCGCGGTGGAGCCGACCGAGGCCAGCACCGGCAATCCGTTCTGCAGGCCTTCCGCCTCCTTGGCGATAGCCACATCCATTGATCGGTCGATCCGCGCCTGAGCGCCGGGGATCAAACCGCCATCGCTGCGGTGGCTGCGGCGCCATTCGGCCATGCCGGCCGCAAAGATCCGCTCGGACTGACCCGCGGGATCCGGCCCCAACTGGTCAAACAGCCCGTCCAGCGGCTCCCCGGACCAGAAGGCAGCCTCAAAGGCCGCTGCCTCGGCCCGTGCCTTGCGGTAGGTGATCAGTTTCTGAAAGATGATGCCCCAGGACCATATCGAGGCGGCGATCAACATCAGCATCACCAGTTTCACGGTGATGGTGGCCCGCGCGAAAAGGCCCCACATGGAGAAATCAATCTCCTGCGCCAGCGCCAGAGTTTCTGCTTCCATTAGCCTGCTCTATCGTTTTGGACCGTCTATCTGCGGCCTTGATTGGCGCAAAGCTAGCCGAAGTTGAAGCGAAAAGCCAATGAAACAGGCATGACAGGCGGCAGGAGCTAGAGCAATGCGCGAATCTCTGCCGGCAGGCGGGTCGGACGACCATCGGCTGCGGTCACGCAAACCGCCGTCACAACCGCCTTGAACAGGGGGGTATCGCCGCGACGCACCAGCTGGCGCATGGTCAGGCGCGCGCCGGTCAGTTTCTCCACCTCGGTTTCCACCATCAGCTCGTCTTCGAACTTGGCGGGAGCGAGATAATCCGCCTCGATCCGCTGAACCACCCAGATGAGACCCGCATCGCGCATGGCGTTCTGATCGTTGCCAAGCCTGCGCACCCAATCGCTGCGGGCGCGCTCGATATAGCGCAGGTAGTTGGCGTGATAGACGATCCCGCCCATGTCGGTGTCCTCGTAATAGACCCGTACCGGGAATTCATGCGTCATTTTCTGCCCTCTCCTGCTGCTGGTCGCACCCTAAGGCGCGCTCCAAGTGGCAGCAAGCCCGGCAGACCTATTCGCAGTCCGGAGCGTTCAGCGGATAGTCGGCCAAGATATCATAGCGGGCGCCATCAGGGCTGAGCGTCGAACGAAAAAGCGCCGTGCGATCAATCTGCACGTCGGGCAAAGAGAAATCCCCACGCGCCTGAAGGAACTCCCCCAATCGGCGCGCCTGCAGGTTCGGCATATCGCGGGAAAAGCGCGCCAGGGTGATGTGCGGGCGGAACCTTTCGCGGGGCAGATGGATCTCGGCCCGCTCCGCCGCCCGCCGCACCTGATCGCGGAGGCGAGACAGGGTTGGATCCGGTTCCACAGCCGCAAACAGAATGCGTGGATTGCGCCCACCGACCAGATCCAGCCCCTTGATGTTCAGCCTGAGCGGCGCGGCCGCAATCTGCGACAACTCCTGATGGAGCGCCTGAAGCGCTGCCTCGGGCTGGTCGTCCAGAAAGGCCAGCGTCAGATGCAGGTTCTCGCCGACGACGACGCGACCCACCGGGATCTCTGCCTGAAGGCGCTCCAGTGCATCAGCAGCCTCATCCGGCAGGGGAAGCCCGACAAAGGCGCGCATGGACCGGCCTCCTATTGAATGGGGTGACCCGGCGTCGCCCCCTGCAGCCGTGCGAACAGGCGTAAGGCATGAGAGGCATCATCCGCCGCCACCGGCATCATCCTGTCATAGGCGGCAGCAATGACCCCGGCAATTTCGGGGCGCAGGATGGTGGCGCCGGTTTCGGGCAGCACGGCCAGCGGCGATTGCCTGGCAAAGGCCTGTTCTCCCCACATCAGCATGACCTGCACCGCCTGGGTGAGCGCCAGCGTCTCGGCAGGCATCTTCGCCAGATCGCCGGACATGCGCAGGAAGACAAAGGCCGCCTGAATGCCCCCCTGATCGTCAAAGCGAAACGCCCGGTACTGGCTGGCATCGGTGGCCTTGAGCCGCGCAACAAGCGGGGCAAGATCGGGGATCAGGCGGTCAAGATCGGGAACCTCAAGCAGTTCATCCCAGTCGCGAAAGAAAAAGAACATGAGATTGCTGCCCAGTTCCGGATCGGTCTCTGCCATCTGATGCCCTGCCAGGGTCACCACGGCCTCCAACGCGCCCTTGAGGGTCTGAAGCGTCTCGTCCTCGACGCCAAAGACGATAGGCGCAATCGGCCGCCCCCACCGCGCAAAGGCGTAGGTTTTATCCCCTCGCAGAAACAGCGCTTCGATCCGATCCGGTGTCAGGTCCAGTATCATGAGAACGGCTCCACTACGATTGCCCGTCTGTTTCCGCCTGCGTCTATGCTGCTCTGCCCCGAACGGCAAGGGCGTGCTCCCGCGCCCGCAGGGGTATCGGCTGCGCCGATACCCCTTGGCGGCCTTGGGCGCGGCGCCGCTGTCGCGACGCGGCTGCCCCAGGGCGTACCCCTGTCCTTTTCCGGGTCAAGGGCCGCGCATGCGGCCACGCGGCACGCGTGGTTTACCCTTGAGGCAGGAAAGGACTGCCAATAATGGGACTGGTGCCTTGAGGAGCAGACCTGCTCCTCAAGGCACCTCTCAGCAAATCTCGCGCCGCGACAGCGGCGCCCCGCCCAACGGGAGCGCGGCATTTTCAATGCCAAAGCGACGGGCGGGAGAGGCTGCCTCTCAGGAAAACAGGTCACTCTGTGATTTGGGCGGCGCAATCCCCAGATGCATCCAGGCCTTTTGTGCCAGCATCCGCCCACGCGGGGTGCGCTGGATCAGACCCTGCTGCAACAGGTAGGGTTCGATCACCTCCTCCAGCGCATCGCGGCTTTCACTCAGCGCCGCAGACAGGGTTTCGATCCCCACCGGCCCGCCTGAGTAATTCTCGGCGATCAGCCGCAAATACCGCCGGTCCGCACCATCCAGGCCCAGGTTATCCACCCCAAGCCGCGTCAGCGCACCATCGGCCAGGTCCCGGGTGATCGTTCCATCGCCCTCGACCACCGCAAAGTCCACCACGCGGCGCAAGAGCCGTCCTGCGATCCTTGGGGTACCCCGCGCGCGCCGCGCGATCTCTCGCGCACCGGCGTCATCGGCCGGGGCGCCCAGCTTGCGGGCGTTTCGGCTGACGATCTCATGCAGTTCATCCACCGTATAAAACTGCAGCCGCGTCGGAATGCCGAACCGGTCCCTCAGCGGTGTGGTCAAAAGCCCCATCCGTGTCGTCGCCCCCACCAGGGTAAAGGGCTGCAGCTCGATCCGCACGGTGCGCGCGGCGGGGCCTTCGCCGATCACCAGATCCAGCTCGAAATCCTCCATCGCCGGGTAAAGCACCTCTTCCACCGCCGGATTGAGCCTGTGGATCTCGTCGATGAACAGGACATCGCGCGCCTCGAGGTTCGTGAGGATCGCCGCCAGATCGCCCGCCTTGGCCAGAACCGGCCCCGAGGTCATGCGGAAATTCACTCCCAGCTCCCGCGCCACGATCTGCGCCAGCGTCGTCTTGCCCAGGCCCGGTGGCCCGTGAAACAGGGTGTGATCCATCGCCTCGCCGCGGCGGCGGGCGCTTTCGATAAAGACGCGCAGGTTGGCGCGGGCCTCGGCCTGACCGATGAATTCCGACAGGCCTTGCGGGCGCAGGGCGCGGTCGTTGTCCTGTTCGCTGTCCTCGGGCAGGGGCGCGGGGCGCAGGGTCGGATCTGCATCAATCATCACGGCTTACCCCTTTGGCGCCAAGAGGCGCAGGGCCGCGCGGATCAATTCGGCCTCTCCGGCCTCGGGGCTGTCGCCCGCAGCCTCGGCCACGGCAGCGGCGGCCTCGGACGGGCCATAGCCGAGGTTCGAAAGCGCCGAAAGCGCTCCGGCAGAGGCCGCCGCCGCACCCGAGGGCGCCTTGGGCTTGGCCGCTTTCCCCTTCTTCGGCGCGGGCGTAGCCTCGGCAGGCTCCACCACATCCGCAAGCGAGGGACCCTCCATCGCCTCGGACACCGTGCCGCCCATGGCCATCACCCCGGGTGCCTTGTCCTTCAGATCCAGAACGATGCGCTGCGCGGTCTTGGGGCCGACGCCCTTGGCGGCCTTGACAGCCGCCCAGTCGCCCAGGGCAATGGCGCGGCTTACCCCGTCGGGACCAAGCGCGCCCAGGATGGCGAGCGAAACCTTGGCCCCCACCCCCTGCACCGAGGTCAGCAGGCGATGCCATTCCTTTTCCACCAGCGAGGGAAAGCCATAAAGCTGCATCAGGTCTTCACGCACCAGGAGTTCCGTATAAAGCGCCACCGGTTCACCGACGCCGGGCAGGGCCGCAAGGGTGCGATCCGAGCAATAGACGATATAGCCGACGCCGCGCACATCGATCAGCACGTGGTCCGCTGCGCGATACTCCAGCCGTCCGGTCAGCTTGCCGATCATGCGCGCACCTCCTTCAACACCCGCTGTTGCGTGCCCCCGTAATAGGCGTGGCAAATGGCGATGGCCAGCGCATCGGCGGCATCGGCACCCTTGGGGTTACAGCCGGGCAGCTGCAGCTTCACCATATGCAGGATCTGCCCCTTGTCCGCATGTCCCACGCCCACCACCGTTTTCTTCACGCGGTTGGGGGCATATTCGCCCACCGGCAGCCCGGCCTTGGCCAGGGTCAGAAGCGCGACGCCCCGCGCCTGCCCCAGCTTCAGCGTGCCCGCACCATCCTTGTTCACGAAGGTCTGTTCGATGGCGGCCTGATCCGGGCAGTATTGCGCGATCACCTCGCCCACCTGATTGTGCAGCGACAACAGCCGCTCGCCCAGATCATCGCCATCGGAATGACACAGCCCGTTGGCCACATGGGACAGCCGCGTGCCTTGCGATTCGATGATCCCCCAGCCCAGGGTCCGCAGCCCCGGATCGATCCCCAAAATCCGCATATCCGCCCTGCCCCTGCCTGTTCATTCGAATTGTTTTGAAATGAGTTAGCACAAAAGGCGAACATATCCAATCGCTTTTGCCCTGGCCTTCTCCCTTGGGGTGGGGAAAACAAGAGACGAAAGCGCCGCCTCAATGTCTGGTCACGACATTTTGCAGGCGCCTGCTCCCAATTGGCACATCGCCCTTATTTGCAAGGGCGAGAGCTATGCAAAAAGCGCGTGGTGCTATGCAAAAATCGATCTTGCTGGGGGAAGATTTCGCCTCTACCTGCCGCTTAACGCGCAGCGGGCCACTCGCACCACTTCACGGCCCCGGCGCATTTTGGAAACACATACCCAAGAGGACAAGGATATGGCTGCATTTGACACCACCCGCACCACCTATGGCTCCACCGGCCTGTTTGGTCGTATCGGCGGCCTTCTGGACAATGCCCTGGCATCGGCCGTGGCCTGGAACGACGCCCGAGCCACCCGCAACGCCCTGTCGGCGCTCAGCGACCGCGATCTGGCCGATATCGGCATGTGCCGCGGCGATATCGACGATATTGCCCTGGGCAAATCGCACCGCTGATCACCCAGCAATCTGACTGCCAACCCTTTTCCCTCGGGGGCAGACAAGACCGCCGCAGACCCGACCCGGGCTGCGGCGTTTTTATTTTTCATTTGATCACAGAGCCTGCAACGCAGGCAGGTCGGGTTCCGTCAATGCACGTAGGGGCGCAGCTTTTGTCCGATCAGGACGGAAATCGGCTCGGCCTGCATGACAAAGGCCCCGGCCCGCTCCACCGCAATGCCGCGCGACAGCTCGGCCACGCGTGCATCGTAGCTTGCAAAGCCCAAGCTCGCCATCAGGAACCCTTTGAACAGGAAGACAGAGCAAAAAAGAAAGACGACGGCGCGCGGCGTCACCCGAGACCGGGACGCACGCGATCTGCGCGGCTTCACCATGATCAGCCCGTCCGAGCCGACATGCGCCGAATAGCCCGATGACATGGCCTCGTGCTTGTCTTCAAGACGGCGCAGACGCGCGTTGAATTCTCGATGTTGTTTGCCCATACCATGAGCTCCCCGAACTGGCCCCCACCAGCGGATGAGTCACCATGCGACGGAAATGTGGCAAGTTTTGGGCAGTTTTCTAAAATTCTCGATAAACTTGGATCAATCAGCCCGCTTTTTTCAACAGCAGCGTGGTCCATTCGCCGATCTCATCCCGGCGCTGCAAGGCAAGGCCGTTCTCGCCGTAGACCGCGATCACATTGTCGGCCTGATCGTTGAGGATACCGGACAGGATCGCATATCCGCCCGCGCGCAGGTTGGCGGCGATATCGGGCGACAGTGCCACCAGCGGCCCTTTCAGGATATTGGCAAAGATCAGGTCATAGGGTGCCGCAGCCTTCAGATCCGCATGATCGAACCCGGCGGCCTCCAGGCAGGTCACCTGCCCGGCCATGTCGTTGGCCTTGAGGTTGGCCTCGGCCACCTCGACCGCGACCTCGTCGATGTCGCTGGCGATGAACTGCCCGTCCCAGACCCGAGCCGCCGCCATGGCCAGAACCGCGGTGCCACAGCCAATGTCAGCCACCTTGGCGCCGGTAAACCCGGTGTCGATCAGATGATCCAGGGCGCGCAGGCAGCCCAGCGTGGTGCCGTGGTGGCCGGTGCCGAATGCCATCGCCGCTTCGATCAGCAGGGGGATCTTGCCCGCGGGCACCTTGTCCGCGTCATGGCTGCCGTAGACGAAGAACCGCCCGGCCTCCACCGGAGCCAGCTCGCGGCGCACATGGGCAACCCAATCGGTTTCCGGCAGTTCAGACACGGCAAAGGGTTTTGCCTCATGCATCGCAGCAAGCAGCGCCAGACCCGCCTCGTCTGGGGCTTCGGTGAAATAACCGCCAACCTCCCAGATGCCGGATCCATCCTCGACCTCGAAGACACCGACGCCGGTGGGTTCGGGCATCAGTCGTTCCATCGCCTCGCCCAGCGCCTCGGCTTTGGCTTTTCCGGTGAGGGTGGTCAGGGCAGTGAAGGTGGGCATGGCGTCTCTCCAGGGATTGCTGACATGCGCCTAGGCCGCGCGCGGCCCGGCGTCAAGCACAAGCACCGAACGCCTCACTCGGCAGGCGCGGCAGAGAGGTACTTGGAGAACACCGTCTCGTTGCCCGGCTCGGGGTGGCGCGGGATCAGGCAGGCCAGCGTCAGCGATACCAGCGCCATCGCCGCCGCCAGGCCAAAGACCGCACCGGGCGAGATCACCCAGAGCATGCCCAGGAGCACCGGCAGGAACACGGCCGCGATATGGTTGATGGTAAAGGCCACGGCGGCGGTGGGCGCGATGTCACCGGGATCAGCGATCTTCTGGAAATAGGTCTTGAGCGCCAGCGCCAGCGCAAAGAGCACGTGATCGATCACGTAGAGCGTCGCCGCCAGCAACACACCCCAGCCAAACCAGTAAAGCCCGCCATAAAGCGCAAAGACGGTGGCAAGACCGGCATATTCGAAGATCAGCGTGCGCCGCTCGCCAAATGTGGCCACGAAGCGACCCAGCAGCGGCGCGACGGCCATGTTGATCACCAGGTTGATCAGAAACAATCCGGTGACCTCGTGGACGTCAAAGCCGAATTTCTCCACCATCATGAAGCCCGCGAAAACCACGAAGATCTGCCGCCGCGCACCGGCCATGAACTGCAGTGCATAATAAAGCCAGTAACGGCGGCGCAGCACCAGCTTCTTGACCTGCGGATGGGGCGCTTCGAACTGCGGGTAGGCCATCAGGCAGACAAGGGCGAGCAGCGTCGTCACCCCACATGCAGTCATGAACACCACATTGTAGCTGAGGCTCAAAGGCTCCCACAGAAGCACGATCAGCCCGTAGACCACCAGCGTCGCCGCCGACCCCGCCGCCAACAGCCAGCCCAGCATCTGCGGTGCGCGGTCTTTCGGCAGCCATTGCAGCTGCAGCGACTGGTTCACCGTCTCGTAGTAGTGAAACCCGATCGAGGACAGCATGGTGATGGTCAGGATCCCGCCCAGAGACGGAAACCAGGCCGTGACCGCCGTAGCCGCCCCCAACAGCATCAGCGAGACAAGCCCCAGCACCTGTTCGCGCACCAGCATGATCACCGCGATCACCCCGATGGCCAAAAAGCCGGGGATCTCGCGCACCGTGTGCAGCAGGCCGATGTCGGCGCCGTCGAAATCAGCGACCTCGATCACGAAGTTGTTGAGCAGCGCATTCCAGGCGTTGAAGGCAATCGGCATGCAGAGCGCCATGACGAACAGCAGCGTGGTCGGGCGGCGCCAGCGCGGCAGATCGCGCGCGCTCTCTATCGGGATCGGCTTGAACATGAGATCAGCCTTTACGCCTCTTTCCCGGTTCTGGCGAGGGCAAAACACCGCGCGCACATCTGATCTGCATCAATGCGAGGGTCACATTTCATACATATTAGGATGCGTGCATGGATCAGGAGGCGCGCTATGGATCTGGTATCAATTGTCGAACGTATCGGTGAGGCTCCGACGGCGGCCCTGTTTGGCCTGGCCACCGGGCTGACCTTTGGCATTGCCGCCCAGCGCTCGCACTTCTGCCTGCGCGCGGCCACCGTGGAATTCGCCCGTGGGCGGATGGAAGACAAGGTGGCGGTCTGGCTGCTGACCTTTTCCACCGCCGTGGTCTGGGTGCAGGCGGCCGAGCTTTTGGGGCTGATGAGTTCGGCGGATGCGCGGATGATGGCCGTGCCCGGCAGCTGGTCCGGCGCCGTGATCGGCGGCTTGCTGTTTGGCGCGGGCATGGTGCTGGCGCGCGGCTGTTCGGGCCGCCTTCTGGTGCTGGCGGCCACCGGCAACCTGCGGTCTGTCGTCTCGGGTCTAATCTTTGCCGTTGTGGCCCAGATGAGCCTTGCGGGCGTGCTCTCGCCCCTGCGCGACAAGCTGGCCGCGCTCTGGGTCACCTCGGGCGGGCGCAACATGGATCTGATGGCCGTCGCGGGCCTGCCAGAATGGGGCGGACTGGCACTGGGCGCGGCGATTGCGGTGCTGGCGCTGTGGCTGTCGCGCAGGAACCGTATCGGTGCGGCGCGGCTGGTGTTTGCCTCGGGCGTGGGCTTTGCCGTCGCCTTGGGCTGGGTGCTCACCCATGGCCTGAGCCTTGTGGCCTTTGACCCGGTGCAGATCGAAAGCGCCACTTTCACCGGACCCTCGGCCCATACGCTGATGTTCTTCCTGGATCGCAACGCCATTCTGGAATTCGACGTGGGCCTGGTGCCTGGCGTCTTCATCGGCGCGATGATCGCCGCCACCCTTGCCGGAGAGATGAAGATCCAGGCTTTTGACGGTCCCGTCACCATGCGCAAGGCGATGATCGGCGCCGCACTGATGGGCTTTGGCGGCATGCTGGCAGGTGGCTGCGCCATCGGCGCGGGCGTCACCGGCGGATCAATCTTTGCCGGAACCGCCTGGCTGGCACTATTCTGCATGTGGGTGGGCGCCATGGTCACCGATCTTCTGGTCGATCAACGCGCCGAACGCGCGCTGGCCTAAGTCAGCCTTCAGAAGAAGCTCTGCGGGTCGATATCGACGCTGAGCCGCAGATCGCCTTTCAGCCGCAAGGGCGCGATCCAGCGGGCAATGGCCTCTTGCAGGGGGGCGCCCTTGGCGGCCTTCACCAACATCCGCACCCGGTGGCGCCCCCGGATGCGGGCAATGGGCGCAGGCGCAGGCCCAAAGAGCTGCGCCCCGATCTGGCGCAGCGCGCCGTCGTTGCGCGCCAGCGTTTCGCCCAGATCAAAGACCTGCGCCAGATCTGGCCCCGACAGGATGATCCCCGCCATGCGGCCAAAGGGCGGCACCCCGGCGGCCTGCCGCTCGGCGGCCTCGGCCTTCCAGAAGGCCTCCTCGTCTCCCGACAGGATCGCGCGGATCACCGGGTGCTCGGGCTGGAAGGTCTGCAACAGCGCCTCGCCGGGTTTTTCCGCACGCCCCGCCCGGCCCGCAACCTGCCGCATCAGCTGGAATGTCCGCTCTGCCGCGCGCAGGTCCGATCCCTGCAGGCCCAGATCCGCATCAATCACCCCCACCAGCGTCAGCAGCGGAAAGTTGTGTCCCTTGGCCACCAGCTGCGTGCCAAGGATGATATCCGCCTCCCCCGCCGCAATCTCCTCGATCCTCTGTTTCAGGGCGCGGGCCGATCCGAACAGATCCGAACTCAGGACCGCGATGCGCGCCTCGGGGAACAGTGCCGCCGCTTCTTCACCCAGCCGCTCGATGCCGGGGCCGACCGGGGCCATCTTGCCCTCGACCTGACAGGAGGGGCAGACCTCGGGCACGGGTTTTGTCTCGCCGCATTGGTGGCACATCAGCCGTTTCAGGAAGCGGTGCTCCACCATGCGGCTGTCGCAGTGATCGCAGGCCACCTGCGCACCGCAGGCCCGGCAGATCGTCACCGGCGCAAATCCCCGGCGGTTGAGGAACAACAACGACTGCTCACCGCGTTCCAGGCGCGCCTTCATGGCAAATTTCAGCGTCGGAGAGATCCAGGTCGAGGGCAGCAAATCCTCGGACCGCATATCCACCGCGCGCATCTCCGGCAGCACCGAGGCGCCAAACCGGGATTTCAGATCCAGCCGCTTGTACTTCCCGGCCTCTGCATTGGCCCAGGTTTCCAGGCTGGGCGTGGCCGAGGCCAGCACAACTTGGGCCGAACACATGGCCGCGCGCAGCACCGCCATGTCACGGGCGTTGTAAAGGACGCCATCCTCCTGCTTGTAGGAGGTATCATGCTCCTCATCGACGATGATCAGACCCAGATCGCGAAACGGCAGGAACAGGGCCGAGCGCGCGCCGATCACCAGTTGCGCCTTGCCCTGCCCGACCATTCGCCAGACCCGGCGCCGCTCGGTCATGGTGGCGCCCGAGTGCCATTCCGCCGGTGTGGCGCCGAACCGCGCCTCGACCCGTTTCAGAAACTCCGCCGTCAGCGCGATTTCCGGCAATAGCACCAGTGCCTGACGCCCGGTGCGCAAAGCAGCCGCCACGGCCTCAAGATACACCTCGGTCTTGCCCGACCCGGTGACGCCCTTCAGCAGCGTGGTGCCATAGGCGCCGCTCTTGACGCCCTCCTCCAGTGCCGCCGCGGCCGTCGCCTGATCCTGGGTCAGCTCCTTGCCGGGAAGATCGGGATCCAGATGCGGATAGGGCAGATCGCGCGGGGTTTCCTCCTCACGCAGGGCGCCCTGTTTCACCAGGCCCTTCACCACCGATGGGGTGACGCCTGCCATATCGGCCAGCTCTTTCGGTGTGAAGGCGAGGCCGCCATATTCCTCGATCGTGTCCAGCACCCGTGCGCGGGCATCGGTCATCCGGTCGGGGTCCCGATCGCCGCGCCGCAGGATCTTGCGCATCGAGGGCGGATCAGACAGCCCCGGCGCGCGGCTCGCCAGCCGCAGCATCGCGGGCATCGGTGTCAGCGTGTAATCGGCGGCCTTGCCAAGGAAGGCGCGCATCTCGCTGCGCATCGGCGCCACATCCAGCACGCGGATGACGCTGCGCAGTTTCGACGAATCAAAGCCGCCCGCACCCGGCCCCCAGACCACGCCCAAGACCTTGCGCGGACCCAGGGGCACCTCCACATAGGCGCCAAGAAAACAGCCGCCTTCCGGCGCACGGTAATCCAGAAGCCGGTCAAGCGGTTGCGTGGTCAGCACCGCCACCCGTTCCCCTGCCTCGAAATGCTCCTGTCCGCTCACCGCTGCCTACCTTCCGCCCCAGCGCCCCGCCGGGGCTTTTTAATGCCTCTCCCATGAGGTAAAGGCTAGTCTAAACAAGGCCAACCCACGCCAAAGGATTACGTCAGATGAAATTCTTCGTAGATACCGCCGAAATCGATGCCATTGCCGAATTGAACGACCTTGGCATGGTGGATGGTGTCACCACCAACCCCTCGCTGATCAAGAAGTCCGGCCGCGACATCATCGAGGTCACCAAGGAGATCTGCGATCTGGTCGACGGTCCCGTCTCCGCCGAAGTGACCGCGACCGACGCCGAGACCATGATCGCCGAAGGGCGCAAGCTGGTGGAGATCGCCGAGAATATCGCCGTCAAGGTACCGCTGACCTGGGATGGCCTGAAGGCCTGCAAGGTGCTGTCCGACGATGGCCACATGGTCAACGTCACCCTCTGCTTCTCCGCCAACCAGGCGCTTCTGGCGGCCAAGGCGGGTGCGACCTTCATCTCTCCCTTCATCGGGCGCCTGGACGATATCAACCTCGATGGCATGGAGCTGATCGAGGACATCCGCACCATCTACGACAACTACGGGTTTGAGACCGAAATCCTCGCCGCTTCGATCCGCACCGTGAATCACGTTCTGGACTCTGCCCGTATCGGCGCCGACGTGATCACCGCCCCGCCCGCCGTGATCAAATCCATGGTCAATCACCCGCTGACCGACAAGGGCCTTGATGCCTTCCTCGCCGACATCAAGGCGGCTGACATCAAGATCCTCTGATCGAACGGTCAGCATACCCGATCTGACAAGGCGCTCTGGTTCAGGGCGCCTTTTTCATGCCGCAAGGCCCAGAATGCCGGGTCAAGGGCCGCGACAGCGGTCGCGCAGCGCGCGATCCACCCTTGACGCGGCCTCTTCAAACACAATCGATAGGGCGCTTTCGAGGGGGCAGACCGCCCCCTCAAACGCTTCTCCGCACAACAATAGGTCCGCAAGGACCGCCCCGCCGGGCGTCAGCCCGGCGCCCGGCCCAACCGGCAAGGGCCAGTCTCCGACTGTCCCGCAGTGGGCGGGAGCCTCCCCTGTCTCGCGCCCAAGACATCTCGGCGATTTTCCCTCACTACCACATTTTTCGCCGGCATCCGCCAAAACCCATGCTATAACCCGGGCCAAAGACCCAGCAGAGGTTCCTACATGAGCAGCAGTGCCCCCCTTGATGACGCCCTCCGCGCCGCGATTCTGGAAAAACCGGATGCGGTTCTGGAAGACCCGAATCTGATGAACGCCCTCGTCAGCGCCAATGAGCGCGCCATGGGGACAAATATCGTCGATCTGCGCGGCATTGCCATGGAACGGCTGGAGGCACGGCTGGACCGGCTGGAGGACACCCACCGCTCGGTGATCGCCGCCGCTTACGAAAACCTCGCGGGCACCAACCAGATCCACCGCGCCATCCTGCGCCTGCTGGATCCCGAGGATTTCCCCGGTTTCCTGGCCAGTCTCAACCAGGACATGGCCGAGATCCTGCGGGTCGATGCGCTGGCCCTGGTGCTGGAAACCCGACAGGAAGATGGCAATAGTGCCGCCGAACGCATCGGCGATGTGCTGAAACCGGTGGCTCCGGGGTTCGTTGCGGACTATGCCGCCGCAGGCAGCCGTGGCGGCACCGACCGGCAGATCAGCCTGCGCCAGGTACAAAACGGCAGCGCGCGGATCTATGGCACCAAGGCGGAATGGATCCGCTCCGAAGCCTGCCTGGTCTTGGATTTCGGCCCTGGCCGCCTGCCCGGCATGCTGGTGCTGGGGGCGGAAGACCCGCATCAGTTCTCGCCCCAGCAAGGCACCGATCTTCTGGCCTTCTTTGCCAGCGTCTTCGAACGCACCATGCGCCGCTGGCTGGCATGAGCCTGATCTCTCCGGCGTGCCGCGACGCCCTTCAGCACTGGCTGGAGGGGTTGAGCGCACTGGGGGGCGCCTCTGACAACACCATCACCGCCTATCGCGCGGATGTAAGCGGTTTTCTGGCCTTCATGAGCACCCATCACGGTGCGCCGCAGGGTCTCGGCGCGCTGGCGCGGATCTCCACCGCCGATATGCGGGCCTGGATGGCCTCGGAACGCAACGCGGGCACCGGCGCGCGCTCGCTGGCGCGCAAGCTCTCGTCGGTGAAGAATTTCTACCGCTGGCTGGCCGCGCGCGAAGGGTTCGAACCCACCGCCGTGCTGGCCGCCCGGGCGCCGAAGTTCCAGAAGAAACTGCCCCGCCCCCTTGCCGAGGATGCCGCCCGCGCGGTCCTTGAAACGGTTGAGCAGCAATCCAGCACCGACTGGGTCGCCGCCCGCGACGTGGCTGTGGTGACCCTGCTCTATGGCTGCGGCCTGCGGATTTCCGAAGCGCTTGGCCTCAGCGGCTGCGATGCCCCCCTGCCCGAGGTGCTGCGCATCACCGGCAAGGGCGACAAGGAGCGCGTGGTCCCGGTGATCCCCGCCGCGCGCGCCGCAGTCGACCGCTACCTGCACCTGTGCCCGCACCCGCAGGACAAGGACAGCCCGCTGTTTCGCGGGGTGCGCGGTGGTGCCCTCAACCCGCGTCAGATCCAGGGCGTGATGGCCAAGACCCGCGCCCAGCTGGGCCTGCCCGCCTCGGCCACGCCCCATGCGCTGCGCCACAGCTTTGCCACCCATCTGCTGGAAGCAGGTGGAGATCTGCGCGCCATACAAGAGCTTCTGGGGCATGCCTCGCTCTCGACCACCCAAGCCTATACGGCGGTGGATACGGCGCATCTGATGGAGGTCTACAACCGGAGCCATCCCAAGGCGTAAGACGCGCTGACAGGCGTGCGGACCTCATTCAGCGACGCTGAAAGACCGTCCAGGTAAAGGACTGCTCTGCGCCGCCGGGCGCCACATGCATCTCCTGCCAGTGATGACGCAGATCGAATTCGGGGCCCAGTTCCGCCGCCAACTGATCGGCGGAATACCTGCGGACCGGCAAGCCGCTGCATTTCTCCGGCCCATCCGGCGCGAAAGTGGCAAGGATCACATGCCCGCCAGAGCACACCCCGGCTTTCAGAGCCGCAACATAGGCTGCCCTGTCCTTCTCATCGGTCAGGAAGTGAAAGACCGCGCGGTCATGCCAGACCTCATAGCGGCGCGGCGGTGTCCAGTCGGTGATATTGGCAACGATCAAAGCAACGCCGACGGCCTGTTCTCCCAACCTGCGCCCGGCAACCGCAAGGGCAGCCTCGGAAATGTCCAGAACGGTCAGATCCCGCCATCCGCGCTCTGACAGGATCTTCGCCAGATCCGAGGCCCCACCGCCAATATCCACAAAGGGCACGTCCTGCCTGCCGACCAGAGAAAGCGCCTTCAAGGAGGCCTCGGGATGGGCCTGATACCAGCTGACCTCCGAGCGATCTTTCCGGGTATAGACAGCGTTCCAGTGCGCCTTGCAATCTGTCATCCGATTTCCCCTCCAAGGTCGCCCCGACAACGCTATCGGGTTGCTGCAAATGTTACATTCCACCCACGGAATGTGAAAGACTTGTCACCAAGATGGCCGGACGACCCGCAATATCCTTAAAATGCAAGATAATTCGACGGCAATCCGCAACCTGTCCTTAACCACGTCCGGGGCTTTTATGGGCACTCCCGCTCCAGAAAGGATGCTCCCATGTTTCACGATTCGGCCCTCTTCCTCGACCAGGCACCCGCCGTGCCCGCACCGCCGGTTTCGCGCATTCGCTGCCCGCGCTCGATCCCTGTCACGCAATGGCCCACGCCCGATGCCATCGCCGAAGAGTTGCGCCTCTTTGCCGATGCAGGGCCGCAGGGGAACAAAACCCTGCATTGAACCCTTGCGGGCCTGAGGCAAATTCGCCATCACGGATGAATGAGACCTCAGATCCGCGCCATCCTTGTTCATCTTCTGACCGCCACCGGCGCCGTCTTTGCCATGCTGGCCATGCTGGCGGCGACCAAGGGCGAGTGGAGCCTGATGTTCCTCTGGCTGGTGGTCGCCTTTGCCGTGGACGGTATCGACGGGCCGCTGGCCCGCCATTACCACGTCAAACGCTATGCGCCGCAGTTCGACGGGGTGCTGCTGGACCTGATCATCGACTATCTCACCTATGTCTTCATCCCGGCCTTTGCCCTGTTCCAATCCGGGCTTATGGCAGGCTGGACCGGCTGGTTCGCCATCATCGTGATCACCTTTGCCAGCGCGATGTATTTCGCCGACACCCGGATGAAGACCAAGGACAATTCCTTTTCCGGCTTTCCGGGATGCTGGAACATGCTGGTCCTGGTGATCTTCGCCCTTGAGCCCAGCCACTGGACCAGCCTGGCGCTGGTCACGCTGCTGGCAATCGCCATGTTCCTGCCGCTGAAGTTCATTCACCCGGTGCGCACTGAGCGCTGGCGCAAGGTCTCTTTGCCCGTCGCGTTGATCTGGACGCTCTTGGCGGGCTATGCAGCCTGGATCGACTTCCACCCCGAAAGCTGGGCGCATTGGGGGTTGGTGGTGACCTCTCTCTACCTGCTGTTTGTCGGCATCCTGCAGCAGATCATCCCACCCAAGCGCAGCTGAGACAGCCCCGCACAGCGGTGAACGTCAAAAAAGTCAAACAGAACGGCAGCTTGCAAATACATGGCAAAGCTCACTCAAATCCTGTGCAGTTTTGCAATCCCAAACTCATCAGCAATTAAACCCCATTTGCAATGATGTCTCCTCAATCCCACTCGTCCGATCGTGTGACGACCCATCAGGAGACCACGACATGACTGCGCTTTCCGCCCTGGGCGGCCATTCGAACGCCCACTCCATTCACATGCATCACCACCAACATCGTCACGGTTCGGATGAACATGCCGTACAGTCTGGCCCGCCCGACCATGCCAAGGCCTGGGGCTGGCGCGCCAAGCAAGCCGCCAAGATGGAGGCCACGCAGCCGCCCCCAAAGACACCTGCAGAAACACCGGCAGCCTCCGGGATCGATGCCCTGTTCAGCGGCAGCTTCGGCGAGATAAAGCTGAAGCTCGAATTTGAGATCGAAGCCGGTGAATTCAAGATCGAAGTCTCGCGGGATGAAGGCGGGCTGAGCGTCGAAATCGAGGCCGAGACCGACCAGGGTGAAATCAAGATCGCCTTTGAAAGCGGTGAACATGGTGGCCTGAAGGTGGAATTCGAATCCGACGAACTGGGCGAATTCAAGCTTTCGGTCGAAAATCTCAGCGAAGGCGATCCCGCCACTGCGCTGGAAATCGTCGACGAAGAGAACGCCCCCGCGACGGCACCGGCCGCACCCAGTGGCGCCGATATGGAGGCCATGGTGCTGGGCCTCGCCTCGGGCGACGGCGCGCCATCCAGCACCGGTGCCATGTCCGAATACGAACAGATGAAGACCCTGTTTTCCTGACGAATTCATCGGTCGGTAGCGCTCCGAACGGCGTCACCTTACAAGCGCTGCTGCCCGCTCACCTGTCAAATCAACAGGCCCGCCGCGCCTTCATGGCGCAGGAGGGCCACTTTTGTTTCCACACCCCCCTGGCCGGAAAACCCTCCCAGACCATTTCGGCCCAACACTCGGTGGCAGGGAATGATTATGGGAATGGGGTTGGCGCCACAGGCATTGCCCACCGCCTGCGCCGAACTGCCCAGCTGCTCGGCCAATTGACCATAGCTGCGGGTCTCTCCAAAGGGGATCGCGGCGATCGCGGCACAGACCGCACGCTGGTAATCGGATCCCGCGACCAAGAGCGGCAGATCGAAAATCCGCAGATCTCCTGCGAAATAGGCGTCGAGCTGTTCGATCCCGCGCCGCAGCACATCATCGGCTTGCGCGCTTGCAGAGGCCGCCGCCGTTCCCGCTGCACTCCAGGACAGTTCGGTGATCGCCTCTCCGGCCGCGATCAGAGTGATGCACCCCACCGGCGTTTGCAGGCATGCACTGCGGTGCCGCTCCATTGTCTTTCTTTCGTCCCCTGCTTCCCTGGTACCATTTTCCCCGGCGCCTCTACTGGTGCCTCTCTTGGCGCCCTGGCGGCTTGCGACAGTGCGCACCTGCACAGCGCTGCGCTTATACACTTTGGTATAGGTCTGATAACCCTCTGACCTGCTCGCCTCTCCCAGGGCACAGGTGCGCGACCTGCAGCGAATCTGCTAATTTAATACAACTGGAAAGCCCGGACTTAAGCATCAATTAGCCTTTGTGAACACGAAGCGGTCCCGGGCGGCAGGCGTCAAAGACGCCATGGGAATGGTAACCAAAGGTTCAACAAGAGTCATGCTGACACTGGATAAACCCCATACACTTTGGAAGAACGGACTGAAGGTTCATCGTCCGATCCGTGTCGATCCGGATCTGCGCGACCATACCGTTTATCACCTCACGGCCCTGTCCAAGAAAGAAACACCGCTCACCCCGACCAAGCCGATCGAGGGCAGCGACCGGGGCATGGCCTATCGGGAACAGCGCCGGATTGGACTACAGGGCGACCGCTTGCCCGGAACCCAAAGCCATTTGCAGCAAGTCATGCAAATGGGGTTGGCCCCAAAGTGGCAGAACCCACCGGTAAGCGCGGGGCAAAGCGGCACTGCCGCAGCGGCGGCCCAATCCCAGATTTCTTCTGCCGCCAAGGCCCTATGGCAGCAGTACATGGCGCTGATGTCCGGGCGGGCGGTTGGCCCGCTGCCGATGAGCGTGATCGAGGCCTGCGCAAGCTACGCCGCCTCCAAACAGGTGGTCGCCGCCTAAACCCCATTCGACTGAACAAAAAAGCGCCGCCGCAACCCATCGAGGGTCGCGGCGGCGCGGCAGCCTTTAACGGCTGCCAGATCGCCCTGTGGATCCGGGTCAGCCCAGCGCGCTGTTGCAGCGCCCGCAGACACCGGCATGGGCGTGATTGCCCACATCCGGCAGAATCTTCCAGCAACGCTGGCATTTCTGCCCTTCGGCCTTTTCAAAGACCACCGAGATACCGTCGACTTCTGGCATGCGGAAAGCTTCGACCGGGGCGGGATCACCGGTCAGCACCACGTCAGACGTGATGCAGATATCGGCGAAGTTCACCGATTTCAGCGCCGCCAGCACATCGCCATCGCGCAGATGCACCACCGGGGCGGCCTCAAGCGAGGCACCGATCACCTTGTCGGTGCGCTGGATCTCCAGCGCCGAGGTCACCACCCGGCGGGCCTGGCGGATCGCGGCCCATTTCGCCGCCAGCGACTCGTTCAGCCAATCGGCGGGCGTTTCGGGGATATCCACCAGGTGCACCGAGCTGTCGTCACCCGGGTAGCGCTCCAACCAGACCTCTTCCATGGTGAAGACCAGGACCGGCGCCAGCCAGGTGGTGAGCCGGTGGAACAGGATGTCCAGCACGGTGCGCGCGGCACGGGCATTTGCCGTATCGCCATCGCAGTAGAGCGCATCCTTGCGGATGTCGAAGTAGAAGGCCGACAGATCCACCGTGGCAAAGT
The DNA here is from genome assembly GCF_028890025.1 of Phaeobacter sp. PT47_59. Lineage (NCBI taxonomy): Bacteria > Pseudomonadati > Pseudomonadota > Alphaproteobacteria > Rhodobacterales > Roseobacteraceae > Phaeobacter > Phaeobacter sp. PT47_59. Next base: position 178,852 of record NZ_JARCJL010000003.1, read on the forward strand.
TGAAGATCGCCTGCCACACGCCGTTGAAATCAAAGGCCTTGTAGCCTTCGCGCACGGTGTGATCCAGCTCGGCCAGGCGGTGCAGCACCCATTGCTCCAGCTCGGGCATGTCGGCGGGGGCAACGCGCTGATCTTCCGAGAAATCGCCAAGGCTGCCCAGCATGAAGCGCATGGTGTTGCGCAGCCGGCGATAGCTGTCGGCGGTGCCTTTCAGGATCTCCGGGCCGATCCGCTGGTCGGCGGTGTAGTCGGTCTGGGCCACCCACAGGCGCAGGATATCGGCGCCGTACTGCTGCACGACCTTTTCCGGCACGATGGTGTTGCCCAGGGATTTGGACATCTTCATGCCCTTCTCGTCCAGCGTGAAGCCGTGGGTCACCACGTTGCGGTAGGGCGCGCGGCCCAGGGTGCCGCAGGCCTCCAGCAGGGATGAGTGGAACCAACCGCGGTGCTGGTCGGTACCTTCCATATAGACATCGGCGATGCCGTCCTCGGTGCCATCGGCGCGGTCACGCAGCACAAAGGCATGGGTGGAGCCGCTATCGAACCACACATCCAGCACGTCAAAGACCTGATCATAAGCCTCCGGATCGACGATGCCGCCCAAAACCTGTTCCTTGAAGCCGTCTTCGTACCAGACATCGGCGCCCTTTTCGTCAAAGGCGGCCACGATACGCGCGTTCACCTCGTCATTGCGCAAGAGGAAGTCCGCATCGGTCGGCAGGGCGCCTTTCTTGGTGAAGCAGGTCAGCGGCACGCCCCAGGCGCGCTGGCGCGACAGCACCCAGTCGGGGCGGGTTTCGATCATCGAATAGAGGCGATTGCGCCCGGTCTGCGGCGTCCATTTCACCAGTTGATCGATCGAGGTCAGGGCGCGTTCGCGGATGGTCTTGCCGTAGGTATCCTGACCATCGCCCAGCTCGCGATCCACGGCCACGAACCACTGCGGCGTGTTGCGATAGATGATCGGCGCCTTGGAGCGCCAGGAATGCGGGTAGCTGTGCTTGATCTTGCCGCGCGCCATCAGCCCGCCGACCTCGACCAGCTTGTCGATCACCGTCTTGTTGGCATCGCCCTCGCCGCCCTTGCGGTTGAGGATATACTTGCCGCCAAAGAAGGGCAGATCGGCGCGGAACGAGCCGTCGTCCATCACGTTATAGGTGATGACCTGCTCCAGCATGCCAAGGTCACGGTAGAGTTCGAATTCCTCCATCCCGTGGCTGGGCGCGCAGTGCACGAAACCGGTGCCTTCGGTGTCGGTCACGAAATCGGCCGCGCGGAAATCGCGGATGTCATCCCATTCGCCATTGCCGCCTGTCGCGCCCGCCAGCGGGTGGGTCAGGCCAATACCGGCAAGATCTGAAACCGGCACGTCGGCCACGCGGGTGTACTGGTCTTCCTCAAGCCGCGCGCGTTTCATCACATCTGCGGCCAGGTTATCGGCCAGAACGTATTTGTCGCCCACATTGACCCAGGATTCCTCGGGCGTGCCGGTCACCTCATAGAGGCCATAGGCAATGTCCTCGCCGTAAACCACGGCCTTGTTCGAGGGCATGGTCCAGGGGGTGGTGGTCCAGATCACCACATAGGCGCCTGCCAGTTTGTGATCGACAGGCTCGGCGACCTTGAACTTCACCCAGATGGTGAAGCTTTCCTTGTCGTGGTATTCCACCTCGGCCTCGGCCAGGGCGGTTTTCTCCACCGGCGACCACATCACGGGTTTGGAGCCCTGATAGAGCGTTCCATTCATCAGGAACTTCTGGAATTCGCCCGCGATCACCGCCTCGGCGTGGTAATCCATCGTCAGATAGGGATCGGCCCAGTTGCCGGTGATGCCCAGACGCTTGAACTCTTCGCGCTGGATACCCACCCATTCATCGGCAAAGGCGCGGCATTCCTGGCGGAACTCGACCACCGGCACGGCGTCCTTGTTCTTGCCCTTCTTGCGGTACTGTTCCTCGATCTTCCACTCGATTGGCAGACCATGGCAATCCCAGCCCGGCACATAGCGGCTGTCATAGCCCATCATCTGGTGCGAGCGCACGATGATGTCCTTGATGGTCTTGTTCAGTGCATGCCCGATGTGCAGATGGCCGTTGGCATAGGGAGGGCCGTCATGCAGCGTGAACGGCTGGCGGCCTTCGTTGTTTTCCCGCAGGCGGTCATAGACGCCGATCCTCGCCCAACGCTCCAGCCATGCGGGCTCGCGCTTGGGCAGGCCTGCGCGCATGGGGAAATCGGTCTTGGGCAGGTTCAGCGTGTCTTTATAGTCGGGGGTCTGGGGCGTATCGGCGCACATCGGTGGCGTCCTTTGAATGGCTGTTCGGTCTTGGGATATTCGGTTCGGTGCGATGGCTCAAGCACCTTTGCCCGGCGGCTCCTGCGTTTCCCGCGAAGGGGATCAGAGCGCCGGGTAGGTAATTCGAATAATGATGGCCGCGCGGTGGGACATGGGCGCCTTATAGGGCGGCTTTCGGCAAGGGTAAAGCGTGCAGCGCTGCGACACGGCCACGGCTGTGCCTCTTTCAACCACCCCTGTGCCTCTTCCCCCCCTGAGCCTCTTTCAACGCCCTTCAATGCCCGCCCGGTTGTCCGGCGATAGCCGTCCGGTTGCCCAGCGCCACCCAGGCTGGTATTTGCGTTGCGCCAATCAACCAAAAACAACAGGGACTATTTGTGAAATACGCTATTCTACCCGCGCTGCTGGGCGCGCTCTCCCTCATGGCCGGATGCAACACCACAACGGCCGAAGGGGGTGAAAACCAGCAGATCGTTTCCCGCAATCAATCGACAGAGATTCAGCTGACCAAGGCGGGCAAGAAGCAAACGCCAGTCAACGTGCTGCCCGTCACCATCAAATACGTGCACGACAATTCCTACTCGGCAAGTCCGGTGTCCACCCGGCCGAAGGACTGTATCGCAAGCAGCCCCTACTTCAAGGCGGCCTTTACCGCACCGGCGCAGCTGAACCTGCCCAGCTATGGCGAAGAGACGCCGCCGATGACCGTCACCTGCAGCTCGGAGCGTGACGAGGTCGCCAAAACCGTATCGGTGGTCAACCTGACCCAGCAGGCGGTACAGGCCGCGGCAGCCGGTCACATGCTGTTCGGTTTCGGTCTGCTTGGCGCGGCCATCACCGCCGGACATGCCAGCGCACGCGACAAGTCCAAGGACGTCTGGGGCTACCCGAACCTGGTGAAACTGAACTGATGCGACATGCGCCCCCCCAACTATAGGGGGCGCATGTTTTCCATCATGGCATATGCGATCTGGCCAAGCCGCACGCCACGGGTGGGAAATGGTATTCAGCGTTGACGGGCCTCTAACAGGTTTCGTGCAGGAAATATTTGCCAGACGGCAAGTGCCCCCGTCAGGCGTGGAACAGCAGCCCGACCCCATAGGCCATGGCCGCCGCCGCACCGCCGATCAGCAGCGTTTCTGTGCCCGACCGCCACCAGGGCGCAAGGGACCAGCGGCTCTTGAAGGCGCCGATGGCGAAGAAACAGCCCATGGTCATCCAGGACGAGACCGCAAAGGCATTCTGAAGCCCGAACAGGAAGGGCAGCAGCGGGATCATCCCCGCCACCATGAAGGCGGCAAAGGTGGCCACGGCAGCCTTCATCGGGCGCGGATCGACGCCCGAGAGACCGTATTCCCCCTCGATCATCAGATCGACCCAGGTGTCGCGGCTCTTGCAGATCTCATCGGTTGCCTCTTCCAGCACCCGCCCGCTCAATCCCTTGAGCCGCAGGATCTCGCGCACCTCTCCGCGCTCGCCGTCCGGGTAGGTGTCGATGTGCCGGTTCTCGATCTGGCGCAGGCGGCGGATGTCGTCCAGCTCGGCCTTGGTGCCCGAATAGTTGCCAGCCGCCATGGAGAACCCGTCTGCCAGCACATTGGCCAGGCCAAGCGCCACGATCACGAAGGGCGACAGCCCCGCCCCCGCGACCCCGGCCACGATGGCAAAGGTTGTGACTGAGCCATCAATGCCGCCATAGACGATATCCCGCAACAGGCCGCGCCCGGGGGGCGCTCCGATACGGTCCTGGATTTCTTGCGGGCTGTGGCCGTGTTCGACTGCCATGGCGAGCTTCCTTATGCGGGTCCGCCCAGACTATCGCATTGACCAGAGCACGTCTTGCGACAGATCAACATGCCGACTGAAGCGGAGCCCTCCCGCGCCCTCGGTTGAGGTGCCTGCGCCCCTCACCCTGGCAGGCTTGGGCCTGGCGCGGCGCAGGGCGCCGCGCGCCCGTAGGATCTAGCCACCGGTTTTTCGGACCAGAGTGACCGCGCCGCGACAGCGGCGCTGGGCCCAACCGTGCAAGGCGGTCGCCAGACGGCCGTGGCCCGGGCGGGAGCCCCTCCGAAGACCTGTTCCGGACGGCTTCTTGGCGCCGGATCAGCCGTCAGATCCTTCGGTGGATTTACTGCGGGAAAACAGCCCGGACAGCGCGCCTTTGATCACCTTGCGGGTTGCGGGCCTGTGCCGCTCGGAAAAGGGCATCGGCCGACAGACCTCCATTGCAGCGATCCCCACCCGCGCCGAGAGCGCGCCATTCACCACGCCTTCGCCAAAGCGACGCGAGAGCTTTGACAGGACAGAGCCGCCCAGCACCGTATCAAGCATGTCCTCCCCGGCCGCCATGGCCCCGGTGGCCGCGAGATGCGCCAAAACCGTCCGCATCAGGCGCCAGGATCCGAACAGTCCCGAACGCCCGCCATAGATCTCGGCCACCCGGCGGATCATCCGGACCGAGGCCACCAGGGCCACCACCACATCCGCAAGCGCCAGCGGCACCAGGGCTGTCACCAGGGCAACCTGCCGGGCGGCCGCCTCCACCTCTGCCAGGGCACGCGCGTCCAGTGGGGCCAGGAGTTCATCCTCGATCAGATCCAGAACCGTATCCCCATCGATCAGCTCCGCAGAGCGCTCTGCCAGTCGGGCACGGTGCCAGGACAGATCGCTGCGATGAGCGTAAAACCGGACCAGCCGCGCCTGAAACGCCTGAACCGCTACCGGCCCCTCCGCTGCCAGGCTGCGAGCCTGGATCGCCGCCTGGCGCAGATCGTCAATGCGCCGGAGCCGCGCGAGGGCCAGCCCTTCCCGCAAGATCATGATCAGCGCCAGTGCCAGCGCCAGGACCAGCCCCGCGCTCACCATCCATCCCAAGACCGGGATCCTGTCGATCAACCCGGTGGCAAAATCCCAGGCCGCCACCGACAACACAGCGGCAAGCACCGCCAGGAGGATGCGCCAGAACCACCGCCCGACGCGCGAGGGTCGGCGCGTGGCAGCAACCGCCATGCGCGCCATCGCGGCAGGGGCTGTATCGCCCCCCTCGCCTGTATGGGCCTCCGGCACCGGAGCCGCATCGCTCACCTTGGGGGCGGGCTGCGGGTCATGCTCCAGATCAAAGACAACGGGGCCCTGGGTCATCCGGCGCGCTCCTTCGGATTGAGTGACGCGGGCCAGACATATTCGATATCCGGCAGGCCTTCGTCATTCTGCGCCCCGTCGCTGCGCCCGACCTCGGCAAAGCCTTCACGCAGGTAGAACCGCTGTGCGCCCTCATTGGCCTGAAAGGTGCGAAGGCTGAGCCGGGCCGGATCCGCCTCTCCGACCCTGTCGTTCCTCTCGTCCCTGTCGTCAGTATCGGCGGTGCCGTCGTTTCCACCCTTGCAAACCGCGATCTTGGCCGCATCCAAAAGGCGTTTCCCAATGCCGCCCCCGCAGGCCTCTGGCATCACGTAGAGCGAACAGATTTCATCCCCGTCCCGGGCCAGAAACCCCAGGATTGCGCCATCCCCCTCGACCACGGTGACCCAGCCACGATCGATCATCACCCCGCAAAAGCCAATTGCCTCGGCACCGGAATGCTGTTTCGGCATCCAAGCTGTTTCCATCTCGAACCGGTGCAGGATCTCTCCCATCCCGCCTGCATCGGTGGACCGCGCCGGGCGCAGGGTCAGGGTTTGCATCTGGGTCATAGCCGGTCTCCGATCAGAAAGTCCGCCGCCCGGTCCAGCCGGATGTGCGGCGGGCCGTCTCCGGGTTTCAGATCCAGCACTGCCGGGGCAAAGCGCATCGCCTGAAACTCACCCTCAAGCCAGGCCTCGGCGCCCTGGCGCGCCGGGATCAACAGCTTGCCCGGATCCCGAGGCAGCGCACCGGGGTAAAAGGCCGCCTGTCGCCCGCTGTCCAACAGGGTGCCACGCACGCAAGGCAGGTCTTTCCCGTCATGTGGGCGCATTTCCTCGGTCGTGGCCCGGATCGAGGCCAGCGCCAGCGCCGCCGTCTCGGCCCCGGCGAAACGTGCCCGATCCTGTGCCTCCCGCGTCAGCGCCTCGATGATCGCGGTCAGCTGCGGATGCTGTTCGTGATGGAGATGATCCGCCTTGGTCGCTGCGAACAGGATCTTTTCCACCCGCTTGCCGCCAAGGATCCGGGTCAGGAACCGATTACGACCGGGGCGGAAGGCGGCAAGGATATCCGCCATCGACTGACGCAGATCCTCGACCGCAGCGGGGCCGGAATGAATGGCCCCAAGCGCATCCACCAGCACCACCTGTCGATCGATGCGGGAAAAGTGATCGCGAAAGAAGGGTTTCACCACCTGCGCCTTATAGGCCTCATAGCGGCGCGCCATCTCGCGGCGCAGGCTGCCACGGGGCGCCGTGCCTTGACCTGTCGGCAGCGGCGCAAAGGTCAGAACCGGAGACCCCGCCAGATCGCCGGGCAACAAGAAGCGCCCCGGCGTGCAATCATAAAACCCGGCCTCGCGGGCCGCCTGCAGGTATCCGGTGAAAGCCGCAGCCAGGCTCTGGGCGTGCGGCTCACCATGGGCGGCATCGGGATCGGTGGCGGTGACAACAGACAGGAAGTCTTTCGCCTGCACCCGCGCCTCGATCCGGGCCAGAACCTCGGCCGCCCATTGATCGTAGCTCTTGTCCAGCAGCGCCAGATCCAGCAACCACTCTCCCGGGTAGTCCACGATATCAAGATGCAGCACCCGCGGCCCCTGCAGCCCGGCCAGCAGCCCCGTGGGCCGCACCTTCAGGCTGAGCCGCAGTTCAGAGACTGCGCGGGTGCTTTCGGGCCAATGGGGCGCGGGACCGGTGAGAGCCGCAAGATGGGCCTCATAATCGAAACGCGGCACGGTGTCGTCGGGTTGGGGCTGCAGAAAGGCGGCCTCTATGCGCCCGTCCCGCGCCGCTGACAGTTGCAACATGCGGCCCCGGTTCATCAGGTTGGCCACCAGCGAGGTGATGAAAACCGTCTTGCCCGCCCGCGCCAGGCCGGTAACCCCAAGGCGTACGGTCGGTTCCAGAAACGTCTCCGACAGGCTGCTGCCCAGCGCCTCGACCCGGCGGGCCGTGCTGTCGGCTAGGGATGTCAGTACCACGCGCCTGCCTTCTGTTGCCTTGCATTCTGATCCGGCCTTTCCGCCGACAGGACCAAGATAGGCAGCCCGGCCCGGGGTTACCAGTGCAGAGCGCCGCAGCGGCAAGGGGCTTGTCTCGCGCCGCAGCCCGCGCTATCGCCCCGCCATGGCGCGTTTTGCATTGAAAGTCGAATATCACGGCGCCCCTTTCGCGGGCTGGCAACGACAGAAGGATCAGCCCTCGGTACAGGGGGCGATCGAGGCTGCGCTGGCGCGGCTGGAACCGGGCGAGCATACCATCGCCGCCGCCGGGCGCACCGATGCGGGCGTTCACGCGCTGGGACAAGTGGCCCATTGCGACCTGCAAAAGGACTGGGATCCCTTCCGCCTGTCCGAAGCGCTGAACTATCACCTGAAACCGGCACCGGTGGCGATCACCGCCTGCGCCAGGGTCGCGGATGACTGGCATGCAAGGTTCACGGCAGTTGAACGGCAGTATCTCTTCCGCCTCCTGATGCGCCGCGCCCCGGCCACCCATGAGGCGGGACAGGTCTGGCAGATATCCCATGATCTGGATGTGGCAGCGATGCAGGAGGCGGCGAACAACCTCCTGGGGCGGCACGATTTCACCACCTTCCGCTCGTCCATCTGCCAGGCGCAAAGCCCGGTCAAGACGCTGGACGAGCTGCGGGTGGAACGCGTGACAGGTTTCACCGGACCCGAGGTGCACTTCCACGTACGCGCCCGCAGCTTCCTGCACAATCAGGTGCGCAGCTTCGTAGGCACTCTGGAACGTGTCGGCGCAGGCAGCTGGTCCCCTGCTGATGTAAAGTCCGCGCTAGAGGCCTGCGATCGCGCCGCCTGCGGCCCGGTCTGCCCCGGACAGGGCCTCTACCTTGCACGCGTCGGCTACCCAGATCCGGTCTTTCCCGAAGACACACCTCGCTAGTCCCACGAGGCGGGGATGGCTCCCGCGCCTTTCCCCCGCATCGAAGATGCAGCAAAAAGCCTTGGGCCCGGCGCCGCTACCGCGGCGCACTTCCACCCCACGAAAGCCGGGTCAAGGGCGGCAAGGCCGCCGCGCGGCACGCGCGGTTTACCCTTGAGGCGGCACTCTTCGACAAAATCGCAATGGCGCGTTCAGGGGCAGACCAGCCCCTGAACCGCTTCCCCAGCCCCCCGCGCCGCGCCAGCGGCGCCAGGCCCAACCGTGAGCGGCATTCAACAGAATGTCGCGAATGGGCGGGAGCCCCGGCCCATTCAGGACGGTGGGTGCAGCACCAATGTTTGCAGCGCGGTGGCAATCGGACCCCTGGTGTCATGCAGCACCGATTGCGACATGCCGATCCCGGTGCCATGCCAGTGCGACACCGACTCCGACGCCAACCAGTCGCTTTCGGGGGCGCGGTGGATGTGCAGCGTCAGATCCGTGTTCATGAAGCCCATCTCGGATGGGCGTGCGTTCCAGGAAATCCCGTTGCCGCAATCTGCAAGAGCACACATCGACTGAACCGGGGACTGCTCTTCCCCCTCCAAGAGACGGGGCGCGCGCATCCACATGGTCTTTGGCCCCACGCCAACCGAGAACCCCGGCGGGTAGGCGACCTCTATGAAATCCGCGAAAAACGGCTTCTGGTGCGGCCCACGGTCCGGGAAGAACTGCCCCGGCACCGCCTCCTCGAACCGCAGCGGCGTCACGGGGGCCGTTGGCACCGCGCCCAGGTCCTTGCGCACCAGGTGCATCGTTGTCGCCTGAACGCAGAGCGTGCCGTCGAGATCATGCACCGTGACCGATGTGGTCGCCAACGTGCGTGTGTGGCGCGTGGTCTCGGCCGCGACAACCAGCCCGGCCAGAGGCAGCGGTCGCAGGATATCCAGCGTCAGGCGGGCCAGCATCTTCTCTGCCCCGATCTCACGCTCGGCGGCGCGTGCCACCAGTCCGGTCACCGGACCTGCGTGGCAGTGCTCCGGAGACCAGGGGCCGCGGGCGGTATCGTTTCCAACAAACACGCCATCGGCAGATTGCGAGAAAAACGGCACCGCCGACAGCGCATCCTTCATGGGAATCAGACCTTTTCCTGCGTGTATTTCTTCAGCTCGGTCCGTGCCACCTGGCGGCGGTGCACCGCATCCGGCCCATCGGCAAAGCGCAGCGCGCGCTGCCAGGTCCAGCCCATGGCCAGCGGCGTGTCCTGGGAAATGCCCTGGCCGCCATACATCTGCATCGCCTCATCCAGCACCTTCAGCGCCACGCGCGGAGCCACCACCTTGATCTGCGAGATATGCGGCGCCGCGGCGCGCGCATCACCCTGATCCATCATCCAGGCGGCCTTGAGGCACAGAAGCCGGGCCATCTCGACCTCCATGCGGCATTCGGCGATGATGTCGTAGTTGGCGCCGAGCTGCGCCAGTTTCTTGCCAAAGGCTTCTTTCTCGAGCGAGCGGCGGCACATCAGCTCCAGCGCCGCCTCGGCCTGACCGATCGAGCGCATGCAGTGGTGGATGCGGCCCGGCCCAAGACGCCCCTGCGCGATCTCGAAGCCGCGCCCTTCGCCGACCAGCAGGTTCTCGGCCGGAACGCGGACATTGGTGAAGCGCAGATGCATGTGGCCGTGGGGCGCATCGTCATGGCCGAAGACCTCCATCGGGCGCAGGATCTCGATGCCCGGCGTGTCGGCTGCCACCACGATCATCGAATGGCGCCCGTGTTTGGGCAGATCGTCACCGCCCGTGCGCACCATCACGATATAGACCTTGCAGCGCGGATCACCTGCACCCGAGGCCCAGTACTTCTCGCCATTCAGCACGTAGTCATCGCCATCGCGCACGCAGGACATGTCGATATTGGTTGCATCGGACGAGGCGACGTCCGGCTCGGTCATCAGGTAGGCGGAGCGGATCTCGCCCTCAAGCAGCGGCGCCAGCCACTGTTTCTTCATTGCTTCAGTGCCGTAGCGCTCAAAGACTTCCATGTTGCCGGTATCCGGTGCCGAACAGTTGAACACTTCGGATCCCAGCGGGGTCTTGCCCATTTCCTCGGCGAAATGCGCGTATTCCACAGTGGTAAGGCCAAAGCCCCGGTCGCTGTCGGTCAGCCAGAAGTTCCACAGACCGGCGGCCTTCGCCTTGGCCTTCAGCCCCTCAAGGATCTCGGCCTGCCGTTCGGTATAGGTCCAGCGGTCTCCCTTGCCGATCTCGGCCTGGTATTCTGCCTCCAGCGGCATGATCTCGTCGCGCACCATGGCCGCGACCCGATCAAGCAGCTTGCGGTTCTCCTCCCGCATTCCGAAATTCATATCCATGACCGTCCTCCCTCACGACTTTCGCTTTGGTCGAAACCATGGCTTAGTCCGTGGAAGACTGTCCAGCACTGTGACGGAACGTAACAGGCTGACCGTACGGCACAAAGACGAGGGACTATCGAAAATGGCACTACTCATCAGCATCGGACATGGCGGCTGGTACAGCGAAGAGGATCTGGCAGAGGAGCTGCGCGCGCTGGCCCCCGGCGCCGATATCCGCCCCGCATCCAGCCCCGGCAACCTGGATGAGATCACCATGCTGGCGGTCTCGACCCTCAAGACAGATATCGCCGCACGCCTGCCGAACCTGAAGCTGGTGCAGAAACTGGGTGCGGGCGTCGAAACCACCGTCAATCATCCCACAGTGGCGCCCCATGTGCGCGTGGCGCGGCTGAAGCCCGAGGAGCCCGCCCGCGAGATCGCGGAATACTGTCTTGCCTATGTTCTGCGCGCACAACGTAATCTCCTGCACCACGCCGAGGCGCAGGCCCGGGCCCATTGGGATCCGGTGGCCCCGAAACGCACCCATATGACAACCGTGGGCGTGTTGGGCTTGGGTCATATCGGCGGGCTGACGGCGCGGCTGATGGCAGGCCTCGGCTTTCAGGTACACGGCTGGAGCCGCTCGGCAAAAGGGATCGAAGGCATCACCTGTCATCACGGCGCGGACGCCCTGCCGGGGATGCTGGGCCAATGCGATTATGTCTGCGCCATCCTGCCTTCGACCTCTGAAACACGCGGCCTGATGGGCCCCGAGATGCTGGCCGCCATGAAGCCCGGCGCCATGCTGATCAACGCCGGGCGCGGCGATCTGATTGATGAGGCCGCCCTGATCGCCGCCCTGAATCGCGGCACGCCCGGCCATGCGGTGCTGGATGTGCTGTGCACGGAACCCCTGCCCCAGGACGATCCCCTCTGGCGCCATCCTTCAGTGACCATCACGCCGCATGTGTCGGGCTGGCATCTGGGCGATGCCCTGGCTGATGTGGTGGAGAATCTGCGCCGCCTTGAGGCCGGACAGGCGCTCTTGCATGAGGTGGACCGGGCGCGGGGATATTGACCCCCCGCCCGCCAGCGTCTGCGACTCACAGCAATTAAGGATAACTGAGGGGTTCTTCTGCGCCAGATGATACCGATGGAATAGGAGAGCCGCTACCTTTAGGGGCTGGTCCTGACCCTAGGCGGGACATACAGCAAATTCTTTTCAAATTATTCTCAAATCGAAGCCTGTCGGCCCGCGCCCGGCACAAGAAAGGGTCTTCGACATGAGACGGTCGCCTTCGCCGAACAGCCAAACCGCAAACCTCTGTTGCAGACTACCTGCAGCGGTGATCCTTGGGGTCATCGCCGTGGCGGGGGCCTCCCCGGCCCGCGCCGATGATGGCGGCACGCTCTTCGAAATCCCGATCACGCCGCAGCGCGATGCGAATTTCAACCGGATCATCTCGACCGGCAGCGCGCTTGGCGCCGCAGCGCAAAGCCGCTCGATCGGGGCAATCGCCAATACGATCTCGATCGTGCAAAGCGGATCGGGCAATACCATCATCCTGAACGCAGAGCAGACGAACTCCGGCGCCCTGATCGCCGCAGACAGTCTCAATGGCAGGCTGAACCTTGAGTAGCCGGTCGCGCATATCCGCGCTGTTCGGGCCTGTGTTCCTGGTGCTCAGCGCCTGTTCGGTGACAATGCGCCCGGATGCGCAGGGCCAATACGTCACCCCCATCGGAACGGCTCCGGTGATCGGCAATGAAACACCCTATAGCAAGGCCTTGACCTGCCTTTCCGATCATGTGGAGAGGAAAACCGCGCCCCGGATCGCGGTTGGCGCCATCACCGACTATACCGGCAAGTATTCCGACAACCTTGGCGGGCGGCGGGTCACGCAGGGGGCATCGCTGATGGCGATCTCGGCGCTGGACCGGATCGGGCTGCCGCTGGTGGAGCGGCTGGACACCGCCGTGGCCACGGATGAGCTGAAGCTGGCCAACAACAACCTTATCGAAGACGATGGCGCCGTGCGCGACATCCGGCCCGCCAGCGTCCTCGGCAGTGACCTGGTGCTGCTCGGCGGTATTACCGAGCTGAACTACAATATCGGCTCCAGCGCGGTCGATCTCCTGGCAGGCAATGGCGGCTTCGGTTCGCAGGTCTACGTGATGAACGTGGCGATCGACCTGCGGCTGGTAGAGACCCAAAGCCTGAGGGTGGTCGATGTGGTCAGCTACCAGAAACAGATCATCGGCCGCGAAGTACGCGCCGGGGTCTTTGAATTCTTCGGCGATCACCTTTTCGATCTCTCCGTTTCCGAACGGGCGCTGGAACCGATGCAGATGGCGGTTCGGGCGATGATCGAAAAGGCCGTCGCGGACCTGACACGCACCCATCTGCAGATTGATCCGGAGGTCTGCGTGTTGGACCTGGAGACCCCGGCATCCCAACCCCAAACCCTTTGAACGAGTGGAAAACCCGATGAAGATGAAACTGATCACCGGCGCGGCTCTGACCTGCCTGGCGGCCCCGGCCCTGGCCGACAACAACGGAAACGGCAATGGAAACGGGAACGGCAATGGCGTTCTGAGCGACATCAACCTCAGCGTTGAAACGGCTGTCTCCCAGACCATGGCTCTCAACGGCCAGCTGAACCTTGGCGATGTCACTGCCGAGATCTCCGAAGAGGCGACGATCACCGCCAGTGACGCCGTGAACTCGGCCGTGACAGTGGCCGCCATCGCCAACTCGCTGACGTCGGACCTGGGGACCGCCGTGCAGCAAGCGAACCTTGGCGCGACCCTGGCCACGCTCAGCGGATCGGTCACCGATGCCACCGTGACAGTGGCCGCTATCGGCAACTCGGCCAGCCTCAACCTCAGCGGTGCAACCGGCGTCCATTCGGCTATGGGGCAGCTCAACACCGGCGCGATCACCGCCTCTGTCAGCGGCCAGGTCACCAACGCCGCCGCAGTCACCGCCGCGGCGATCGGAAACTCGCTGACGGTGACCAACGCGGTTTTGAACTAATACGCCAGTCTCGGCGGATCCTCCCGATCCGCCGGGGTTTCAGATCGGGGCAAGACACTGGAAGCCGGACCGTTCATAGAGCAGCGGCTCGCCTTCGCCCTGCGCGATGTCCGTGATCCGCCCGATGAAGACCGTGTGGCTGCCCGCCTCGGTCGCCTCGCTCACATCGCAGGAAAAGCACAACAGCGCCGAAGCCAGCCGCGGCAGGCCGCGGGCATCGCAGCTCCAATCTCCCCATGCGAATTTCTCCTCTCCGGTCACGCCGCCCTGGCCTGCAAATTGCATCGCCAAGAGACCGTCCGGCTTGGCCAGAAGGTTGACGTTGAAACGGCCCGTCTCGTGGATCGCGGCGCGGGTGCCGGTGGCGCGGTTGACGCAGACCAGCAGGCTGGGCGGATCGGCCGAGACCGAGCAGACGGCGGTGGCGGTGATGCCGCGCCGCTCTGCCCCCGCTTCCGGTCCCGACAGGGCGGTGATCACCGTCACCGCCCCCGGAAACCGCGCCATGGCCGAGCGGAAGCTGGCTTGATCGACGCTCATGCTCATGCCTCAGGCCGCCTGGAGTTCGGCAAGATAGGCCTCGGCCGCCTGCGGATCGGCAAACCATGGGAAGAAATCACGCGGATCGTCGAACCCGTTGGTGATCCGGTCGGCCAGACGCTGTTCGCCACAGGCGGTGCCCATGATGTTCAGCACATGTGGCGGCGGCGGCAAGAGCATCATGTTGGTCCAGTTCACCACCCATTGCGCATAGTCCCAATAGGCATTGAAGGTGCCCTGCATCCAGGCCTCGTCAAAGGGCAGATCGTCCCGCGCCAGGATCCGGTCCATATAGACCTTCGCCGCCTTGGAGGCATTGTTGGATCCCTGCCCGGTGATCGGATCGTTGAGACAGACCGCATCGCCGATGCCCAGCACCTTGGCGCCCGAGGGCAGCGTTGCCACCGGTTTGCGCACCGTCGGCGGGAAGCGACCGGCAAGGATGCCGTTGTCATCGGTCAGTTCGATATCGCTGCAGCGCTCTGCCTCCCAGGGCAGGAAGGTCGAGAGGATCTCCTTTGATTTCGCCAGATGCTGCTCGGGGGATTTCACATCACCCCAGCAATCCATCGGGCCACCCGGTACACCCTCGAACACCATGATCTCGCAAGGGCCGGTGGTGGTCAGCGCCGGGAAGACGAAGTATTCGCCCACGCCGGGGATCAGGTTGAAGCAGACGGCAGAATGATCTTCGCGCGGGGTCATGCCCTTGACGTAGGTCAGCGCCAGCGCCCGCATCGGCGCGTCATAGGGGGATTTCTCGGCGTCGCGTTCGAACAGACGCCCGACCTCGCCCTTGCCCGAGGCGACCAGCACCAGGTCATCCTCGCGGGCGTAAAGCTCCAGATCGCTGATCCCGGCCTCCTTGATGACCAACTGGCCGCCAAGGCGTTCGAATTCATCCAGCCAGACCGGCATCTTGACCCGCTGGTCCACCGAATAGGCAAAGCGGTCCAGTTTCCCCGTCCAGTCAATCGCCTTGGCACCTGCCTGTTCCGGGTGCGGCACGGCAAAGGAGATGCCTTCGACCGGCGGGCACTGATCCTCGGTCCAGAATTCGATGCCGAGATCGCGCTCGTTCTGCACCGATTCGCCGAACATGCATTGGCTGGACATGACCCGGCCGGCCTTGATGTCCTCGCCCGTGCGGTTCTGCACGATACGCACCTTGTAGCCCTTTTTCAGCAGGCCAAGGCCCAGTTGCAGGCCCGACTGGCCGCCGCCGATGATGGTGATCTTTCTCATTGTCGTTATTCCCTGTCTTTTTGTCTTTGCGCGGTTCAGGCCATCAGCTGGGCGATGGCTTCCTCGTCGCGTTCGGGCCCCATGGCGGTATAGCCGCCGTCCACGCGGATATCGGTGCCGGTGATGAAACCCGCCTCGTCCGAGCAGAGGAACAGCACCGTATTGGCGACCTCTTCCGGGTTGCCGGTGCGCCCCAGCAGGTGAAACGGCTTGGCGACGTCGTCGGTCTTTGCCCGGTCGCCACCGGTGAGTTCGTCCATGATGTTGGACCAGGTCCAGCCGGGGCTGACTGCGTTGACGCGGATGCCATCGGGGGCCAGATCCATCGCCTGGTTGCGCGTCAGCTGCAGGATCGCCGCCTTGGACACCGGGTAAAGCCAGCGCCCCTTCTGCGCGACGCGCGCCGAGATGGAGCCGAAATTGACGATGGCGCCCTTGGTCCTGGCCAGTTCTTCGCGCGCGGCCTGCATCAGCAGGACCGATCCGACAATGTTCACATCCAGGCTTTCCAGCCACTCGGCCCGCGTCGACTCCGCCCCGTTGTCCAGATAGGAGCAGGCCACGTTCACCAGGAAATCGATACGCCCGAACTGCTCCTTGGTGGCTTTGACCAAGGCTTCGATATCGGCATCTTCACGCAGGTTGGTCTTGCAAAAGGCAATGCCCTCGGCGACCAGAGCCTGACCTGCCTCCTCGTTGATGTCCGCGATCATCACTTTTGTTCCGGCGGCGCGAAACGCCTGTGCGATGGCCGCGCCGATCTTGGTGGCGCCGCCCGGAATGATGGCAACCTTGCCGTCCAATCCCTTCATCTGTCATATCCCTGTCGTGCTGTTGTGGTTCTTGCATTGTTGTGGGAGACAGGATTTCCCGCCCAATCGCCGCCGGGCTATCCGTTGGGCGCAGCCATTATCCAAAAAACGAAGGAAACGACGCCGCGCTATGTGCCGGGGTGGTCTCATGCTATGGTCGGCCAGGTTCAACAGGACGACAGATGCCAGCCCCGCAGGACACGCAGCATAAGGCGGACCGGGGACCGGCAGCACCGCTGGCGCGGTTTGCACGGTTCCGCACGCAAGATCTGGACGAGGCTCGCGAGGCCGTCGGCCGCATTTTCTGTCCCCATGAGCTGCATACCATCGGCAAGGCGCCCTTTGCCGCCCGCCACCACCACGTTCCGGGCGAGCGGGTGTCGCTCAACTACATCGAATATGGCGCCAAGACGCAGATCGCGCCGGGACGCCTTGATCAGTTCTACCTGGTGCAGATCCCGCTCAGCGGCAGTGCCGCCATCATCAACGGCGCCGACAGCTACACCAGCGATACGCGCCGCGCGGCGGTGCTGAATCCACATCGGGAAACCACGATGATCTGGGAGGAAAGCTGCAGGCAGCTGCTGCTGCAGATCAGCCGCCGGGCGCTGCATGCCCATGCCAATGCCAACCTTGGCCTCAGCACCGATCACCCCATCACATTCGACGGGGCGTTGGATCTGTCTCATGGGGCCGGCGCGCGGCTGTTGCGGCTGGTGCACATGCTGGTGGCCGATGCGGAAAACGCCCACAGCCCCGTTGCCGCCAGCAACAGTCCGCTGTTGACCCATTACATGGAAAGCCCGGTCATGACCGGGCTTCTGGAGGCGCACCGGCACAATTACTCAGACCAGTTGCGGCGGGTGACCTCCTCCGTGATTCCCGGCCATGTGCGCCGGGCCCAGGCCTATATGCTGGCCAACCTGGACCGTCCCCTGGAGATTGACGAGATCGCCGCCTATGCCGGGGTCAGCGCGCGCAACCTGCAGATGGGGTTCAAACGCTTCCTGTCCACCGCGCCCATGGCCTATCTGCGCGCCACCCGCCTGCAACGGGCGCATGAGGATCTGCTCCAGGGCCGCCGCGATGACAGCGTCACCGAAATTGCCGAACGCTGGGGGATGACCCACCTGGGCCGGTTTTCCCAGTATTACAAATCCCGCTACGGCTGCAGCCCGCAGGACACCCTGAGAAACGCCCGCGCCCGCGATTTCCTGGCCTGATCCATCGATCAGTACGGATCCATCGCCAGGACCGCTTTTCAACCTCTGATACGCCCATCACGACAATGCCGCATCGCAGCGCGTTTCCCTTGCGTTACGTCCTTTGCGAAGGGGCTCAAAAATCCTGTTGCCTTTCTCCCGTCGATCCGCCATGAATTTCCATTGTCGGAACTTAATTCTGCATAGTGGAATATCTCTGGGAGGAGACCATCATGAAGACCCCTTTTAAATCGCGCCTGAAATCCGCCCTTCTGCCTGCGGCCCTGATGGCCTTTGCCGGTGTGGCCTCGGCAGAAACCACGCTGATCCACGGTGAGGCCGGTCCGAATCGCGGCGCCCGCGCCTCAGCGCTGCAGTGGTTTGCCGACAAGGTTGGCGAATCCTCGGGCGGCGACCTGAAGATCGATGTGCAATGGGGCGGCGCCCTGTTCAAGGCCAATGCCGCGGTGCAATCCATCGGCGACGGCGTTGCGGACCTCGGCACTGTGATCGCGGTCTATTACCCGCAGGAGATGCAGTCCTACGGCATCGCGGATCTGCCGCTCGACAACCCCGACGCCTGGGTCGGCATGCGCGCCACGGACGAGCTGATGCGCTCTTCCCCGGTCATCGCCGAGGATCTGGCCAAGAAGAACCTGGTTTACATCGGCACCTTCACCACCTCGGCCGTGCATATCGGCTGCACCGGTGACGCGATCCGCTCGGTCGCGGACATCAAGGACCGCAAGATCCGCGGCACCGGCGCCTATGGCAAGGTGTTCGGCGAACTCGGCGGCAACATGGTCAACATGAGCATCTACAAGGCCTACCAGGGTCTGGACACCGGCCTTCTGGACTGTTCGCAGGGCTATTCCTACGCGGTGACCGCGCTGAAGCAGCAGGAGGTGATGGAGAACTACACGCTGCTGAACTGGGGCCAGGTCGGAGCCGTCGGCATCCTGATGAACAAGGATGTGTTCGACAGCCTGTCGGGTGAACAGCAGCAGGTGCTGCTGGACTCCGGCCGTGGCATGGCGGATGAATTCGGCCGCCTGATCACCACCGCGAACGATGCCGCAATCGAGACCATGAAGGAAAAGGGCATCGAGGTCATCACCCTGCCCGAGGAAGAGCGCGCTCAGCTGGTGGCCGCAGGCGGCAAATACATCGACGCCTGGGTCGAGCAGATGAACGCTGCGGGCATGGATGGCGCCGCCCTCCTGGCGGAATACCGCGGCCTGATCGCCAAATACACCGAAGAGCGTGACAGCAAGGGCTACCCCTGGGCGCGCTGAAACAGGTCTTAGGTCCCCCCTCCTCAGTCTCGGTGGCCTGTCCACCTCGGGGGGCCTATCCTTGCAGGGGCTGGCCGTGTGCCGCCCCTGTTCTTTTCCCAACTGCCTGACAGATAAGAGACGCCAATGCTGAAAGCGCTGGAAAGCTTCCTATTGAACCTCGCGGTGGCTGCCGTCATCGCCCTGGGTCTGTTGATCACGGCCAGCGTTGTCTCGCGCGCCCTGTTCAACTTTGCCCTGCCCGACACGATCATCATCGTGCGCGAGTTGATGGTCGCCGCCATCGTTCTGCCGCTCGCCGCGGCGACGCTGGCGCGCAGCCATGTGGCGGTCGAGTTCATTGCCGCCAAACTGCCTCATCGGGCACAGGCCTGGCTGGCGGTGTTCGGTTCGCTTGTGGGGCTGTTTGCGCTGATGCCGCTGATCTACGCAGGCGGGCGCGAGTTCGCGCATACCTTCACCTCGGGCGGGTTCTTCTATGGCGATCTGGAGCTGCCGAAATGGCCCGGACGCCTCGTCTTCCTGCTTGGGATCTCGCTGTGCTGGCTGCGCCTTCTGGTGCTGGTGGTGCAGGATATACGCGCGATCCGCACAGGTGATTTCAACTTTGTCGACACACATGCAGAGGGTTTGGACTGATGGACGCCTCAACAATCGGGCTGATTGCCTTTGCCGCCGTTCTGATCCTGCTGGCACTGCGGGTGCCGATCAGTTTCACCCTTGCAGGCGTTGCCGCCGTGGGCACCTTCTGCATCTTCGCCTTCCGCACCGGCACCTTCATGCCGGAACGCGCGATCAAGGCCACCACGTCGATGGTCTTCTCCAACTCCTTCGACCTTATCCATTCCTATGACCTGTCGATGATCCCGCTGTTCATCGCGCTGGGGCATGTGGCCTACAAGGCTGACATCACCACCCGGATCTACCACGCGGCGCGGGTCTGGCTGTCGGCTGTGCCCGGCGGCGTTGCCATGGCCTCGGTCATGGGCTGTGGCGGCTTTTCCGCCATCACCGGATCGTCGATCGCCTGCGCCTCGACGATGGGGCGGATCTGCACGCCGGAAATGCTGCGCATGGGCTATGACAACCGCCTGGCCACCGCTTCGGTCGCCGCCGGCGGCACGCTGGGATCGCTGATCCCGCCCAGCGTTCTCTTCATCATCTACGGCATCTTCACCGAAACCTCGATCAACAAGCTCTTCGTGGCGGGCATCCTGCCGGGGCTGCTGACGCTGGCGGGCTTCGTTCTGGTGATCTATCTCTGGGTCAAGCGCGACCCCGCCTCGGCCCCCGTTGACACGAGCGAAATCACCTACGGCGAGCGCTTCCGTGCCGCCCTTCTGGCCTGGCCCGCGCTGGTCTTGTTCCTGGTGATCATCGGCGGCATCTACGGCGGCATCTTCACCGCGACCGAGGCCGCTGCCGTCTGCCTCAGCGCTGCCGTGCTGATCGGTATCGCTCAGCGCAAGCTGACGCTCACCTCGATCTGGGAAGCCTTCCGCGAGACCTGCCTGCAGACCGCCTCGATCTTCTTCATCGCGGCCGGGGCCAAGATCTTTGTCGCCTTCGTGGCCCTGACCGGCGTGGCCCCCGCCATTGTCGATGTGGTCACCGCAGCCGAGCTCTCGGTGTTCTGGCTGATGCTGTCGATTGCGCTGATCTACCTGCTTCTGGGCATGTTCCTGGATCCCATCGGGATCATGGTGCTGACCCTGCCGCTGATGGTGCCGCTGGTGGAAACCTACGGGTTGGACCTGATCTGGTTCGGCGTGGTGGTCATCAAGCTCCTGGAGATCGGCCTGATCACCCCGCCCGTGGGCCTCAACGTCTTTGTCATCGCCAATGTGGTGGGCAAGGAGGCGCCGATCGACCGGATCTTTGCCGGGATCGCACGGTTTTTGTCCGTGGACGTGATCGTTCTGATCCTTCTGATGGTCTTTCCCGCGATTTCATTGCTTCTACCGAACTCAATGATGTAATCCGGTCTGAACCAAAGCATGACGGGAACGACAGATATGGCCAAGGAAGCCCCGACCGATCGCCGGTTCGCCACCACCCTGGCGCGCGGGATGAGCGTGTTGCGCGCCTTTCGCCCCAGCGACGATGGGCTCAGCAACCAGGAACTGTCCGAGCGCACAGGCCTGCCGAAATCCACCGTCTCGCGGCTGACCTTCACGCTGCAGACGCTGGGATATCTGTCGCACGGGCACCGGCATGACCGCTACCGCCCCGGCCCCGCCCTGCTGGCGTTGGGGAATGTCGCCTCGGCCTCGGTGTCTTTTGTCGATACGGCCACGGATATCATGCAGCCCCTGGCGGATGAGACCGGCACCCTGGTGCTGATCGGGGTGCGGGACGAGCAGAAGATCCTGCTGACCAAGACCTGGCGCCCGCATCAGGCCTCTTCCATCTGGCTGGAGGTGGGACACCGCATTCCGCTGACCCATTCGTCATCGGGGCAGGCCCAGCTGGCGGCCCAGTCCGACCGGGAATTCGCCGCCTATCTGGAGACCTACGGAGACGCGTTGGAGGAAGCCGATGTCACCGTCACCGGCCTGCGCGAGGATGCCTATTCGCAACTGGTGGCGCGCGGCTTCGTGATCGCGGGGCACGGGCTGCGCTATGCCAGCACGGTCAACGCCGTTTCAGTTCCCTTCCGTAGCCATGAATTCGACGAACCCGTCGTCTTTACCTGCGGCGCCACGCCCGAAATGCTGAGCCAGGAGCGGATGGAGGCCGAAGTCGGACCGAAACTGCAGGCCGCCGTGCGCAACCTCGAGCGGATGACCGGCAAGAGCCCGGCCCTGGTGCAACGGGGATAAGCCAGGCCACAGCCAGCAACCGCGCATTTCAATTCCGTATCGCTCTCGTATCGGGGGCCATAGTGACCGCCGTCTGTGCCTGCCCCGGCCAGGCCCCGCGAAGACCATCCAAAAGGAACCGCATATGTCCGCCCCCGACCTGATCATCCACGCAGAAACCGGCCCGCAGCGGCTGATCGGCTATGTGCTGGATGTGAGCAACAGCGCAGGCGACGGCGGCGCACGCTGCTGGCTGGATATCAACGATGGCCACCTGAACCGTCACGGGGTGCTGCATGGCGGTATCGCCACGACCCTGCTGGACAGCGCCAGCGGCGCCACCGGATCGATGAGCGTCGACCCCACCGGCCGCGCGCCCTTTCTGACCATCTCATTGACCACCCAGTTCATCGCGCCCGCCCCCGCAGGACGGGTGACGGCGACCGGTCAGATCACCGGCGGCGGCCGCAGCACCCTGTTCATATCCGCCCGGCTGGAGGCAGAGGACGGCACCCTGATCGCGACCTCCAACGGGGTCTTCCGGCGGGTGCCGCAGAACCGGCTGCCGCAGGGCTGACCTCCGCCCCCTGTGGCGCGGATCACAGCGCGTCGGGCCTCGGCTCGATCAATGTGCCTTCGCTGATCAAATCCGACGGGTGCAGGATCACCGCATCGCCGGGGGCAAGCCCGTCCAGCACCTCGGCCATGTGATCGTTGCGCCGCCCCAAAGAGACGCGCCGCCGCTGCGCCAGCCCGTCTGCTTCGACAAAGACCGCCCAGTCGGTCCCCCGGCGGAAGACCGCGCTCAGCGGCACCGACAGAACGTCATCGCTTTCCCATTCAACCACGCGCAGGAAGACGGCGAACCCGTCCCCCATCCCAGCGTAATCCTCGGGCGGGGAGGTGAAATCGAGGATCACATCCACCCGCTGCTCCTCGATGCCGAGGGCGGAAACCTTGGTATAGCCGGCCGGTTCGATCCGCCGCACCCGGGCGCCCAGCTCCTGCGTGCCGCCCCAGCGTTCGACGATGGCGCGATCCCCTTCCTTCAGCCGCACCGCTTCGGTGGAGAGAAGATCCGCCACGATCTCCAGATCGCCCGGATCGCCAAGCGAGATCAGCCTCGTGCCCGCCAGAACGGTCTGTTCGCTCAAGACATCGACGGTCAGCACCTGCCCCGACATCGGTGCTGTCACCGTCAGGCAGCAGGCGCTGCCCGCCTCGGGTGCACCGGGTTCGATCAGCGCGGCGCGGGCGCGATCCAGGGTGCCCTTGGCCATCTCCAGCGCCGAAACCGCCGCCGTCATCGCGGCGCGGTCGATATGCAGCCTCTGCTCCAGCTCTTCCAGCCGGGTCTTGGAAACCACGCCGCGCTGCACCAATGTGTCGGCGCGATTGAATTCGCTTTCCGACAGGGTCAGCGTTTCCGAGGCCTGGCGCATCTGGCTGCGTGCCACCGCAAGCCCCGCTTCGGCCTCGCGCACGGCGGCCTCGGCCTGGCTGCGGCTGCGCGCATCCAGCAGGTTGGCTGTCGCAGGCTTCAGCACCGCGACCACGGTTTCACCGCCCACCACCACATCCCCCACCCGGACGGGCGCGCGCTGCGCGGTACCGGTGATCGGCGCCGACACATCGTAGATTTCCCGGATCCGGGTCTTGCCGTCGGCATTGACCGTCACCTGCAGGGGACCACGGGCGATCTCGTGCAAATCCACCGCGACCGGCTCGGGGCGTAGGGCGACATATCCCAGGGTACCCGTCACCAGAAGGACCAATCCGGCCATGACAACCGTGCGTGTTCTCAGCATCGTCTCTCTACTCCCGCGTTTTCATGACCTGGACCAGATCCAGCCGGTCCAGCCGCCGCCGCACCACCAGGACCGACACCAGAGCCGCTCCCAGGACCACCAGGCTCGCCGTGGCAAAGCCCGCCGGTTTCAGCACCAAAGGTATCGAATAAAGATCGCTGGCCGAGGTCTCGGCCAGGATCTTGGCGATCCCGGCCCCCAGCACCCAGCCCAGCGGCTGCGCCAGAAGCGCCAGCAACATGGTTTCCCCCACCAGGATGAAGGAGACCTCCCCCCGCGTGA
The DNA here is from genome assembly GCF_028890025.1 of Phaeobacter sp. PT47_59. Classification (NCBI taxonomy): domain Bacteria; kingdom Pseudomonadati; phylum Pseudomonadota; class Alphaproteobacteria; order Rhodobacterales; family Roseobacteraceae; genus Phaeobacter; species Phaeobacter sp. PT47_59. The sequence continues at coordinate 202,543 of NZ_JARCJL010000003.1, forward strand.
AGCCGAGGATGCGCAGGCTGGCCAGCTCGCGCCCACGCTCGGACATCTGGATGCGGGCGCCGTTATAGGCCACGCCCACCGTGATCAGCACCGCGATGACGCTGTAGATCGTGCTCATGATGACCACGTTTTCACGGATCGTGTCGCGGAAGGACTGGCGGATCTCGGTCATCATCGACAGGCCGCTCAGCGAGGGCGTCTCCTTCAGCAGCGCGTGCAGCTCCGGCAGCGCGTTCGGGTCCAGCCGCAGATGCGCCACGTTCACCCGAGGAGCCTGACGCAACAACGCGCTGAGACTGTCGAGGTTCATATAGGCGCCCAGGCCGAAATACTGTGTCACGATCCCCGAGACCCGTACACTGTAGGTCTCGGCCCGCCCGCCCTTCAGCTCCACATCGATCATGTCTCCGGGCTGCACCATCAGCTGGGTGGCCACCCGTTCCGACAACAGGATCCCGCCTTCGGGCGGCTCCACCACGCGCCCCTCCGCATCCAGGATCCGAGCCAGATCGGCGCCGGGGCGGCGGGCCTCGATCGACAGATCCTTGCTCAGATGGCCATTGCGCAGCACCGCCGCCTGGTAGAACTGCCCCTCGGCCCTGACCACGCCGGGCAGGTTCGCCACATCGGCCAGGGCGGTTTCGGGTATTTCCGGCGAGAAGATCAGCGCCGCATCCTGCCGGTTGGCCTGGTAGAAGGAGGTCTCCATGATCTCATCCAGCGCCCCTTCGATGAACCCCGAGGCCACCAGGACCGAGACCGCCAGCGACAGGCCCAGAATGCTGAGAGCCGAACGGATCGGCCAGCGCACCAGGCTGCGCAGGATCATCATCACCGCCTGCGACGGGCGCAGACGGGTCAGCAGCCGATCAAAGACATTGCGCTTGAACCGGGGCGGTGCGGGCGGTGACATCGCCACCGCCGGGGCCAGCCGCGCCACATGCAGCGCGCTTTGCGCGGCCCCCAGGCCCGCGGTCAGCAGCGCCAGCACCCCCGACAGCCCATAGGCATCCAGCGGCGTGCGGAAGATCAGATAGGGAAACTCGAAGAACTGCGCGTAAAGCTCAGCCAGCGAACGCGCCAGCCAGCTGCCTGTCGCCCAGCCGATCAGGATGCCGAGACCGGCGATCAGCCCCGCCAGCATCAGGTAATGCAGGCAGACCTCGGCATTGGAATAGCCCAGCGCCTTCAGCAGGCCGATCTCGCTGCGTTCCAGCAGGATGATGCGGCCGATCACCATGTTCACAAGAAAGGCCGTGATTCCAAAGAAGATCGGCGGCAGGATCAGGGCGGTATTCTTCAACTGCTTGAGTTCCGCATCGATGAAACTGTCCGAGAGCTGCAGATCGCGCCCATGCGCCCCAAGCCCCCCATAGGGCGCCAGGATATCGTCGATCCGGTCGATCACCTCTTCTTCACGGGTCGCGGGGTCCAGTTTCACCGAAACGCTGTTGAAGGCGCCCTGCATGTCAAAGGCCGCCTCGGCCACGCGATCGGGCAGCCAGAGGATCCCGAAGGTTTCATTGTCCGGCATCAGTGCGCCGGGGCCAAGCGTGTAGATGAATTCGGGCGACAGCACCGTGCCGGTGATGCGCAGCTCGCGCCGGTTGCCATCCAGATTCGCGCTGAAGCGATCACCGGGTTTCAGCCCGTTCGCCTCTGCAAAGGGTTCGTTCACCACCACCTCATCCGAGGCATCGGCCTCAGGCAGGCGCCCGGAGCGCAGCAGCGGCACATTCAACACCGGCCCGCCATTCACAGGCAAGGACAGCACCAAGCCCGTCACCGTCTCCACCTTGCCCGGCAGATCGAGGATCGCGTAATGCTCCACCCGTGCTTCGCCGGCGCGCACTCCGTCGATGGCAAGGATCCGGGTCATCTCGTGATCCGGCACCCGGGTTGCCTTGGCAAAGACATCGGCGAAACGGTTGCGCTCGTAATAGGCCGCGCGGGTGTCGCTCAGCGCCCGCTGCATGCCAAAAGCCATCAGGAGGATCGCAACCCCGCAGGCCAGCACCAGGGCAATCGCCAGGGCCTGCGCCCAGAGGCGGCGGAAACTGCGCAGGAGCTTGAGATCCAGCGCCTCCATCGCCCTACCACTCGATCTCGGCAGGGGCGAGCTGGGTGGCGTTTTCCTCCACCAGGCGGATCTTGCCGTCCTGGAACCAGATCACCCGATGCGCCATCTGCCGGATCGCCGCGTTATGGGTGATCACCACGGTGGTGGTGCCGGTGGTCTCGTTGATGCGCTGCAACGCCTCCAGCACCTGAACGCCGGTCTTGCTGTCCAAGGCGCCTGTCGGTTCATCGCACAACAGGATCTCGGGGCGTTTGGCGATGGCACGGGCAATGGCGACGCGCTGCTGTTCGCCCCCTGACATCTCTGCCGGGAAGTGATCCATGCGGGCGCCCAGGCCGACTTCCTTCAGCGCCTCTTCGGGCGGCATCGGGTTGCGGGCCACATCGGTCACCAGCTGCACGTTTTCCCAGGCCGTAAGGCTGGGCACCAGATTGTAGAACTGAAAGACAAAGCCGACGTGATCGCGCCGATAGCGCGTCAGGCCACGGTCATTCATGCGAGTTAGCTCCTGGTCGCGAAACCAGACCCGACCATCAGTGGCATGATCCAGCCCGCCCAGAATGTTCAGCAGCGTCGACTTGCCGCTCCCCGATGGCCCCAGCAGCACCACCAATTCGCCGGTGAACAGCTCCAGATCCACCCCGGCAAGCGCATGCACCTTCTGGGTGCCGGTGTCATAGACCTTGGTGACACCTTCGGTTTTGAAAACGACGTCTTTCATAATCACCTCTGCCCCAAAGGGATAGGCATGCTGCAATGCAGAGACTTTGACATGGCTCAAGCTGAAACCAAAGCCTGAATTGAAATCCAGCGCGGCGCGGGGGCGGCACGCAGCGTGACAAAGGGATAGAGACTTATAATGCTTGACGAAATCTGGGCAGTTGGCAGGATCGCCGCCAGAACCAGGGAGGAAAACATGACAACACCGGCCCCCGCCGATCCACAGGACTCGCAGCTCTCCGCCACCATCGCCCGCGCGCGCAGCCAGCAGCTGGGCGATCTCTTGCGCCGCAGCGCCGCCCGTACACCGAACAAGACCGCGCTGGTCTTTCGCGGCCAGCGCGACAGTTTCGCAGAGCTTGACCGGCTGGTGAACCGCTGCGCCAATGCGCTGGCCGCACGCGGCGTCACCAAGGGCGACCGCATCGCACTCTTTTCCCATAACAACCGCGCCTTCGTGGTCTTTCGCATGGCGCTGGCGCGGCTCGGTGCGGTGACCACCCCGGTCAATTTCATGCTCAGCGCCGAGGACGTCGCCTATATCCTGGATCATTCCGGCGCCCGGGCCATCATTTCCGAGGACGCCCTTTGCGCCACCGCTGATGCGGCCCTTGCGCAGCTGGATCAGCCGATGCAGTTCCGCCTGTCGATCTCTCATGCAATGGAGAGCCTGCCGACCGGCTGGGAGGCCGCCGAGCCGCTGTTCGACCACGCCGACGATAGCGCGCCCTATGTCGAGATCGCAGGCGATGATCCGATCCAGATGATGTACACCAGCGGCACGGAATCCCGCCCCAAGGGCGCGCTGTTGTCCTCGGATGCGCTTTTTGCCCAATACGGCAGCTGCATCAGCGATGGCGAGATGGCCGCCGACGACATCGAACTCCACTGCCTGCCGCTGTTCCACTGTGCGCAGCTCGACTGCTTCCTGACGCCGGACCTGTATCTGGGCGCGACCAGCATCCTGATGGAGGCCGCGGATCCCGGCAAGATGCTGGAAGCCATCGCCGCCGAGGGCGTCACCAAGCTCTTTTGCCCGCCCACCGTCTGGATCGCGCTGCTGCGCCACCCGGATTTCGACAAGACCGACCTCAGCGCCCTGCGCAAGGGCTACTACGGCGCCTCGATCATGCCGACCGCGATCATCGAGGAACTGACCACGCGCCTGCCGAACCTGCGCCTGTTCAACTTCTACGGCCAGACGGAAATGGCCCCCGTCGCCACCATCCTCCTGCCCCATGAACAGCTGAGCAAGCTCGGCTCTGCCGGGCGGCCCGCGCTCAATGTGGAAACCCGCGTGGTGGATGATGCGGGCAACGACCTGCCCGTGGGCGAGGTGGGCGAGATCGTGCACCGCAGCCCGCATCTGATCCTGGGTTACTACAAGGATCCCGCCAAGACGGCGGAAGCGTTTGAGGGCGGCTGGTTCCACTCGGGCGATCTGGGGCGGTTTGACGAGGACGGCTATCTCTATGTCGTCGACCGCAAGAAGGACATGATCAAGACAGGCGGCGAAAACGTGGCCAGCCGCGAGGTGGAGGAAGCCATCTTCCGCCATCCCGCCGTGGCCGAGGTCGCCGTCTTCGGCGTGCCCCACCCCAAGTGGATCGAGGCGGTGACCGCTATTGTCGTGGCGAAACCGGGCGAGGAGGTCACCATCGAGGCGCTGATGGACTATTGCCGCGAAACGCTGTCCCACTTCAAAAGCCCCAAGCATATCGCCCTGACCGAGGCCCTGCCCAAGAACGCCAGCGGCAAGATCCTGAAACGCGATCTGCGCATCGCCTATGCCGGTGTCTTCGACGGGCAAGACGCCTAGATACGGCTCTGCCCTCCAAGGCCGCGCCCCGGATCCGGGGCGCGGCATATCCCCTAAGCCAACGCCCTTCCCCCATCCGCTCAGCGGCGCGCAAAGTGGCGAAAATTCTTGCAAACGCCCATAATTTGAGCGCAGGCTTCAAAGAATAAGCTTCCAACGGCGGCCCGCTTGTCTGCGCGGGCTAAGATTTTTACCGATTGGACAATGGTCCCGGATTTAACAGGGGCTGATTTCAACAGGGGGATTGTTCCATGAAAGATCAAACCACGGGCGTTCTGTCGCGTCGCCACTTCCTGACCACCAGCGCCGCTGCTGCCTTGACTGCGGGCGCATTGGCCACTCCGAACACCCTGTTCGCGGCCGAGCCTTTGAAGGTTGCGGGCATCTATACCGTACCGGTCGAACAGCAATGGGTCAGCCGCATTCACGTGGCCGCGCTGGCCGCACAGAACCGCGGCGACATCAGCTATACCTATTCCGAGAACACCTCGAACTCGGACTATTCCCGCGTCATGCGCGAATATGCCGAACAGGGCTACCAGATGATCATCGGTGAGATCTTCGGCGTCGAGGCCGAGGCGCGCGAGGTCATGGCCGACTACCCGGATGTGGCCTTCCTGATGGGCTCCTCCTTCAAGGAAGACGCTGCGATCCCGAACCTCTCGGTCTTTGACAACTACATCCAGGATGCGGCCTACCTGTCGGGTATCATCGCGGGCGCCATGTCGAAATCCGGCAATATCGGCATGGTCGGCGGCTTCCCGATCCCCGAGGTGAACCGCCTGATGCACGCCTTCATGGCCGGTGCGCGCGAGATGAACCCGGAAATGAAGTTCCAGGTCTCCTTCATCGGTTCCTGGTTCGATCCGCCAAAAGCAAAAGAAACCGCCTTCGCCATGATCGAGAACGGCGCCGATATCCTTTATGCCGAACGCTTTGGCGTCTCGGATGCGGCCAAGGAAAAGGGTATTTTGGCGATCGGCAACGTGATCGACACCCAGGCCGATTACCCCGAAACCGTGGTGGCCTCGGCGATCTGGCATTTCGAGCCGACGCTGGATGCGGCCATTGCAGCGGTCAAGGCGGGCTCTTTCAGCGCCGCCGATTACGGGACCTATTCCTTCATGAAGGAAGGCGGCTGCTCGCTGGCACCCTATGGCACCTTCGAAGGCAAGATCCCGCAAGAGGCGCTGGATCTGGTCGCCGCCCGCACCGCCGCGATCAAGGATGGTTCCTACACCGTTGCGATCAACGACGACGAACCCAAATCCTCGTGATCCGGGCTGCGCGTTCATGACACAAAAAGAAAAGGCGCAGGTTGTCCTGCGCCTTGACGGCATCACCAAACGGTTCGGCCCCGTCACCGCCAATGAAGACGTCAGCTTTGCCCTACACCGGGGCGAGGTGATCGCTCTATTAGGGGAAAACGGCGCGGGCAAGACCACGCTGATGAATATCCTTTTCGGCCAGTACACCGCCGATGAAGGATCGGTCGAGCTGTTCGGCCAGCCGCTGCCCGCAGGCAATCCGCGCGCCGCGCTGGACGCTGGCGTCGGCATGGTGCACCAGCATTTCACCCTCGCCGGGAACCTGACGGTCTGGGAAAACATCGTGCTGGGGGTTGATGCGCTCAGTACCGCCAGCCTCAAACCCGCCGCCGCCAAGGCCCGCATCCGTGCCCTGTCGGAGCGGTTTCACCTGAAGGTCGACCCCGGCGCCAAGGTGGGCCGTCTCACCGTGGGGGAACGCCAGCGGGTCGAGATCCTGAAGGCCCTGTACCGGGATGCGAAAATCCTGATCCTGGACGAACCCACCGCGGTGCTGACCCCGCAGGAGGCCGACGCCCTGTTCGCCACCCTGCGCGAGGCGATTGCCTCGGGGCTGTCGGTGATCTTCATTTCCCATAAATTGCATGAGGTCATGGCGATTTCCGACCGCGTGCTGGTGCTGCGCCACGGCCGCCTTGTGGCCGAACGCGCCACCACAGATACCCATGGCGAGGAACTGGCCGCGCTTATGGTCGGCGCCGAGGTGAGCGCACCCAGCATCGCACCTGCCAACCCCGGCGCGCCGCTTTTGACCTTACGCGATGTGACCACGCCGGGGGCAGGATCCGCACCGGGCCTTGCCCGCGTCAGCCTTGACCTGCGCGCGGGTCAGATCACCGGGCTGGCCGGGGTGTCCGGCAACGGGCAGGCGGCGCTGTCCGATCTGATCTCGGGCCTCATCGCCCCGGCCAGCGGCAGCATGGAGCTGCACGGAGCCTCTCCAAAAGGCTGGTCGCCCCGCGCCGCCATCGCCAATGGCGTGGCCCGCATTCCCGAGGACCGGCACAAGACCGGCACCATCGCCGATTTCGACCTCACCGAAAACGCCATCCTTGAAACCTATGCCACCCGGTTCAGCTCGCGCGGCTGGCTTGACTGGAGCGGCGCGCGCGCCTTCGCCCAGAAACTGATCGCAGGCTACGACATCCGCTGCCCCGGCCCGGATATCCGCATTCGCCTACTATCTGGCGGCAATATGCAGAAGCTGATCCTGGGCCGCGTGCTGGAGGGGGCACCGGACATCATCCTCGCCAACCAGCCGGTGCGCGGTCTGGACATTGGCGCGGTCAACTATGTGCATGAACAACTGGCCAAGGCCCGTGACCGCGGCGCCGCGGTATTGCTGATTTCGGAAGACCTCGACGAAATCATGCGCCTGTCCGATGTGATCCATGTGATCTCCGAAGGGCGGCTCAGCCCGGAATTTGCCCGCGGCACCATGCGCCCCGAGGATCTGGGCCGCTGGATGGCGGGCGAGGGTTTTGAGAAGGGGCATACAGATGCGGCTTGAACCCATAGCAGCGCCCTCCTTCGGGCGGCGCATCCTGCCGCCTGCGCTGGCGATTGGCGCGACCTTTGTGGTGGCGGCGCTTTTGGCGATGATTGCGGGCGGCAATCCATTCGCGGTCTTCGGCCTGATCCTGAAAGGCGCCTTCGGGTCGAAATTCGCCATATTGGAGACGCTCAACAGCGCAACGCCCTTGATCTTTACCGGGCTGGCCATCGCGGTGGCCTTTCGCGCCAAGCTCTGGAACATCGGCGCCGAGGCTCAGCTATACGCAGGCGCGGTGATCACCGTGGTTCTGGGCACCGGTGCCTTGTCCCTGCCCGCGCCGCTGATGCTGGCACTTTGCGCCATCGCCGCCATGCTGGCGGGTGCGCTGATCCTGCTGGGGCCTGCCCTGCTCAAGACCCGGCTGGGCGTTGACGAGGTGGTGACCACGCTGCTGTTCAACTTCATCTTTCTGCTCTTTGTCAGTTACCTGCTCGAAGGGCCGCTGAAAGACCCGATGGGCATGGGCTGGCCTAAATCCGCGCGACTGATCCCTGAGGCCCGCCTGCCCCGCATTGTCGAGGGGCTGCGCCTGCACTGGGGCTTTGCCCTGGCGCTGATCGCCGCCATCGCGGTCTGGGTGATCAACGCCCGCACCACGCTCGGCTATGAAATGCGCGCCGTCGGCCAGAACGCCGAGGCGGCCGCATTCGCCGGCATTCCCGTGACCAAAGTCATCCTGAAAACCGCGCTTTTGTCCGGGGGGCTTGCGGGCCTTGCGGGGTTTTCCGAGGTCTCGGGCCTCAAAGGCTCCCTCACCCTCGATCTCAGCCCCGGCTTTGGCTACACCGGCATCGTGGTTGCCATGCTCGCGCTCTTGCACCCCCTGGGCGTGGTTGTCGCGGCGCTGTTCGTGGCCGCCATCTTTGTGGGCGCCGACAGCATGAGCCGCGCGGCGGGTGTGCCGAGCTATCTCGCCGATATCATGCTCGCCTCGGCCCTGTTGTTCATGGTGCTGGCAATCCTTCTCACCAAATTCCGCGTGCGGAGGGACTGATATGGAGCTGATCGACATCCTGCTGTCCGCCAGTTTCTGGGCCGCCGCCATCCGCATCGCCTCGCCCCTGATCTTCGCCACCATCGGAGAGCTGATCTGCGAACGCGCGGGCGTTCTGAACCTCGGCATCGAGGGCATCATGGTCGCGGGCGCCTTTGCCGGCTGGATCGCGGTCTGGGGCGGGCTGCCGCTTTGGGGCGGGGTTGCCGTGGCGCTGCTGACGGGGATGATGCTGGGACTGGTGCATTCGGTGTTTTCCGTGCCCTTTGGCCTGTCGCAACATGTGGTGGGGGTTGGCCTGACGCTACTGGCGACTTCGCTCACCTTCTACACCTATCGCGTGGTCCTCCCCGAGGTTTCGTCCCCGCCCAAGATCACCGCCTTCCAGCCCTATGAAATCCCGCTCTTGTCTGATCTGCCGCTGGTCGGCCCTGCGCTGTTCTCGCAAACACCGCTCACCTATGCTGCGTTCATTCTGGCAGGGCTGACGGCGCTGGTGCTCTACCGAACGCCCCTGGGCCTTGCGGTGCGCGCCGCCGGGGAAAACCCGCAGGCCGTCGCCGCCCAAGGGCTGTCGGTCACCGCGATCCGCATGGGCGCGGTTGTGGTCGGCTCGGGCTTCATGGCGGTGGGCGGCGCCTTTCTGACGCTCTCGGCCTTTGACAGTTTCTTCTTCGACATGGTCAACGGGCGCGGCTGGATCTGCATTGCGCTGGTCGTCTTTGGCGCCTGGAAACCAGGCAAGGCGGTGCTGGGCGCGGTGCTGTTTGCCGCCTTCGACGCCCTACAGATACGCCTGCAACAAACCGGCATCGGCGCCGTGGTGCCCTATCAGGTCTTCCTGATGATGCCCTATATCCTGTCCATTCTGGCGCTGGTGGTGATGTCCCGCCGCGCCGAGATCCCGGCGGCCCTGATGGTGCCCTTCAACAAGGGGGAAAGATGATGTTCGACCTGATCGTCAAGGGCGGCACCCTGCCCGATGGAATGGTGGCCGATATCGGTATTACGGGCGGCAAGATCACCGCGATCGAGGCGCAGCTTACCGCCGAAGCGGGCGAAGTGATCGACGCCAGCGGAGATCTGGTCTCCCCGCCCTTCGTAGATCCGCATTTCCACCTGGATGCGACGCTGTCCTACGGCATTCCCCGGCTCAACGCCTCGGGCACGCTTCTGGAAGGGATCTCCCTCTGGGGAGAGCTGCGCGACATTGCCACGGTCGAGGAAATGGTGGAGCGCGCGCTGACCTATTGCGACTGGGCCGCCTCCATGGGGACGCTGGCGATCCGCTCCCATGTGGACACCACGCCCGATCACCTCAACACCGTTACCGCCATGCTGGAGGTGAAGGAAAAGGTCAAAGAGTATATCGACCTGCAGCTGGTCGCCTTCCCGCAGGACGGGCTGTACCGCAGCAAGACGGGCCGCGAGAACGTGATCCGCGCGCTGGATATGGGGGTCGATGTGGTCGGCGGCATCCCCCATTTCGAGCGCACCATGCAGGACGGTGCCACCTCGATGCGCGACCTCTGCGAAATCGCCGCCGCGCGGGGGCTGATGGTCGATATCCACTGCGACGAAAGCGACGATCCCCTGTCCCGCCATATCGAGACGCTGGCCTATGAAACCCAGCGGCTGGGCCTGCAGGGGCGCGTCGCGGGCAGTCACCTGACCTCGATGCATTCGATGGACAATTACTATGTCTCAAAGCTCTTGCCGCTGATGGCCGAGGCCGGGGTTTCCGCCATCCCCAACCCCTTGATCAACATCATGCTGCAGGGGCGGCACGACACCTTCCCCAAACGCCGAGGGCTCACCCGCGTGAAGGAAATGCAGGCCCTTGGCATCCCGGTCGGCTGGGGGCAGGACTGCGTGCTGGATCCCTGGTATTCCCTTGGCACCGCAGACATGTTGGACGTGGCCTTCATGGGGCTGCACGTGGCGCAGATGAGCCACCCCGACGAGATGGCCCGCTGCTTCACCATGGTGACCGAGGTCAACGCCCAGATCATGGGGCTAGAGGGGTACGGGTTGAAGGTCGGCAACGATGCCTCCCTGGTGGTTCTGGACGCCAGCACCCCGACCGAAGCCGTCCGCCTGCGCCCAACCCGTCTGGCGGTGGTGTCCAAGGGCAAAGTGATCGCCCGCAGCGCCCGTGGAGATGCGCGGCTTTCGTTGCCGGGACGGCCTGGTAGTGTGCGGCGGCGGCATGGTGTGGGGTAGCGTGCAGAAGTATCACGATGCTTGGCTACCGCCGCGCAAGGTGAACCACCTGAGTTGGGAAACCAGCATAGGAAAGTGTTGATGCAGCAAGGCGACTTGCGTCTTCGTCAAAGGTGAAAAAGCAATCGCAACGGGAAGCGTCTTCAATGTGCATTGCATCTTTGAACTCTGCGGCGAACTTTTGAAGTTGGCGAGTACCAGAGAATTTGCCCTTTCGCTTGGTCAAACCCAAAGTAAAAAGTAGAAAAGAGAAAACCGTCAACTCACCGCTAGCCAACGGTCTTTTCGTGGCAAAATGGAGAGGGTACTTTTCTTCAATTTCATCGCGGCTCTCCTCGTCGAGAGTTGAGAAAAGATGGGCGACTTTTTCTGTAGGATCCATGTCCCTCATCGGATCGCCATGTCTGGCACCTTGGAACTGGGTCTCCACTAACAATCGGCTTTCCTCTGCATCTATTGAAGCTAGTTTTTTGCTCGAATCCGCAAGGACGGCCTTGATTTTCTCCCGCACCGCAGAGCGGCTACTTTTATCTACATGATCGCCTACTAGCTGAGACAACAAACCAGAAACCTCGGAGTTTGTGTCTTCCAAAATCTCCGAAATTGAGGCGTCCTTTTGGCCCCCTAGCAAATGCTGCATTGGTGCCAGCATCGCGCAGAAGGCCTGATTTGCGGTTCTAAAATCAGCGTGTTCGATGAACCGTCGCTCAATATCACATTCATCGAAGGAGCAAATGGGATGGTATTCCCCATGAAGCGCGCCTGGGTTTCGGATGAATAGGGCATCCAACCGTTGTAAGAGACGGGCGTAGTTGGCGCTGTTATCCTGCATCTCTTCGAGGTGAACATCAGAAAACGCAACCCTATTGTCACCAGCCAAAAAGGCGTTGAGCAGCCAGTCAAACTCTGGCTCCAGCATTTTGCTATAGACGCAATTATCCAAATACAAAACAAGCTGCTGTTTCATCCGAAACCCAATTTGAGATCAAACACGACTTTGCCGATTTGCCGTACCTACAGCAACCCCTGCACTTGGGACTGAGTTTAGCACGCTGCCGACGTGCCTACCCTTAGTGACTTCTCACCCCACAGATACTTGCCCGTCAGATTCGGGCATGGCTCTTCCATCCCTCCCGATCGAGACGCTTGACCCCCGGGGCGCAATCAGCGTTTCCAGAACCGTTTCGCCGCCATCTTTTGCGCCTTCAGATGGGCCTTCAACTCGGTAAAGCCGCCGATCTTCTCCCCGTCGATGAACACAAGCGGCGTTGTGGCGATGTGATGCTTGTCCTTGAAGGCATCCGTTTCGTGGCGCGTTCTGAGGATGTGTTCCTCGATCTCGAACTTCTCGCGGCGCAGAAGATCACGCGCAGCGGTGCCGTAGCCACAGGTGTAATTGGGCAAATCCATCCGGTACAAAACCGCCTTGGGCATGGGGGGGCATCCTTTTGTTTTTACAGGGCTGATGTCGAATGCCATGCCCCCATGCGCAAGGCCGCTGCGATCACTTTGGCGTGCACCAGGGGCCATATCCCCGTGTTCCCCCCTGTGCCACCTGCCCTTTGTGACCTCTGAAACCGCCAGAAAGCGGCCCATCCCCTTCCGTGCCGCCTCGTCCATGCGCTCTACCGCCGACTTGATCCCCCTGGGCGACAATCGGTTGTTGACCGGATCTCTTTTCTTCTGGCATGACAGATCTCATGTCCGGTTCCGGAGTTCGCTCTGGACGCAAAAGGGAATGCAGTGCGGCTTGCGACAAGCCAATTCTGCAACTGCCCCCGCAACTGTAGGCGGTGAGCACGGCTGACAATGCCACTGGGATCTCCCGGGAAGGCCAGCCAAGTGTGACGACCCGCAAGTCAGGATACCTGCCGGATTAGCGCCCTCGGAAAGGGCGACCATCACCGGCGACGGGGTGTGCGCTGGAACCGCTTGCCGTGAGTGGCAACTGGCTTCGTATCCCCCTCAGCCAACTGCACAAATGCGCCGGGGAAGGCGCAACGAGGTGAGGACCGAAGAATGAAGAAACTGCTCTTGGCAGCGGCCACGGCGGCAATGATGCCGGTCTTGGCGCAGGCGCATTTCCTGTTGGAATATACCGAAGAGACGATGATCGCGAGACCCGGCGAGGTCCCGGTGAAACTGGTCTTCTGGCATCCGCTAGAGGCCGGTCACGTGATGGCACTGGAAAAACCGGAAGAGTTCTACGTCATCCACAATGGCGAAAAGACCGACCTGATGGGCAGCCTTCGGGAAACCACCTTTGAAGGGCCTGAAAACAGTGCCAAGGCCTTCGTGGGATCGGTGCCGGTCAAACGCTCCGGCGACTATGTGCTGGTGACCGTACCGGCGCCCTACTACGAAGAATCCGAGGATATCTACATCCAGCAGATCACCAAGGCCTATCTGAACCGGAACGCGCTGCCCACCGACTGGGATCAGCCGCAGGGATTGGCCACCGAGATCCAACCCTTGAACAAACCCTACAACATCATTGCAGGCTCCACCTTCAGCGGCCGCGTCCTGAGCCAAGGCAAACCGGTGGCCGGTGCCGAGATCGAAATCGAATATATCGCGGCCGCCCCCGACTTGCAGGGCACGGGCGCCAAGGAGCCCGTGATTTCGCCCCTGCCCGGCGGAGCGCTGGTCGCGATCTCGGAGGACAACGGGTATTTCACCTTCGGCATTCCGAAGGCCGGATACTGGGGCTTTGCCGCCCTCGGATCCGGCCCCGAGACCACGCATCAGGGCAAGGCGTTGAGCCAGGATGCGGTGATCTGGATCCGCGCCTGGGATCTGGAGTAGCCCGGCATGCATATCGTCGACGGAGCCCTGTCCAACCCTGTCGTGATCGGCGGCGCACTCGCGGCCGCGGGAGGGATTGCCTGGGGGCTGAAATCGCTGGATCTGGATCGCATTCCCACGGCCGGCGTTCTTTCGGCCAGCTTTTTCGTGGCCTCCCTGATCCATGTGCCGATCGGCCCGTCCTCGGTGCATTTGATCCTGAACGGTCTGGCCGGGCTGATGCTTGGCTGGGCCGCCTTTCCGGCGCTTTTCGTGGGGCTCTTGCTGCAGGCGGTTTTCTTTGGCTTCGGCGGTCTGACCGTCCTTGGCATCAACACGCTCAATATTGCCCTGCCTGCTGTCTTGGTTGGGGTGCTGCTGCGACCGCTGATCGGGCGCGGCACGCCTGTGCACGGCGCCATCTGGGGCGGCATCGGTGGAGCCTCTGCGATTGCTGCAACCACGGTCATGGTGGGGGGCGCGCTGGCCCTGTCGGGGGATCAGTTCCTGCCTGCCGCGAAACTTGTGTTCGTTACCCATATCCCGGTGATGGCCATCGAGGCGGTGCTCACGGGCTTTGCCATCCTTCTGGCCCGCAAGGCAAAGCCAGAGCTGTTTTTCACCAGGGCACCCGCATGAAACGGCTGGCATTCCTCCTTGCCCTGTGCTGCGCGCCGCTGCCCGCAGCTGCACATAAGGTGATCGCCGGGGTCTTTGCCTCCGGCGCAATCATCGAAGGCGAAATCGGCTTTTCCGACGGGGCGATGGCAAGGGGGGCGGAGATCATCGTCACCGGCCCGGATGGCGCGGAACTGGGCCGGACCGTATCCGACGCGGATGGGTTCTTTGTCTTCAGGCCGACACGGGCGGTGTCGCATACCTTCTTTGCCGATCTCGGCGCCGGGCATGTGGCCAAAGTCACCATGCCTGCCGGGGAGGTGGCCAGGATCATGGGTGTCATCCCCCGCAAGGCTGCGCCTTCTACCGCTGACACAGAACCTGCTGCGCCGACGACCGCTGCTGTCGCTGTGGCATCGCTCACCGAAGAAGAGCAGCAGGCCATTGCCGACCTCCTGCGCGACGAGATACGCCCCTTGCGCCGCGAGATTGCCGCCTACCGGGAGCAGAACGATGTCCAGACCATCCTGGGCGGCATCGGCTATATCCTTGGGCTGTTCGGACTTGGCTTCTACCTTGCCGCGCGGCGCAAGTTGGGCGCGCGATGACACATGTTCTTGGCCCCCAAGAGAAGGCGCTTGCCGGTTCTGGCGCATTGGCCCGCCAGGGGTTGATCGCCCGGCTCGATCCGCGGTTGCGGATCGTGATGGCCTGTGTCTTCGCGGTCGTGGTGGTTGCGCTGTCGTCGCTGACCGCCCTTTTTGCGGCGCTGGCGATCGCGCTGTCGCTCCTGGTGATGTCGCGGCTGCCATGGCGCCGGACGCTCAGGCGGATGGCGATGATGGACGGGTTCATCCTGGTCATGTTGCTGCTGTTGCCCTTCACGGTTCCCGGCGATCCGATCCTTGTCCTGTGGGGGCTTGCGGCCAGTTGGCAGGGGCTGTGGCAGGCCGTCGAAATCGCGCTCACCGCGAATGCGGTGATCCTGGCAGTGCTGGTGCTGCTCGGCACCTTGGAGCCGGTCACCCTTGGGCATGCGCTGCACCGGTTGCGCTGCCCTGAAACGCTGGTGCATCTGCTGATGTTCACCATCCGCTATATTGACGTGCTGCATGGCGAATACCAGTGCCTGCGGGCCGCGATGAAGGTCCGCGGGTTTCGGCCCGGCACCAATTGGCACAGCTACCGCAGCTTTGGCTATCTGTTGGGGATGATGCTGGTGCGGGCCATTGAGCGCTCCGAACGTATTCTGGGGGCAATGAAATGTCGCGGTTTTGCGGGCCGGATGCCGTTGCTGCAGGAGTTTACCCTGGCCCGCCGGGACGTCACCTTTGGCACTGGCTTCACCGTGCTTTGCCTTGGCCTGATCATTCTGGATGTTGCATGACGATCATCGCACTTGAAAAGATTTGCTTTGCCTATCCCGGCCAACCGCCGGTATTGACCGGGGCCTCGTTGCATCTGCAGGCAGGGCAACGGCTGTCGATCACCGGTCCGAACGGATCCGGGAAATCCACCCTTCTGCATATCGCCCTTGGCCTGCAGCGGCCTTCGTCGGGGGCTGTGAGGATCTTTGACAAAGACCGCAAGGAAGAGGCCGATTTTCACGAGGTCCGGCGCCGCATCGGGCTGGTCTTTCAGGATCCGGACGATCAGCTGTTCTGCCCCACGGTGGCCGAGGATATCGCCTTTGGCCCCTTGAACCTGGGCAAATCCCGGCACGAGGCGATGGCGATTGTGGATCGGGTGCTGGGCGATCTGGATCTGATGCATCTCAAGGATCGCAGCACCCACAAGCTGTCAGGCGGTGAAAAGCGTCTGATCACCCTGGCAACGGTTCTGGCGATGGAGCCGGAGGCGCTGTTGCTGGATGAGCCGACCAATGCGCTGGACCCCGAGAACGAGGCACGTCTGCTGGAGATCCTGCTGTCCCTGCCGCAGGCCATCCTGCTGGTCAGCCATTCCACTCCCTTTCGCGCGGCACTGGCACCGGAGCGGCTGGAGCTTCAGGGCGGCAGGCTGGTTCCCATGTGAGCGCACTGGCCATTGACCGGACTGGTCATTGATCGGGCTGGCGATCCGCCCGCCCGCGCCCTTTGCGCAGAGACGCGGACGGATCTGGACTTTGCTCCGATTTCAAACGCCTAGGTAGCGGTCGGTCAGATCCGGGGTCAGCGCGTCCATTCTGCCGGTCCAGACGCTTTGACCCCGGTTCAGGATCACCGCGTGGTCGGCGATCTGGGCGAGCTCCTTCAGCGTCTTGTCCACCACCAGGATCGACAGGCCCGCCTCGCGCTTCAGCTGCGCAATCGCTGCCCAGATTTCCTGTCGCACCACCGGAGCCAGACCTTCGGTTGCCTCGTCCAGGATCAAGAGGCGCGGGTTGGTCATCAGGGCGCGGCCGATGGCCAGCATCTGCTGCTCGCCGCCAGAAAGCGAACTGGCGGTCTGGTCGCGCCGTTCCTTCAGACGCGGAAACAGCCCGGCGACGCGGGTAAAATCCCAAGGCCCTGACCGGGCGGCGGCGGTGAGGTTTTCCTCCACCGTCAGCGGGCCGAAACAGCGGCGTCCTTCGGGCACCAGACCGATGCCTAGCCGCGCGATCTTGTGCGACGCAATCTGCCGCAGGTCATGCCCATCGAAGCGCAGATCCCCGGCAAAGGGCTGCACCATGCCGCAGATCGACTTGATCGTGGTGGTCTTGCCCATGCCGTTGCGGCCCATAAGGGCGACGACCTCGCCCTCGGCCAGATCCAGCGAGACACCGAACAGCGCCTGCGAGGGGCCGTAAGAGGCCTCGATATTGCTCAGCGACAACAGGCTCATGCGGCGTCCTCCTCTCCGAGGTAGGCGCGGCGCACCTCTGCATTGGCGCGGATCTCATCCGCCGTGCCGGTGGCGATCACCGCGCCATAGACCAGCACGCTGATCCGGTCGGCGAGGGCAAAGACCGCGTCCATGTCATGTTCCACCAGAAGGATCGGCGCCTCATGGCGCAACTCATCGAGGAAACCGGTCAGGGCCTTTGATCCGCTTGCCCCCAACCCCGCCATCGGTTCATCCATCAGGAAGAGTTTCGGCTGCAGCGTCAGCGCCACGGCGACCTCCAGTTGGCGGCGTTGCCCGTGCGACAGATCCGCAGTGCGCCGCTGCGCCTCGTCCTGCAGGCCGACGCGTTCCAGGGCGCGCTGCGCAGGCTCCAGCAGCGCCTTGTCCTTCATCACGTTGCGCAAGAAGGAAAACGCCCGCCCCCGCGCACCCAGCGCGCCCAGCACCACGTTCTGCAGCACCGTGAATTCCATCGCCAGGGACGAGATCTGGAAGGTCCGCCCCAGCCCCAGCCGCGCCCGCGCCACCGTATCCAGATCGGTGACATCGCGGCCCAGCACCTCGATCCTACCACTGTCAGGCTTGAGGCTGCCCGAGATCTGCTTGATCAGGGTCGACTTGCCCGCACCATTGGGGCCGATCAAGGCGTGGATTTCACCGGGCCGCAGATCAAGGCTCACATTGTCGCTGGCCTTCAGCGCGCCAAAGCTTTTGCTGATGCCCTCGACTTTCAGAACCGGGGTCATGTCAGTCATGGGCCACCTCCCGTCCGGCAATGGCTCCGATCAGCCCGCCGCGTGCAAAGAGCACCATCAAGAGCAGCAATAGGCCAAGGAAGATCTGCCAGTATTCGCTGAACCCGCCAAGAATGTGTTCGAGCAGGATAAAGACCGCCGCACCCACGACCGGGCCGAACAGTCGTCCCACCCCACCGATGATGACAAAGACCATGATCTCGCCACTAGTGTGCCAACTCAGCATGGTGGGGCTCACGAACCGGTTGAGGTCCGCATAGAGCGCGCCGGCAAGACCTGTGATCGCGCCCGAGATGACAAAGGCCACCAGCCGCAGATGAAAGGGCGTGAGGCCCACGGTCATCACGCGTTCCTCACTCTGCCGAGCTGCCGCCAGGGCAAGCCCAAAGGGCGAACGTGCAAGACGCGCAGAGAAGACCAGCACCACGCATAGGATCACATAGGCAATCAGGAAGAACTGGATCGGATCTAGTGTATTCAGCCCCGGAAATTCGTTGCGCACCCAGATCGACTGACCATCCTCGCCGCCATAGGCGGACCAGCTGATCGCGAAGTAGTAGAGCATCTGACCAAAGGCGAGCGTGATCATGATGAAATAGACGCCCGAGGTGCGCAGGGACAGCGCCCCGATCACCAGCGCCGCCAAGGCGCTGGCGACGATGGCGACCAGCCAGATGATGGGCATCTGGTTGGTGCCTTCGATCAGGAAGGGCGCCTCCAGGATCGGCTCATAGTTCTGGGCGTGGGCCGCCAGGATCCCCATGGCATAGCCGCCGATCCCGAAAAAGGCCGCATGCCCCAGGCTTACCAGCCCGCCGATGCCCAGCGCGATATTGAGGCCGACACCCGCCAGCGCCAGGATCGCGACCTTGGTGGCGAGCGTGATGATAAAGATCTCGTCCATCGCCAGCGCCAGAAGCGGCACCGCCAGCAGCGCCGCCGCCAGCGCAATGTTCAAGGTTGTTTCGCGGGTCAGCATCAGTTGCTCCCCCCATATAGGCCCGACGGGCGCACCAAGAGGACCAGCGCCATCAGGATATAGATCAGCATCGAAGCCAGCGACGCCCCCACGGATGTGGCGCTTGCGGGCTCCATGAACAGGCCAAAGAGTTGCGGCAGGAAGACCTTGCCCAGCGTGTCAGTCAGCCCCACCAGGACCGCGCCCACCAGCGCGCCCTTGATCGAGCCGATGCCACCGATCACGATCACCACGAAGGCCAGGATCAGAACGGGTTCGCCCATGCCGACCTGCACCGACTGGATCGCGCCTACCAGGGCACCGGCCAGCCCCGCCAGCGCCGCGCCAAGGGCAAAAACCAGCGTGTAGAGCCTGGAAATATCCACCCCCAACGCCGCGATCATCTCACGATCCGCCTCGCCTGCGCGGATCTGGATGCCGATCCGGGTGCGCGCGATCAGCCAGAACAGCGCCGCCGCCACCACCAGTCCGATGGCGATGATCGTCAGCCGATAGAGCGGGTATTCGATCCCGCCGGGCAGGCTCACCGGGCCGGAGAGGTAGTCCGGCACATCCAGGAACAGCGGAAAGGAGCCGAAGATCCAGCGCGTGCCTTCGGAGAAGATCAGGATCAGCGCGAATGTGGCCAGCACCTGGTCCAGGTGATCGCGATCATAAAGCCGCCGGATCACCGCGACCTCGACAATAGCGCCAGCTGCGGCCGCAGCCGCAAGGCTAGCCACCAGCGCCAACAGGAAGGATCCGGTCAGCCCCGCCACGGCGGCGGCGGCAAAGGCCCCCACCATATACAGCGCGCCATGGGCAAGGTTGATCAGCCCCATGACGCCGAAGACCAGTGTCAGCCCCGCAGCCATGAGGAATAGCATGATCCCGAACTGCAACCCGTTCAGGACCTGCTCAAGAATGAGGATTATGGACATGGAATTGTTCCGCCGGATTGGGGGCGCCGCGGTCAGCGCCCCCACCGGATTGGAGGTCTCTTACATCTTGCACTCGGCGGCGTAGGCGTCACCGCGCATTTCAAGACCGGTGGCGATGATCTTGTTGGTGAAGACATCGCCTTCCTTGATCACTTCGCGCACGTAGATGTTCTGGATCGGGTGATGGTTGGGGCCGAACTTGAACTCACCGCGCACGGAAGCGAAATCCGCCGCCTCCAGCGCCGCACGGAAGGCGTCCTTGTCGGAGACATCGGCCTTCTCAAGCGCGCTCAGGATCAGGTTGGCGGTGTCATAACCCTGGCTGGCATAAAGCGAGGGCAGACGGCCGTATTTCTCCTGGAAGCCCGCCACGAATTCGGCGTTGGCCGCGTTGTCCAGATCCTTGTTCCACTGCGAGGTGTTCTTGACGCCCAGAGCGGCTTCACCCACGGCCTGCAGGATGCCCTGGTCAAAGCTGAAGGCCGGGCCCACCACGGGCAGGTCGACGCCACTGTCGGCATATTGCTTGAGGAAGGAAATCCCCATGCCGCCGGGCAGGAAGAAGAACACCGAATCCGCGCCCGAGGCCCGGATCTGGGCGATCTCGGCGGCGTAATCGGTCTGGCCCAGCTTGGTGTAGATCTCACCGGCCAGATCGCCCTTGTACATGCGCTTGTAGCCGGTCAAAGCGTCCTTGCCCGCCGGGTAGTTCGGCGCCAGGATGAAGCTGTTCTTGTAGCCAGTATCGCTGGCATAGGCACCTGCCGCCTCGTGCAGGTTGTCGTTCTGCCAGGCGACGTTGAAGTAATTCTCGTGGCAGCGCTTGCCCGCCAGGGCCGAAGGGCCAGCATTGGGCGACAGGTAGAACACGCCCTGCGCGGTGGCGGCAGGCACAACGGCCATGGCGAGGTTCGACCAGATGATGCCGGTCATGATATCGACCTTCTCGGACTGGATCATCTGATCGGCCAGCTGTACCGCCGTTTCAGGCTTGCGCTGATCGTCCTCGATCACCACTTCCACATCGCTGCGGCCTGCCTTTTCGATGGCCATCATGAAACCGTCGCGCACATCGACGCCAAGGCCCGCACCGCCGCCCGAAAGGGTGGTGATCATGCCGATCTTGGTGTCCGCCTGCGCCGCCACGGCCAGGGCCGAAACGGCGGTTGCCAGTGCCAGAGTCTTGATTGCTTTCATTTCCCAAAGTCTCCCTATTGCAGTTATTGGACCGGGATCCGCGTTTGCCGCGGTTATCTCCATGCCACCACTATTTCCGCTATGGGCCGGTGGCGCCAGTCCTTCCTGGCCTTTTCCCTCTGATGGGGACACCTTGCGCCCGAAGTCGGGTCGTGGTGCAGTTAAGGCGCCGGATCCTTCGCCAGCATGCCCCGCCGCTGTGGTCTTCTTCGAACTGGACCTTCGGGGCGGGTGCCGACATGAAAACTCTAGGCAGCTTCCCTTCATTATTTCAACATTAAAATATTAAACCTTAAAACATTTTTGTGGAGGTGCCGGAAAACGCGCCAAGCCTCGCAACAGCGCCCCCGCGCCGAGGACATGTCCTGCCGCGATAAGTGCAACCCTTTCAAATAGAAGTCTTTTCCACGCTCAATCCGGCGGATCCGGCCTGGGTCAACAGGGCATCCGCCAGGATCTCGGTGCCGTTCATCTCCTGCTCGGAAAACACCTGCATCAACGAGATCCTGCGACTGGCCCCCGGCACCTCCAGCGGTCTCAGCACAACTTCAGGGCATTGCTTCGCCTGCACCCGTGCGTAAAGTTCGGGCAGGATCGCCACCCCCGCGCCAGAGGCCGCCATCAGGCGAATCGCATCCAGGCTGGTGCCTTCATATTCATCCGACACGATGCCACCGCAGTCCGAGGCCAGCGCATAGACGATCCGCGACAGCCGGTGCCCCCGGTCCAGCGTCAGGAATATCCGCCCCTTCAGATCCTGGGTAGCCACCGGGGCTTTGGTCCGGGCAAGCGGGTCATCGCGCGCCACCGCCAGCCACAGCCGTTCCGAAAACAGGTTTCTTTGCAACGTGTTGGGGTGATCTTCCGGCGTTGAGATGATCAGGTCCAGACGCCCCGATTTCAGGCCCTGTTCCAGATTCTGCGTGTTCTCGTCCCGCAGGATAAAGCGCAGATCCGGGTGCGACAGGTGCAGGGCGCTGATCACCTGCGGCAACAGATAGGGCCCGATGGAGGGCAGAACCCCAAGCCGGACCCGCCCGCCGAAGGGCGCCGCTCCGATGATGGAGGCCCGCAAGTCTTCCACATCGCGCAGGATCTTCTGGGCACGGCGAATCACATCCGCGCCCTGCGGTGTTGGCGTCACCCCGGAGCGATTGCGCTGAAACAGCCGCGCGCCCAGATCGGCTTCGACCTCGGCAATCTGCGCCGAAAGGCTCGGCTGGCTGACGTTCAGCGTTTCTGCCGCCAGACCGAAGCGACCCAGCCGCGCCACCGCCACCACATATTCCAATTGCCGAAGAGTTGGCCGCATCATTCATAGCCTCAAACTATGCAACAGTTAGAATTCTTGTATTTTAGTTATCTGAAAAATCAAGTCATCAGGCCGCGACAGACGCCCACTGATAAAGGAATCAAACCGTGGCACAGATAATTGACAGCCTGGCCGGCAATCTGCTGGTCCCCACCATCCTGTTCTTTGCCTTGGGTCTTGCCGCCGCCTTTGCCCGCAGCGATCTGTCGATCCCAAGTGGCGCGGCCAAGTTCATGTCGATCTACCTGCTACTGGCCATCGGCTTCAAAGGCGGTGCCAGCCTGGCGCAGCACGGGCTCAGCCCCGATCTGTTCGCAACCCTTGCCGCTGGCGTGTTGCTGTCCTTTGTCATCCCCTTCGTGGCCTTTGGCCTCCTCAAGGTGATGACCAGGCTCAACACTCTGAACGCGGCCGCGCTTGCCGGTCACTACGGGTCGATCTCCATCGTGACCTTCGTCACCGCGACCAGCCTGCTGGAGCTGGGCGGCATCGCCTACGAAGGCTATATGGTCGCCGTTGCCGCCGCGATGGAGGTGCCTGCCATCCTCTCCGCCCTGTGGCTGGCGCATCGGCGTGGCGGCGAGCAGCAGGACACCCCCAAAGGGCTCTGGCGCGACCTTCTGGCCAATGGATCCATCGTTCTCCTGGTGGGGGCCTTCACCATTGGCGCCATCACCGGCGAAGACGGTCTTGCAACGATTTCGCCCTTCATCATCGGCCCCTTCACCGGCATCCTGTGCCTGTTCCTGCTGGACATGGGTCTGGCCGCCGGGCGCAGCCTGATCTCCAACCGGGGGCAGCTCACGCCGGGCCTGTTTGCATTCGGTGTGACCATGCCGGTGATCGGCGCCCTGATGGCCCTGGCGCTGGCGCGGCTGACCGGCCTGTCGGATGGCGGCAGCTTCCTCTTCATGGTGCTGGCGGCCTCGGCCTCTTACATCGCGGTGCCCGCAGCCATGCGCATCGCCCTGCCGCGCGCAGAACCCGGCATCTACCTGTCGATGTCGCTGGGGGTCACCTTTCCCTTCAACATCACCGTCGGCCTGCCCCTGTATCTGTGGCTGGCGCAGGCAAGCGGTTAAGCCAGGGCGCAGCTCCCCGGCCGGTATCAGCCCGCTGCCGGTGGCAGCCGAAACACCTGGCCGGGACCCGTGATCCCGGCCTCGACGCCCGCAAGCCGCGCCATATGCCAGGCCAGAACCTGGTTGCTGCTCAGGACCGGCTTGCCCAGCTCCGCTTCCAGGCCGTCGATGATATCCAGCGTGCGCAGGTTGGTGCAGGACAGGAAGACAGCATCGGCTTCCTGCCCAACCGACACGGCCGCCGCCCGGATCGAGGCCGGGTCGATCCGCGCCACCCGCGCCTCTACCTCCTCGCCAAAGGAGACGGTGGCGGGCACATCATGGCCGCGGGTCTCGAAGGCGCGGCGCACCGGGGCGCTGACGCTCTCCACATAGGGCGACACGATCGCCAGCGACCGGGCATCCAAGGCCTCCAGCGCCGCCAGAGCCGCGCTCAGAGGATCGGTGACACGGGCTGTGGCGGCGCCCTGGCGCACCAGATCCGCCACCCGGTCGGCGCCGATCAATGTGGTGCCCGAGGTGCAGCCATAGCCGATCACATCGAACTTCGCCGCCGGGGGCAGCAGGGCCGCCGCCGCTGGAAGGGTGCGCTCCATGGTGGCGATGGTATCAGGCGTCAGTTCATCGCCGCTGGGGATACGGGTCACGTGATGGGCCACATCGCCGCCCGGCAAAAGGCGGCGCATGTCCTGTTCCAGCGTCTCGTCCACCTGCAGGACGATCAGCCCCAGCGTGGCACCACTGCCGATGGGACCGGTCAGGTCATAGGGAAAGCGATCCATGCCCTCACTCCAGAACCGGCAATTCTGCCGGGGCGCGCGCGGACAGAAGCTCCGGCCCATCTTCGCGCAGCACGATATTCTCTTCATGCACCAGAATGCGGCCCGGTGCGATTTCCACCCCCGGCTCCAGCGTCAGCACCATGCCCGCCCGCAGCACCGATCGGTCCTTGGGTGTGAAAGAGGGCCATTCGGTCAAGGTCACCCCCAGCCCGTGTCCCAGCCGCCCGCCGCCCGGCGTGGCGCCGTTTGCGCACAGCCCGTCGCAGAGGATCCGGTGCACATCCGCCGCCGTCATTCCGGGGCGCAGGGTCTCCAGCGCCAGATCGGTGGCGACATAGAGCGCCGCATGGGCGCGAGCGGTGTCGGCGGCAACCGCGCCAATGGCATAGTTCCGGTCAAAATCGCAGAAATAGCCGTCGCGCACCGCTCCGGTGTCCAGCATCAGCACATCGCCCCGCGCCAAAGGCTGCGCCGTCGCCGGAGAGATCACATCGCCATAGCCACCCTGCCCGGCGCCGCCTGCGGTGTAGCTGACCCAGTCCGCGCCCTCCTCCAGCAGAACCCGCTGAAAATCGCGAAACACCGCATCCAGCGGACGCCCGAGACCTGCAAACTCCGGCACGCGGGCGAATGTGCGATCCGCCACGGCGCAGGCGGCGCGGATCTTGGCGACCTCGGCCTCTGACTTCACCTCGCGCACCCGCTGCACCACATCGGTCGCATCCACCATCCGGCGCGGTGCGATCCGGGCGGTCAGCGCCATGTAATCGCTGAGTGCCATGCGCAGCTGGGTTTCCAGCCCCATGGGCGTGCCGATCGCGCCCTCGGCGAGTACCAGATCGCATAAAGTCGCCGCCAGAAGGCTGACGCCATCGTCGCTTGGGTCCGGCGCATCCCAGGTGCGGATATCGGAAATCCAGGTCTGCCCCATCAGATCGGCGCCGATGGAGGGGATCACCGCAACCGGATTGCCCTTCGCCGGGACCACCACGAACCAGGGGCGCGCCGGGCTTTCCCAGAACCGGGTGAGAAAACCTGTCACATAGAAGATATCCGCCGCCGTGGTCAGCAGCAGCGCATCCATCCCCGCCAAGGCCATCCCGGCCTGCAGCGCATCACAGCGGCACCGGTGTTCGGACAGGGCAAAAGCGCGCGCCGGGTCAGCCATCTTCCGGCCCTTCGCTCAGGATCGCCAGAACCCGCGCATCGGCACCGCAGCCGGGCACCCGCCCCGCCAGCAGCGCCGCCAGCCCCGCGCCGCCCGACGGCGTCGTCGCATAGCCGTGATCCGCCAATGTATTCACTGCCTCGGCGGCCTCTTCTTCGGAAATGGTGACAAAGAGATCGGCGTCGCGCACCAGGCCGTTCAGCGCCACCAACGAGGGCGTCTTGCAATCGAGCCGTCCCATGGCGGACTCCGGCCCATGGGTGTCCACAAGATGCCCCGCACGGATGCTTTCGATCAGGGCCGGTGCGGCCTCGGGTTCCACCACCACGATTCGCGGCGCATCGCCCCAGACATGCCGCGCATAGGCCGCCACCGCCGCCGCCAGCCCGCCGACCCCGGCCTGCAGCAGAATATGAGTAGGCACCTCTTCGATCTGGCTTGCCGCCTCGGCGGCCAGTTGCAGATAGCCTTCCATCACCGCCACCGCAGACTCCATGTAGCCCTGCCAGGAACTGTCCGAGAGAGGCGTCCAGCCATTTCCCAAAGCGTCAGCCTGGGCGGCAGCCATGCTTGCCTCGTAATCCGCGCCCGCGCGCACCACCTCGGCTCCCTTGGCGCGCAACCGTTCGGCAAAGGCTTCGGGCACGGTCTTGGCCAGATAGATCACCGCCTGCGCGCCGAACAGCCGGGCGCCCGCCGCGACCGACAGGCCATGGTTGCCTGCGCTGGCGGTGGCAAAGGTGCGCCCTTTCAGCGTCTCCTCCCAGGCCGGGGCGGCCTCTCCTGCCTGTTCCCGAACCTCTGCCGCCTCACGGGCAATGGCATAGGCCGCGCCCAGCGCCTTGAAACTGCCAAGCCCCATCCGGGCGCGCTCATCCTTGATCCAGAGCCGCGCAACACCCGCCACCGCCGCCAGATCCACGGCATCGATCAAGGGCGTCACCGCATGGCGCGGGCAAAGCGCCAGCAACCGGGCAACTGCTTCGGCGTCCACGCTGGGCAGAATGTCAGCCTCCGGGCCGGTCAAGGGCACGGCCCGCGCCCGCCAATCGTTTTCAAGCGTATTGCTGAGGCCCCCATCCATGCCCGATCTTCCCTTGCTGCCTGCGATCTTCGCCACAGAGTAGTAGGTGCCGCCAGCGGTTTGTGGGAAATATGCGCGCGATCCGGGCCGAAAAACGGAAGCAGTAGCATATCTTACGCTGTATTTCGGATCATAGACGGAACAATCTTGCAAATCATACAGGAAACCGGACAGGATCCCTCAGCAGACGAAGAAGGACCAAGGCAGCGATATGGACCGTTTCGACCGGCTGATCCTTGCGGCCATTCAAAGCAACAACCGGCTGACCGCCGATGCGCTTTCGGAGCGTGTCGGACTGTCCCCGGATGCCTGCCGCAAGCGGCTCTCCCGGCTGCGCTCACAAGGCTATGTGGCCGCCGATGTGGCCGTTCTGAACCCGGACAAGCTGGGACGCGGCCTGACCCTGATCGTCGAGGTCACCCTGCAAAGCGAGCGCCCCAGCGACATCGACCGTTTTCGCCGCCGCATGATCGAAGCGCCCGAGGTCATGCAATGCTACTACGTGACCGGCAATGCGGATTTCATCCTGATCCTCACCGCCCGCGACATGCCCGACTTCGAAGCCTTCAGCAGGCGGCACTTCTTTGACGAGGAGAATATCGCCCGGTTCCGCACCTCGGTGGTGATGAACCGGGTCAAGACCGGGTTTTCCCTGCCGGTCCTGACCGAGGAAGACTGAACTCGGCTTGCCTGATCAAGAGTCGTGGCCGCCGATCTGTCGCTCCATCAACCGCTGATACAGCCGGGGCGCCAGGCTGTTTATCCACCAGGCAAGACGCGCCACGCGTCCAACCGGGATCATCGGCTGCCGCCGGTCATATCCGCGCAGGATGTCCCGGGCAGCGGCCTCGGGGGTCATGTAATCCACCCCGTCGCTGGCCGATCCGGGTCGGGCGGTGCCATCGCTTTGCCGCTGATCATTGCCGATATTGGTCGCCACGAAAGACGGCGCCGCAATCAGCACATCAACCGCGTGGGGCTTTTCCTCGGAGCGCAGGGATTTGAAGAACCCCTCCAGCGCATGTTTCGAGGCCGCATAGGAGGTGCGGTGAAAAAGCGGCGTGAACCCCGCCACCGAGGAGATGGCGATATGGGTGCCGCCCGCGCGCCGCACCGCCTGCAGGAAATGCCCGGCCATGGCGACGGCGGCAAAGTAGTTGATCTCGAACACCCGGCGGTGGCTCGTCTCATCAATGGTGTCAAAACCACCGATCTGGGTGATGCCCGCATTGTAGATCACCAGATCAATCACCGGGTATTGCTGCAGGATCTGTTCTGACACCTGGCGCAGCTGCTCCCCATCGGTCAGATCGCATTGAATCGGGATCTGGCGCTCGCTTGTCTCCAGCCCCGAGGTATCGAGGTCCAGCAGGATCACCCGCCAGCCGCGGTCCTGCAAGGCGGCAGACAGGGCACGGCCCAAGCCGCCCGCGCCGCCAGAGATAATGGCTGTCTTCATAGGCCTGCCTGACGCCTCCATAGATCAAAGACTTCGGCGCTGGTCAGCTCGGGCGTATATCCGAAATCGGCCTTCAGCGCGCTATTGTCCAGCACCGGCCGGTATTGCAGGAACCGCACCTGCTCGGGCCCGTATTGGGTCAACCCCAGGGGTTTCGCCAAAGCCAGCGCCGCTTTCAGCACAAAGGGCGGCAGCCGCAGCACGGGTTTCTTTAGCACCCGCGCCAGATCCGTCACCCCCATGGCGCCGTCCCCTGCCACGTTGAAGACCCCCGCAGGGCCATCCGTTGCGGCCCGAGACAGGATCCGCGCCAGATCCCGCGTCCAGATGAACACGAAAGGGCTTTCGCTACCCGCAACCGCCAGCAGGCGCGGACGGTGGAACAGGGCGGTGATCTGGTTCTCGGTGCCTTCTCCCAAAACCGTGCCGACCCGCAGCACCACCTGCTCCAGCTGCGGCGCTCCACGGCGGTAGTTGGCCAGCATCTCTTCGACCTGACGCTTGTGATCGGAATAGGCGAATTCCGGATTGCCGCGCAGGCTATCATTCTCGCGCAGCGGCACCGGGTTATCCGCGTGATAACCATAGGCCGCGCCGGAGGAGGTGACGACAATGCGCCCCACCCTGTTGGCAACGGCGGCCTGCAACACCTTGCGGGTGCCCTCCACATCCACCGCATAGGCAAAGTCGCGCCCGCTGCCCTTGGGCGGGGTGACGATGGAGGCCAGATGCACGATCACATCCGGTTTCACCTCGCCAATAACACGGGCGGGATCATCGGTGGTCACATCCATGCGGCAGAACTCCGCCCCTGCGGGCAGGTCTTTGGGCGGCGCAAGGTCCGAAGCGATGATGCGGCAGCCCTGCAATTCCTGCAGCAGGGCGCGGCCCACCATGCCGGCAGCACCTGTGATCAGAACGGTCCTGGTCAGGGCTCCCTCAGTCATCGTGCCGCCTCCGTCCGCGCCATCAGCGCTGCCAGGGCAAGGCCAGATATGGCATGCCAGATGCCCCAGAAGGCCGCCGCCACCGCCATGCCGCCCAGCCCTCCGAAGAAGGCAAAGATCAGCACCAGACCAAGGCCGGAGTTCTGGATCCCCGTCTCGATGGTCACCGCGCGCCGGTCATAGGGGGAGAGCCCCGCCAGCGTCGCCGTGACCCAGCCGCCGCCCAGCGCCAGCGCATTGTGCAGCACCACAAGACCGGCAACCGCGCCGGCAAACTGCAGGAAGAAACCCCAATTGGCCGCCAGCGCCAGCACGATGAAGGCGATGAAGATGCCCATCGACAGCCATTGCAGCGGGCGGCGAATGCGCGCGGTCAGATCGGGTTTTCGCATATTGAGCTGCACGCCCAGCACCAATGGCAGCACCAGCATCAGCCCCACGGTGATGGCAATCTGCACCGGGTCGATCTCGGTCTGTTGCAGGATCGCGCGGGTGGGCGGGTACAGCCCGCCCCACAGACCGATATTGACCGGCGTCAACAGGATCGCCCCCACAGTGGCAAAGCCGGTCATCGACACCGACAGGGCCGCGTTGCCGCCCGCACGATGGGTGATGAAATTGGAGATATTGCCGCCCGGACAGGCCGCCACCAGGATCAGCCCCAGCGCGATCGAGGGGCGCGGATTGGTGAGCCAGACCATCGCGAAGGTCAGCACCGGCAGCACCAGGAACTGTGAGATGAGGCCCACGATCAAGGGTTTCGGCGCCCGCCGCAGCCGGTGGAAATCGGACGGCTTCAGGTCGATGGCGATGGAGAACATCACCACCGCGAGGATCCCGTTCAGCAGCGTCAAGGAGGCGGGGCTGAAATTCAGCGCGACGTCATCAATCCCGTTCATGCGCCCGCCCCGGACAGGCGCTTGATCCAACCCGTGACCGCCTTGCGATAGGTCGCCTTGTCCACGTAATAGGCCATGCGCGCGAGTTTCAGATAGGCCATGCCGCCGGTGGCGCGCTCGAACCCTGCGGCCTTTTCTGCCTGCAGGGCCTTGGCCTCGGCATTGCCGGTTTGCAGCCCCTTGATATAGCGCGCGACCATCTCGGCCTGCTCGTGCCGTCCCTGCCAGCCAAGGCCGCTGGCCTCGACCATGCCGAGGACGAACAGGTCATCGCGGGCAGGGTGCATCGCGTTGAGATAGAGATGCGGCGCGGCGCCCTGCCAGTTCAGCAGATCCTTGTCGATGAAGGGATAATGCAGCTTGTAGCCAGTCGCGGCGAGGATCATGTCATAGTCAGCCTGGCTGCCATCGGTGAAATGCACCGTGTTGCCATCGATCCGGTCAATATCGGGGCGGATCTTCAGATCGCCATGCCCCGCGTGATAAAGCACCAGCGAGTTCACCACCGGGTGGCTTTCGTAAAGCTGGTAGTCGGGTTTCGGGAAGCCATATTTTTGCGGATCGCCCACGAACCATTTCAGGATCAACCCGTCGATGCGCCGCTTCAGCCACATCGGCAATTGGATCAACCCGCCCATTGTGTCCGCCGGTTTGCCAAAGACGTATTTTGGCACGAAGTAATAGCCGCGCCGCATCGACAGATCGCAAGTGGCGCCATGGTGGATCGCATCCACCGCAATGTCGCAGCCCGAATTGCCCGCGCCCACAACCAGCACCCGCTTGCCGCCGAACTGTTCGGCCCTGCGGTACTGGCTGGAGTGGATCAGCTCCCCCGCGAAATCTCCCGGGAATGTCGGCATGTTCGGCTCGGACAGGGTACCATTGGCAATCAGCACCCCTGCGAAGTCTTCGCTATGCTCACCTTCCGCATCGCGCCAGGTGACACGCCAGCCCTCGCCGGGGCCGCCCAGGGGTTCGGTCTTCAGCACCTCGGCGCCAAAATGGTAGTGCTGCCGCAGCCCGAAATGATCGGCAAAATCGTGGAAATAGCCCTTCAGATCCCGGTGCGAGGGATATTCGGCCACCTCCTCCTTCATCGGAAAATCGGCAAATTCCGTCATCCGCTTGGAGGAGATCAGATGCGCGCTTTCGTACATCGTGGACTTTGGCCCATCGATGTCCCACAAACCGCCCACATCCGAATGCAGCTCAAACCCCTGAAAGGGAATGCCTTGCTCGACCAATACCTTGGCCATAGCCAGCCCCATCGGCCCAGCGCCGATAAGGGCATAGCGCCCGCGCGTTTCCGTCATGTTTCCTCCCTGTCCTCCGGCTTTAGATTGAACAATCGTTCAAAATAAGGCAAGATATTTTCGTCACAGGGAGTTTTTCGTGGAAAAACAACGCAAACGCGCCCCATCGGCCCGGTCGCTGCAGACCAAGGCGCGCATCTTGGATGCTGCCGAACAGCTGTTTGCCGAACGCGGATTCGAAGGGGCATCGCTGCGCGACATCGCCGCGCTGGCTGGGGTTCAGGTGGGGCTGGTGCATCACCATGGCGGCGGCAAGGAAGAGTTGTTTCACCAGACCGTCACCCGCCGCGCCGATGAGCTGGCGGCGCTGCGCCTGGCGGAACTGGAGGCGTTGAAACAGTCGGGGGATGCGACCCTGCGCGGGCTGCTGGATGCCTTCACGCGGGCCTATGTGACGCTGGCCCGCACTGGCGGTCCCCATTGGCAGCACTATGGTCGGTTGGTGGCGCATGTCTCCGCCGATCCGCGCTGGCGCCCCCTGGCGGCGGAGTGTTTCGACCCCACCGCGAACCGGTTCATCGAAGAGATCCTGGCGCTCTACCCGACCGCCGAACGGCAGGCCGCCGCCACCGGCCAGGTCTATTCCGTCGCCGCCATGCTGGCCTTTCTCAACACCGGCTGGCGGATCGAGGCGCTCAGCCCCGGCGCGGCAGAGGCGCAGGTGGACCAGCTGATCGATTTCTGCACCGCCGGGATGGAGGCGATCCTCAGCCCCGGGCCGAGTTGCAGCTAAAGCGACTGGCCAAGGCTGATCTGCGGGCCAAGCCGCGTGCAGATGGGATCAAGCGGCTTTTCTGCGTCGCGCGCCTGCAAGACGATCTTTGCCGCCCTCTCACCGATTTCGCGGCGGCAGGCATCGGTGGTGGCCAGCTCCAGCGGCAGGCCTTGCAGGATCTGCAGGTTGTTGAACCCCGCCAGCGCCACATCCTGGGGCACTGACAGCCCGGCGCCCAGGCAATGCATCAGCCCGCCGACGCTCATCACGTCCGACGAATAGTAGATACAGTCAAGGTCAGGGTTGCGCTCCAGCATCTGCGCGGTCAGCTGGCGCCCGGTCTGGATCGAGCTTTCTCCGGCATAGTGTTCGCGATCCAAGAGCGCGACGCCCTGCTCTGCAAGCCCTTCGACAAAGCCGTCAAACCGTTTACGGGCGCGGAAATCCTGCGGCATCTTGGTGCCGATGAAGCCAATCCGCCGATAGCCCCGCGCCAGGATCTGCGCCGCCATGTCGCGCCCCGCCTGAAGGTGGGAAATGCCGACACAATGGCGCACCGGGATGCCGTCCACATCCATCACCTCGACCACCGGACAATCGGCCTGCGCCATCATCCGCCGGGTCGCCTCAGAATGTTCCAGCCCCGCCACGATCAGCCCCGACGGCCGCCAGCTGAGCATTTCGCGGATAACCTCTTCTTCCTCTTCCAGCTCGTAGCCCGACACCCCAACCACCGGTTTCAAGGGCGTCTCCTTCAGCACCGAGGATATGCCCGACAGCACCTCGGGAAAGACGAAGCTGTTCAGCGAGGGCACCACCACCGCCACCAGGTTCACCGATTGCGACGACAGCGACCCGGCGATGCGGTTGGGCACATAGCCATGGGTGCGGGCGATCTCCTCGACCCGCGCCCGCGTCGCCTTGGAGACATCCGCCGTCCCGCGCAACGCCCGTGAGGCGGTCATCTCGCTGACCCCGGCGAGGCGCGCAACATCCTTGAGCAACAGTTTCTTCGTCATGGGCGCATCGTCCAGCACTTTGCCCGTCGCCGCAAGGGGCTGCGCCCCTTGGGCGTCAAAACTCCGCGAGCGGGGTTGATCTTCAAATCCGTTATCGATAACGATTTCCTCAATGTTAGCGATACCAAATTCCATTCCATACCCAAGGGGCACCCGCAGGCCCGCCGCACGGAGACAGAGACAATGACCCTCAAGATCGCAATCAACGGATTTGGCCGCATTGGCCGCGGCGTGCTGCGCGCCCTCTTGGAGCGCGGCGACAAGGATATCGAAGTGGTGGCGATCAACGACCTGGCACCGCCGGAGATGCTGCTGCACCTGCTGAAATACGATTCCGTCCATGGCCGTCTGCGCGCGCCTGTCGCGCTGTCAGGCGGGGTGCTGCGGGTCGGCAGCCAGACGATCCGGCTCAGCGGAGAACGCAACCCGGCGGATCTGCCCTGGCAGGATGTGGATATCGCCTATGAATGCACCGGGTTGTTCACCGCCCGCGACGCGGCGGCGGCGCATCTGCAGAATGGTGCGAAACGGGTGCTGATCTCGGCCCCCGGCAAGGATGCGGACCGTACCGTGGTCTATGGCGTCAACCATATGGATCTGACGGCAGAGGATGTGATCGTCTCCAACGCCTCCTGCACCACCAACTGCCTGGCCCCGGTGGCGCAGGTGCTGGACCGCGCCTTTGGGATCAGGACCGGCTACATGACCACGATCCACGCCTATACCGGCGATCAGCCCACCCATGACAGCCCGCATAAGGATCCCTATCGCGCCCGTGCGGCTTCGCTGTCGATGGTCCCCACCTCGACCGGCGCGGCCCGCGCCATTGCAGAGGTGCTGCCGCATCTGAAGGGACGGCTGGAAGGATCGGCGATCCGGGTGCCGACGCCGAACGTATCTGTTGTGGATCTGAGTTTCATGCCCGAACGCCCTGCCACGGTTGAAACGGTGAATGCCGCCATCCGCGCGGCTTCGGACACCGATCTTGCAGGCATCCTCGCCTATGAGGAGGATCCGATGGTCTCGGTCGATTTCAACCACGACCCGCATTCCTCCTGCTTTGCCGCGGCGCAAACGGCCGTGACCGGCGAAGGTCTGGTGCGGGTGGTCAGCTGGTATGACAACGAATGGGGCTTTGCCAACCGGATGCTGGACACCGGTCGCCACATGGGGCGGCTGTTGCACAGCGCACAGATGCCATTGGCGAGCTAGGCTCAGGAGGCGCGCGAAATCGTGCCAGGATCCTCGGAGTCCTCCGGGGTTTCGATCCCGTCCAGGGATGTGGGGCGACCATAGAGGTAGCCCTGCAGGATGTCGCAGCCCAATTGCGACAGGTACTCGGACTGTTCCCGCGTTTCGATCCCTTCCGCCGTCACCCGCATGTCGAGACGATCACCCAAGAGGAGGATGGCCTCGATGATCTGGCGAGAGCGTTCCGGATCGCGGTCCAGCGCCGTCACGAAAGAGCGGTCCACCTTGAGCCGGTCAAAGCCGAAGCGCCACAGATAGCTGAGGCTGGAATAGCCGGTGCCGAAATCGTCCATGGCCAGCGAGACGCCCATCTCCTTCAGGCAGTCGATCTGATAGGCCACCGCCGGATCGTCATCCAACAGCAGGGATTCGGTGATCTCCAGCTCCAGCCGGTGCGCCGGCAGCTCAGCCTCTGCCAGCGCGGAGCGCACGATGTCGGGCAGGCTGCCATCGCACAGCTGCGCCGCCGAGAGGTTGATCGCAACGGTGCTGTGATCGTCCAGCTGCGCGATCTCACGAGTGGCTTTCCGGATCACCCAGGCGCCGATATCTGCGATCAGGCCCAATTCCTCGGCGACGGGGATGAAGATGGAGGGCTCAATCTCCGAGCCGTCCTCGTCCTTCATCCGCAACAGCGCCTCATAGCCAACAACCTGTTTTGATTGCGCATCCACCAGCCGCTGATAGACGATGGCAAAGTTCTTTTCCTTGGTCGACTGTCGCAGCCGGGCATGCAGCGCCATGCGCTTGCGATACTCATCGCCCATTTCCTCGCCGTAGACCGAGAAGGTGTTCCGACCGTTCGATTTCGAATGATAAAGCGCGGCATCGGCGTAGGATAGCGTGGTATCCAGACAGGTATCCTTGCCCAACAGCGCAATGCCCGCACTCATGGAACCGGCAATGACCGCATCATCGTGATGGAACTCTTCAGAGGCGTTGACGATAATGCTGCGCACCCGTGCGACCACCCCGTCGTGATCCAGGTTCCGGAAGCCGATGACGAACTCATCCCCGCCAAACCGGGCCAGAAGATCATTGTGATGGGTGCAGCTGCGCAAGATCCCCGCAAGATGAACGAGATAGGCATCCCCCACTGCATGCCCGTGGACATCATTGATCGCCTTGAACTTGTCCGCATCCATATAGCAGATGGCCGACAGCTCTCCCTCGGCCCTCAAGGCATCAGCCCGCTGCAGGAACTCGCGTCGGTTCATCAACCCGGTCAGAGAGTCGTAGCTGGCAAGGAATTCCACTTCTTCCTGTGAATGCTCGGCGCGCCGTCTCTGCAGCATGTAGCCGATGTAGGGAACCGAGAACAGCAGCGCACAGACCGTTGTCAGCAGGACGGCAAAGCGGCTGAAGCTTTCATGGAAATATCCGTAGGTATCCGTCTGATCGATATAGACCTCGGCCACGCCGAAGATCTCACCCTCTGCGTCCACCAGTGGCACATAGGCCTCGGCATATAGATCGGGGCGATTCGGCTTCTCGGTGCCGTCCTTCACTTCGGCAAAGGGCACGTGGGATGCGATCACCTTCACGGCCTCGGGATCGGGCTCGCCCAGGACCTGAGGCAAGCCCCCCTTGAGCGACGGATCATCCGACACCAGGACAAGCCGCCCGGCCGCATCAAAAAGCTTGAAGCGGAAGACATCGCCTAGGTGTCGAAGGTCACGGATCTGGTCTAACTGATCGGGAGCGGGGGTGGCACTGTTCAGCAGACCTCGGAGATCGCGGATCTGCGACGCCATATAGGTCGCATGGTGCACCGCCTTGTCGACCGACTCGCGGCGCATCGCCTCAAAGACGCTGCTGCGCGTGGCATAGACAATGCCCGCCGCAAGGACGCTCAGCGCGATAGCAAGAAATCCAAAAAATCGTAACATCATGGCCCCACTCCCCAGTAAGGAGTGCCCCTTATAGGCCACAGACCTTAACAACCCTTGAACCAGGGTCCCAGATGGAGCGCTCGGTCCACCTGCCCGCCGGTTTCTGCGGCAGGGAAAGCCCCGCAGCGGCGCCTCAGATACGGAAGACGGGCTGCAGCAGGCGCGGGATAAGCGAGCGGAACCGCAACGCCGCGTCCGTCGCCGCCAGGCAGATGCAGGCCGGCCCCTCTTCGGCGATGGGGGTATGTTCCAGATCAGCGTTGGCAACCTCGACATCTCCGACGCCAAAGCGGCCGGTCTCATCGGAGAACGCCCCCTGCAGCACCAGGGTCAGCTCCAGCCCGTTGTGGCCGTGGTCAGGCACGGCCTGGCCGCCGGGGATGTACAGAAGCCGCACGCTGCCGCCCGTCCCACGCGACAGGATCGACTGGCGTACGCCGCCGCCCAGCGGTTTCCACTTGGGTGGCAGACCGCCCAACGCCTCCATCACCGGCGCCGGGAAGATGCCGGAGGCGCCATAGCTTGGCGGTGCCTCGTAAGGATCGTCCAGCGCATCCATCAGCCGGGCCTTCATATCGGCGGAGATGGAGATCCCCTGGTCCTCGGGCGGGGCAAGACTGTCCAGCAGCGCACCGCCAACAGCCTGATGGGCGCCAAGACGCGCCCGGCTTTCATCACACATGGAAACATGCGTCGCCACCACCAGCGCAAAGGCCGGATCGAGTGTGCCCGAAGCATAGGCGATCAGCAGCTCATCAGGAACATGATGGGTAATGCCGCTCATGGAGTGTCCGTTCCCTTTAGTTCGTGCCGCAACCGTTCCAGCCCCAGGCGGATGCGGGATTTAATCGTTCCAAGCGGCAGGCCCGTCTCGGCGCGGATATCGGTGTGGCTCAACTCGCCAAAGTAAGCCTTTTCCACCATTTCGCGCTGCGCAGGCTTCAGCCGCTTCAGTGCATCCCTCAGACGTGTGGTTTCCTGTTCCAGGGCCACGATCTGACTTGCGTCTTCCTGAACCTCTTCGGGCTGCTTCAGCTCTTCGGGTACGGGGCGGCGCTCCTTTCGGATCACATCGATCTGGCGATTGCGCGCAACCTGGTAGATCCAGGACGACACCTGCGCCCGCTGCGGGTCGAATAGATGCGCCTTGCGCCACACGGTCAGCATCACGTCCTGCACGATGTCTTCGGCCTGGCCCTGGGAAATGCCGGACCGGCAGATCACCCCTTTGAGCCGTGGTGCGAAATAATCGAACAGCCACCCAAAGGCCGCCCGGTCCCGGTTGTCCCGTACCGCCAGCATCCATTGCGTCTGCTCTGAGAGCCTGTTTCTGTCCACCTGTTCCCTTTCGCGCGGGCGCGCTGCCGCAGCGTTCACCGTAACCGGTGGCACGAGCGCTTCAAGTGCGGGATCGGGGTCAAGTTCCAACATATGTCCATTACGTTGCCGCCTCGCATCCGGATCACAGCTGCGCAAGTTTTTTCTTCCCCTTGTCCTGTCGCGCGACAGAGCCGCCGTTTTCCCACCCTTTCGACAAAGTTTTGATCCGTCCCCGATGGGCCTGCGTACTGGTTGAAAAGCAACGGAGTTCCCATGTCATTTGATGCCCCCCCAGTTCCTCGCCAGCGCGTTGCCATTGTCGGCGGTGGTATTTCCGGCCTTGCGGCGGCCTATCGGCTGTCCCCCGGCCACGACGTGACCCTGTTCGAGGCCGCGCCGCGTCTTGGTGGCCATGCTCGTACCGTGCTGGCCGGGCGCCGGGGCGATCAGCCTGTGGATACCGGCTTCATCGTCTTCAACTTCGTGAACTACCCGCATCTGACGGCCATGTTCCGCGATCTGGATGTGCCCATCGTCAAAAGCGACATGACCTTTGGCGCCAGCATCGACGGGGGCGCGGTGGAATACGGGCTGAAGAACCTCCGGTCGCTGTTCGGCCAGCCGCTGAACGCCGCGCGTCCGGCCTTTTACGCGATGGTGCGCGACATCCTGCGTTTCAACGCCCACGCGGTGGAGGCCGCCCAAAGCGACGATGTCACCATCGGTCAGCTGATGCAGGAGCTGCGCCTTGGCGACTGGTTCCAGCGCTACTACCTGATGCCGATCTGTGGCGCCATCTGGTCCACCCCGATGGAGGAAATCCACGGCTTTCCTGCCCGCACCCTGGTCCAGTTCTTCCGCAACCACGCGCTGCTCAGCGCCACCGGACAGCACCAATGGTGGACCGTGAAGGGCGGCAGCATCGAATATCTGCGCAGGCTGGAAGCGCATCTTCTGGCCAAGGGCTGCACCCTGCGCCCCGGCACACCGGTGCAGTCCGTCGAACGGCGCCCCGATGGCGTGACCCTTCGCCTGCCCACGGGCGAGGCGCAGGACTTCGACCAGGTGATCATGGCCTGCCATTCCGACGATGCCCTGCGCCTTCTGGCGGATCCAACCGCCCGGGAAGCCTCCCTTCTGGGCAATATGCGCTATCAAGACAACGAGGTGATCCTGCACCGCGATGAGGCCCAGATGCCGAAACGGCGCGCCTGCTGGTCCTCCTGGGTCTACAAGGCCGAGGCCCGCGATACCCGCCCGGCGATTGGCGTCACCTACTGGATGAACCGCCTGCAGAACATCCCCGAAGACGACCCGCTGTTCATCTCTCTGAACCCGGTCCAACCGGTGCGTGACGACACCATTTACGATGTCAACACCTTCCGCCATCCGATCTTTGACCGCGCCGCCCTCAGCGCCCAAAAGCAGATTGAGGAAATCCAAGGGCAGAACAACACCTGGTTTGCCGGTGCCTATCTGCGCCACGGCTTCCACGAGGACGGGTTCGCCAGTGCCGTGCGCGTCGCCCGCGCGATCGAGGCCAGAACAGCCGCGCGGATCACGGCATGAACCTGTTTGCCGCACCTCTTTGGCCCGACCACATCGCGGGCCATACCACACACGCGCGGCGCGGCAGCATCCGCAATGCCTTTCGCTATGGTGTCGATTACGTGCTGATCGACCCGGAAAGCGACGCAGGACCGGGGCTGTTTTCGCGCAATCGCTTCAACCTGGCCTCGGTCGATGATCGCAACCACGGCGGCCCCGTCGGCGCCGGGCGCGGCCTGCCTTGGGCGCAAGAGGTCTTTGCACGCGCCGGTCTGAACCTTGAAGGGCTGCGGATCCTGTTGCTGACGCAACCCAGCTTTCTGTGGTACACTTTCAATCCTGTCAGCTTCTGGCTGGCGATGGAAGGCGAGGATCTGCGCGCCGTTATCGCGGAGGTCTCCAACACCTTCGGAGACCGCCACAGTTACCTGTGCCATCGGGACGGGTTCGCGCCAATTTCCGGCCCGGACGAGATCACGGCGCGCAAGATATTCCACGTCTCGCCCTTCCAGAAGATCGCGGGGGAATACCGGTTCCATTTCGACATCCGCACGGACCGGATCGCCATTCGCATCGCCCTGGAAGACGGGGCGGACGGCGTGATTGCCACCCTTGCCGGGCGGCGCCAACCGCTCAGCAATGCCTCGCTTTTGCGCGCCAGCCTGCGCCGCCCGCTTGGCGCCTTTCGCACCATCGCCCTGATCCACTGGCAGGCATTGAAACTCAAACTCAAGGGCGCGCCCTATCGTCGGCGCCCCCTGCCCCCGAAACAGGAGGTCAGCTGATGCTGTTCATTACCAACCGCGTAAAACGTGATTTCCTCGACAGCTGCGCCCGCATCCGAAAGGGCAGCCTGCGCCTGACCACCCCAGAAGGCGAAGTGCATGATTTCGGCCAGGGCGGACCCGAGGCCGAGATGGTCCTGTTCGATTGGGCCGCCGTCACCGCCATGGCGGCGCGCGGCGACATCGGCCTTGGCGAGACCTACATCGAGGGCCTGTGGGAGACCTCCAGCATCGAGACCCTGATCCAGGTGGCCCTTCTGAACCTCGATTACTTTGGCGATTTTGCCTACCCGAGCTTCTGGAGCGGGCTGAAGTTCCGCGCCGTGGACCGCATCCTGCGCGCCAATTCGATCCGTGGCTCATCCCGCAACATCAAGGCCCATTACGATGTCGGCAATGAGTTCTACCAGCTGTGGCTCGACAGCGGCATGACCTATTCCTCGGCTCTGTTTGCACCCGGCGACAACGATCTGGAGCGCGCCCAGAACCGCAAATACGACCGCGCGCTCAGTCGCCTGACCGGAGGTGAGCGCATTCTGGAAATCGGCTGCGGCTGGGGCGGCTTTGCCGAACGTGCCGCAGATACCGGGCGGCATGTGACCGGGCTCACCATCTCACCCAGCCAGCACGGCTATGCGGATGCGCGGCTGGATGGGCGCGCCGCGATCGAGCTGTGCGACTACCGCAAATCCAGCGGCACCTATGACAATATCGTCTCCATCGAGATGATCG
The DNA here is from genome assembly GCF_028890025.1 of Phaeobacter sp. PT47_59. Taxonomy (NCBI): domain Bacteria; kingdom Pseudomonadati; phylum Pseudomonadota; class Alphaproteobacteria; order Rhodobacterales; family Roseobacteraceae; genus Phaeobacter; species Phaeobacter sp. PT47_59. Next base: position 242,652 of record NZ_JARCJL010000003.1, read on the forward strand.
AGGCGGTGGGTGAACGCTATTGGCCGAGCTATTTCGCAACCGTCAAATCGCGCCTTGCGGAGGGCGGCAAGGCGCTGGTGCAGGCCATCACCGTGCAGGACAGCTATTTCGACATCTACCGCAATTCCTCGGACTACATCCGCCAGTACACCTTCCCTGGTGGCATGCTGTTGTCCGATGCGGTGATCTCGCACCAGGCGCGGCAGGCGGGGCTGAAGGTGACCAACTCCTTTGCCTTCGGGCAGGACTACGCCCGCACCTGCCGGATCTGGGCCGAACGGCTGGGCGAGCGCGCGCCCAAGATCATGGAGCTGGGCTATGATGCCGCCTTCCTGCGCAACTGGCGCTACTACCTGGAAATCTGTGCTGGCTCCTTTGCCGTTGGCCAGACCGATGTGGTGCAGGTGGAGCTGAGCCATGCGTGACCTTCTGCGCAGGGTTTTGATCACCGGAGCTGTGGCGGCCCTGGTGCTGCCTGCCCCGGCGCTGGCGAACCTGCGCAGCTACGGGCTGGTACAGCCGGTCGAACTGGGCAGCGCCACCCTGCGCTGGCTGGGCCTTGCGGTCTATCGCGCGCGCCTGCACACGGATGGCGCCAATCGGTTCGACTGGAACCGCCCCCTGGCGCTGGAGATCGAGTATTTCCGCAGCATCACCCGCGCCGATCTGACCCAATCGACCCGGTCGGAACTCCAGCGCATCGAGGGCACACGCCCCGATCTTGAGGCTTTGACCCGCAAGCTCGACGGCTGTTTTCGGGATGTCGACAAGGGCGATGTCTTCACTGCCGTGTCGGTGCGCCCGGACAGCATGGAATTGTATCTGAACGGAGAACGCACCTGCGCGATCCGCCATGAGGGGCTGCGCAAGCGCTTCCTTGGTATCTGGCTCTCCGAGAACAGCCGCTCGGCGCGCCTGTCGGCCGAACTGCGGGGGCAATGACATGCACGCCGCCCGAATCAGCCTGTTTGCCCTGATGCTGGCGGCGGCCGGGTTGCCGCTTTACATTCACCTGCCGCGCTATGCCACCGCCGAGCTGGGGCTGAGCCTGGCGACGCTGGGCGCGGTGCTGGCCGGGATCCGGGTGCTTGATTTCGTGCAGGATCCGGCGCTTGGCTGGCTGATCGACCGCCACCCCGAGGCACGCAACCGTTTTGCCGCCGTGGCCTGCCTTGGCATGGCAGCGGGGTTCCTGCTGCTTTACACGCTGCTGCCAGCCTCGGGGACGCTGGTCTGGCTGGTCGTCGCATTGGTGCTGCTGTTCAGCGCCTATAGCCTGGGCACCATCCTCTTTTACGGCCAAAGCCTGTCGCTGGCGGGATCGTCAGAGGCCCTGATCCGCATGGCCGCTTGGCGTGAGGGCGGCAGCCTGACCGGCATCATCCTGGCCGCGCTTGCCCCGACGCTTCTGGTGGTCCTTGGCGCCGCGGGTCAGGGCTACGGCGCCTTTGGCGTGCTGCTGGCACTGATCTGCCTTCTGGTCTGGCTGCTGACGCGCCCCCTTTGGCACCTGCCTGCCCGCGCAGAAGCGCCATTGTCCCTGTCCGCGTTGCACGGCGCCGGGGGCACCCGGTTGCTGGTGCTGGCGCTGATCAACAGCCTGCCGGTGGCGATGACCTCCACCCTGTTCCTGTTCTTCGTGGAGGAAAGGCTGGGCCTGCCGGATCTGGCCGGTTCCTTCCTGATCCTGTTCTTCCTGGCCGCGGGCCTGTCGGTTCCCCTCTGGACCCGTGCCAGCGCCAAATACGGCGCGCGGCAGGTGCTGGTTCCCGCCATGGCGCTGGCAATCCTGTCCTTCATCTCGGCTGCCACATTGCCCGAGGGCGCCGCCTTGGCCTTTGCCCTGATCTGCCTCGGATCGGGCGCCGCCCTGGGCGCGGACATGGTGATCCTGCCGGTCCTGTTTTCCTCGGCCCTGGCACGGGCAGGTATTTAGGCCGGGCAGGCCTTTGGCCTTTGGAGTTTTGCGGCCAAACTGGCCCTCGCCGCTGCCGCGCTGATCCTACTGCCGCTGCTGGAGCTCAGCGGGTTCAAGCCGGGTCAGCCAAACAGCGCCACCGCCCTGCAGGCGCTCACGCTCGCCTATGCGGTTCTTCCCTGTCTTATCAAGCTATTGGCAATCGCCCTGGTGGTGCGCTTGCCGCGCGAGGTCTCTTTTTCATGAAACTGATCCTTCTCCTTCTTGTTGCAGCGCTTGTGCTGGCCCTCTGGCGGCCCGGTTTCGGCTTTCGCTCCCAGCGATTGGAGCATTACGCGGGCACTGGCCCCGCCTTTGACATCCAGGAACGCCTGTCGGGCGATCTGATCTCGGAAGGCATGATCTACGGGCCACGCGGGCGCGTGGTCTCTCGCTTCGTGGCGCGGATGCGCGGGGAGTGGGACGGCAGCAGCGGCACCTTGAGCGAGGATTTCTCTTACGCCAATGGCAGCACCCAGGCCCGCAAATGGTACCTCACCATGGGGAGTGACGGGCATTTCACCGCCACCGCCGACGACATCATCGGCACCGGCACAGGGCGCCAGCTGGGCGCCACGGTGCAGCTGTCCTACCGCATCCGCCTGCCCGAAGATGCAGGTGGCCATGTGCTGGACGTCACCGATTGGATGTACCTGATGGAGAACGGCACCATCCTCAACCGCTCCGAAATGCGCAAGTTCGGCATCAAGGTCGCAGAGCTGATCGCCACCATGCGGCCGGTGGAGGGCTGAGATGTTTCAGGGCCGCAGATGGTGGATCGTTGGCGCCAGCGAGGGGCTGGGCTATGCCTTGGCCGAGGCGCTGGACGAGGCCGGTGCGCGGCTCATCCTGTCGGCGCGCAATGCTGCGCGTCTGGACGTGCTTGCATCGCGGCTCAGGGATGCCACATCGCTGCCGCTGGATGTCACCGACGCCGACAGCCTGTCGCAGGCCATGGCTACACTTGGCCCCTTGGATGGGCTGATCTACTGCGCCGGCGCCTATGATCCGCTGGCGGCGCGGGATTGGCAGCCGGAGGCGGTCGAGACCATGTGCCAGGTGAATTTCATGGGCGCCATGCGGGTGCTGGGGCAGATCGTTCCACAGTTCTGTCAAAGGGACAGCGGCCATATCGTGCTGATCGGCTCGCTGGCGGGGCACACCGGCCTGCCCGGCGCCATCGGCTATGGCGCCTCCAAGGCAGCATTGATGCACCTGGGCGAGAACCTGCAGGCAGATCTGCGCGGCACCGGCGTGCGCGTGCAGGTGATCAACCCCGGCTTCATTCGCACCCGCCTGACGGACAAGAACAAATTCAGGATGCCGCAGATCATGGAGCCGGAAGAGGCCGCGCGCCGCTGCCTGCAGGCAATGCGAAGCGGGCGGTTTTCCACCTCCTTTCCCGCGCCCTTCTCCTGGGTCTTCACCCTTGGCCGCGTCCTGCCCCGTCGCCTGTTCCTGAAACTGATGTGAGGGCCATCCATGTCTGCAGAGCCTGCCCCCAAAGAGGTGGTGATCCTTGGCGCCAGCGGCGGGATCGGAGACGCCCTGCTGCGCCACTATGCAGCGCAGCCCGGCGTGGAAGCCATCCATGCGGTCAGCCGCAGCGGTACCGCATCCGCCCCCGGTCCGGTCATCTCTCACAAGGCCGAGATCACCGATGAGGACAGTCTTGCGGCCCTCGCGGCCCGTGTGGAGGCCCCCGATCTGGTGATCGTCGCCACCGGCATTCTGTCGGACGGTACGGCCCTCAGGCCCGAGAAATCCCTGAAACAACAGAGCCTGCCAGCCTTTGAGCAGGTGTTTGCAGTCAATACCTTCGGGCCTGCGCTGGTGGCAAAACACCTGCTGCCCCGCATGCCGCGCGACCGCCGCGCGGTCTTTGCGGCGCTGTCGGCGCGGGTGGGCTCGATCTCGGACAACCGCCTGGGCGGCTGGCACGCCTATCGCGCCTCAAAGGCGGCGCTGAACATGCTTCTGCGCAATTACGCGATCGAGATGGCGCGCACCCATCCGCAGCTGATCTGCGCCGGTCTGCATCCCGGCACGGTAGACACGGATCTCTCCCGGCCCTTCAGCCGCGCGGTTCCCAAGGAAAAGCTGTTCACAGCAGACCACGCCGCCAGCTGTCTGGCGCAGGTCATCGCAGACCTGCACCCCGGTGTCAGCGGCCAGGTCTTCGACTGGGCCGGGAAAGTCATTCCCGCCTGATCCCTGCCAGGTCGATTATGCGGGCCTGCCCCTTGCCCTCCTCATGGAAGCGATGTCACAGTGCCCCGGCCATGGGAGGGGCCACACCTTGAAATCCGTTCGCCTACGCCTGCTCTTGCTGGCGCTTGTACCACTCAGCGTTTTGATGCCGCTGATGCTGATCCTGGCGATGACCCGTTGGAACGCGGATTACGACGCGGTGCTGATCGCCAAGGTGGACAGCGATCTGCGGATCGCCGAACAGTACCTTGGCCATCTGCAGACCGGCAGCGCCAACAGCCTGTTGAGCCTGGCGCAATCCACCGCTTTCGAGACCGCGCTGAAGGAGGGACCGGAAGCGGTGAGCCGCTTTCTGAGCGATCGCAGACCCCAGATGCAGCTGGATTTCCTGGAGTATCTGCCTCTGACGGCGCTGAGTGGCGCGCAGGGAAAATGGCCCGTGGTGCAGACCGCCGCGCGCGGACGGCTGGCCTCGGAGATCGATATCTTTTCCGCCGCTGACCTGGCGCTTTTGTCGCCAGCCTTGCAGGAACGCGCCATCATCCCGCTGATCGAAACCGAAGCCGCCGCCCCAACCACGCGCCGGATCGAGGATCGCGGCATGGTGGTCCATACCGCGGCCCCGGTGATCATGCCCGGCCATAACGGTGTCCTGCGCGGTGGGCTGTTGCTGAACCGCAACCTCGATTTCATCGACAGGCTGAACGCGCTGGTCTATCTCGGCGACAAGGACGGCGGCAACCGGCAGGGCACGGCGACGCTGTTCCTGGAGGATACCCGGGTCTCCACCAATGTGCGCCTGTTCGAGGAGGTGCGCGCCCTGGGCACACGGGTCTCTGCGGCGGTGCGCACCCTGGTGCTGGAGGAAGGGCGCACCTGGCTTGATCGGGCCTTTGTGGTCAACGACTGGTATATCTCGGGCTACCTGCCGCTCACCGACAGTTTCGGCGCCCGTGTCGGCATGCTCTATGTGGGCTTTCTGGAAGCCCCCTATAATGCCGCAAAATCCGAAGCCTATTGGACCATCGTCGGGGTGTTCCTTCTGGTTCTGGCAATCTCGGCGCCGCTGTTTCTCAAGCTGGCCAAGGGGATCTTTGCGCCGCTTGAGCGGATGACCGACACCATGAAACAGGTGGAGCGCGGCGACCTTGCGGCCCGCAACGGCGATGTGGGCAGCCGCAACGAGATTGGCCAGGTGGCCAGCCATCTGGATACGCTCCTGGACCAGATCCAGGAGCGCGACCAAAAGCTGCGCGATTGGGCCGAAGAGCTGAATGCCCGCGTGGATCAGCGCACCAGCGAGCTGAAGGCCGCCAACCGCAAGCTGGAAGAGACCTATAAACAGCTGGTCCTGAACGAAAAGCTCGCCTCCATCGGTGAGATCACCGCAGGTGTCGCCCATGAGATCAACAATCCGGTGGCGGTGATCCAGGGCAATGTCGATGTGATGCGGATGACCCTGGGGCCCGCAGCGGATGAGGTGCAGACCGAGCTGGGCCTCATCGACAATCAGGTGATGCGGATCGGCGCCATCGTCGGCAAGCTGCTGCAATTCGCCCGGCCCTCGGAATTCGGCACCTTCGAGGAAAGCGTCGATATCGCGAATGTCATCACCGATTGCCTGGTGCTGGTGGATCACCTGATCGCCAAACATGACATCACGGTCACCGGTGATCTGGGGGCTGCACCGCTGGTGCGGATCGATCCGGGCGAATTGCAGCAGGTGATCATCAACCTGATCATCAATGCGGTCCACGCGATGAAGGACGGCGGCACCCTGACCCTGTCTCTTGCGGCTCAGGATCGCGATGGTGCGCCCGGCGCCTGCCTGACCGTTTCGGACAGCGGCACCGGGATCGATGAGGCGCATATCGCCGAGGTCTTCAACCCGTTCTTCACCACCAAACCGGGCGAAGGCACCGGCCTCGGCCTGTCGATCAGCCAGACCCTGATCCAGCACGCAGGCGGTATCATCACCGCCCGGAACCGCCCCGAAGGCGGGGCTGCCTTTTCGATCTGGCTGCCGGAACGCCGCGACTAGACGCGCCCACGCTGTGCAATAGCGCAGCCATCTATGCACGAGCGCGCTGCGCAATAGCGCAGCGCTGGGCCCAAGGCTGTTTTGCGGGATTTGCCCTGCAAATCATGCAACAGGCGCGGGAGCCTCCCGCCCTGCGTCAGGCCCGCCCCCCGTCACACCCCCCAGGAGGCGCATTTGCGGTCGATGGTCTTGCGCGACACTCCCAGGCGCCGGGCCGCCTCGGCGCGGTTGCCTTCGCAGGCATCCAGCATGTGCATGATGTGCCGCTGGGTGACCAGGTCCAGCGTTTCAATCGCCGCAGGTCCCGTGACCGACCCCTTGCCGGAAAACTCCTCCGGGAAGGCGCCGAGGATCACCGAACGTTCGATGAGATTGCGCAGCTCGCGCACGTTCCCGGGCCATTCGTAGCGCGAGAACTTGAGCAACGTCTCCTCGTCCAGCTCCAGCGCTGGCATGGCCAGGGTTGCGGAAAACTGCTCCATGAACAGCGCCGCCAGTTCCACGATATCCTCGATGCGGTCGCGCAAGGGCGGCATCTCGATCTTCACCACGTTGATCCGGTGATAGAGATCGGCGCGGAACCGCCCCTCGGCCACCGCCTGCTCCAGATCGGCATTGGTGGCGAAGAGGAACCGCAGGTTCAGCGGGATGTCCCGCTCGGCGCCCACGGGCCGCACGCGCTGATCCTCCAGCACCCGCAGCAGGGCCGCCTGCACCTGATCGGGCATCTGCGCCACCTCGTCCAGGAACAGGGTGCCGCCGTCGGCATGCAGGAACAATCCGTCCCGGCGCCGGTCGTTGTCATCCAGCACCCCGAACAGCTCCTGCCCGATGCGATCCGGCGCAATGGCGGCGCAGTTGACCGCCACGAATGGCTTTTCCGCGCGTTCCGACAGGGAATGCAGGGTGCGGGCGGCGATCTCCTTGCCGGTGCCGCTGGCACCGGTGAACAGCACCGGTGTCGGCAGCGGCGCCAGCCGGGTCAGCATCTCCCGCGCCCGGGTGATGGCCGCCGATTTCCCCAGCAGCCGCCCCCGCGCCGTCGCCCCTTCGGCCGAAAGTTCGTGCTTCAGCAGGTAATTTTCCCGCCGCAGGTATTTTCGATCCAGCGCGCGGGCCACCGAGTTCAGGATCTGGTTGGCGCGGAAAGGCTTCAACACGAAATCCGCCACCCCGGCCCTCAGCGCCAGGATCGCGGTTTCCAGATCCGCATAGGCCGTGACCAGGATGGTATCGGCAAACAGCCCCACCCGGCGCTGTTCCTGCACCCACTCAAGGCCGGTCTTGCCGGGCATGATATTGTCCAGGATCACCAGGTCAAAATGGGCCTTGTCCAGGATCTGCGAGGCTTCGGCGGCAGAGCTCGCCTGCTCCACCCGCTTGCAGCGGGGGCTCAGGATCTTGGTCATGAAATTGCGCATGCCCGGTTCGTCATCGATCACCAGGATCGAGGCACCGGCAAGGTTTTCGCCGTATTCATCGCGCGGGGCGGCAGAGATCACAGGCTGGTTCAATCCAGTCGCACCGCTTGGCCAGAGAATTTCTCATCAGCGGCAAACCCTGCACGATCCAAGGCCAGATCCGCCCCCACGGCAATCACGGCAATCGCCGCAAAGCCTGCAATCATCGCTTTCATCCTGTCACTCCTCCGGTCGCGTTGCGCGTTTCAGAAACGCCACCAGATCCTTGCGATCCTCGGCGGCGGTAATGCGCTGCATCGGCATCTTGGAACCCGGAATATAGTGATCCGGCCCCAGATCGAACAGCGCGTCAATGGTGTCGTCGGTCCATATGATATCAGATCCATCCAGAACCGGCGAATAACGGTATCCCGGCAGGCTGCCCGCACGGCGCCCGAACAACGCATAAAGCGTCGGCCCCGCCTTTCGGCTGTCGCCAGGTGTCAGCGCGTGGCAGATCGAGCATTTGCGCATGAACTGCCGCTCGCCGTTGGGCATGCTGTCGGCCGGGCGCAGGAATGTGCGCTCCTGCCCCATGGCGGGATCGAAGTCTCCCATCAGTGCCACTGGCCAGCCATAGATCACGTCATCCAACCCTCCGGCCCATATGGTGTTGCCATCGGGGGAAAAGGCAAGCGCCCATATGGGGCCCTTGCGGGTGGCGCGGAAATCACGGGCGATACGCCAGCCATCATTCTCGTTGGCGCTGCCCTGCCCGGTGGCGATCATCATGATATAGCCGTGCCCATCACCCACCGCCAATTGGCCGGTGGCTGCATGGTAGGCCATGGCCAGGATCGGGCGGCGGTCGAGGGTGAAATCCGCGATTGCAGCGCCGTCGTTCAGGTCAATGATACGCGTCGCCCCATCGACGGCGCCATAGGCGAGCCAGCCTGCTGTCGCATCGACGATCAGGCGGTTGACGCCAAATCCCTGCTCTGCCAGCGGACGCGGCGCGCCATCCCCCTTGGGATCGATCCGCAGGACGCGCCCGTCCATGGTTGCGGCAAACAGCAGACCCTCCGGCCCATGGGCCACGTCATTCACCCCACTGCCGATCTCAATCATCCGCGCAGGCGCGCCATCCAGTGGCCAGATCCCGATGCTGCCATCCCAGCTGGCCGAGGCAATGGCGCCCCCATCGGCTGACACCGCCAGCCCGCGCACCTTGCCCTTGTGCCGCCCCAGCAGCTTTGAGCTGCCATCGGGCGCCCAAAGACGCAGGGCAAAATCGTCTCCCCCCGTCACCAGGCGATCCTGCCCGACAAAACGGACCGCCGTCACCGCCGCATCATGGCCCTCCAGCCACTGCGGCGCGCGCGCCTGCCAAAGCGCTGCGGAATTGTCGAAACTGGCGCTGGCCACCTGCCCCGAAGGCGCCGTCGCCACCCCCATGATCGGCCCGCCGTGTCCTTTGAGCGTCACGAATTCCTGCGCCGGAAGCGATCCGGCGCAGAGACAGGCAACAAGGGTCAGGCTGGCAAGAAGACGCATCTGCTTTCGGTCTGTGGAGGCCTATTCCGCCGGGGTTGCGCCCTTGGCGCTTGCGGCGGCTTTGGCTTTTTCTTCCTCCAGCCAGATCGAGTGGTGCTGATGGGCCCAGGCCTCGTCCACTTCCCCCGATCCCATGGCATCATAGGCACCCTCCATACCGACCGAGCCGATATAGATATGGGCAATGATGATCGCCATCAGCACGAAGGCCATAATGGCGTGCCAGGCTTGCGCGAACTGCATCTCTTCCTGCGGCGACAGCTGTTCCGGCAGGGCGCCAAGCCCGATCCACTGGGGTGCGCCGATATCGTTCAGCACCGCGAATGTCTTGGCGAACAGCGGCAGCTCATAGGGGAACAGCAGCGACAGACCCGAGACCGAGATCGAGGCGCCAAACAGGATCACCGACCAGAAGATCACCTTCTGGCCTGCGTTGAATTTCTTTGCGGGCGGGTGTTTCTTGCCGATGATGCCGCCGAACTGGCGGATCCACACCAGGTCGGTGCGGTTCGGAATGTTGTGCACCACCCACATCACGAAGACCAGGACCAGCGCCACCATGAAGGCCCAGGCGACCGAGTTGTGCAGCCATTTACCATAAATCAGCAAGAAGGAATTGAGATCCTTGCCAAGGTAGGGCGCAATGAGCGCGCGGCCGAACAGGGTCAGAAGTCCGGTGATACCCAGCACGATGAAGGAACCCGCCAGCGTCCAATGGGCCATGCGCTCGATGAACTTGAAGCGGGTTACGGTGCGCCCGGTCAGCTCTTCATCTATGGCGATGCGCCCGCGCAAGAGGAAGAACACCACCAGAGCGCCGATGGTGCCAAGCAGCAGCCAGCCCCCGTAGCTGCGCAACGGCCCGTCGCGGAAGGAAAGCCAGGTCATGCCGCCGTCCTGCATCAGCACGCTGGCAACCTCGCCCCCGGCCGAGACCGTCACATCGGCCGACCCATAGCGCAGCTGGCGCCAGACCTCGGGATCGGAGGCGCCGCCAAGGGTGCCCAGCTGTTCGGTGATACCGGCAGCGATCTCGGGGTTGCCGGTGGCATCGCGGCGGAAGGAGTCGTCCAGTCTCTCGCCCCGCTGCCGGGCGAGGATATCTTCAAGCGTCTGCGCGCCGCCGGTGGCGCTGCGATCCGGCGCGATTGGCGCGGTCGTGTCCTGTGCCTGCACCGCGCCGACCAGCAGCGTCAATTGCAGAACAAATGCGAAAACCATGCGCAGCATGAGCCACACTCCTTCGAGTCTGTCGTACGTACGGACGGGTGTGTCGTACGGGTGTGTCATCTGTGAATCACGTAGGGCAGGATGGCCCGCGCATTGCAGGCCATCCCCTAGTTTACCCTGAAAAGGCGGGTTTAGCCGCCCTTCTGGTCGTAAGCCGTACCCCAGCCCCAGGCACCGGTGCCGAAACCGCGCGCCACGACGCGTTCGCGGTAGACCGCCGACACCACGTCGCCGTCACCGGCCAGCAGCGCCTTGGTCGAGCACATCTCGGCGCAGATGGGCAGCTTGCCCTCTGCGATCCGGTTGCGGCCGTATTTGGAGAACTCCGCGTTGGAGTGGGTCTCCTCCGGGCCACCGGCGCAGAAGGTGCATTTGTCCATCTTGCCACGGCTGCCAAAGTTGCCCGCCTGCGGATACTGCGGCGCGCCAAAGGGGCACGCGTAGAAGCAGTAGCCACAGCCGATGCAGAGGTCCTTGGAGTGCAGAACCACCCCTTCCTCGTTCTGGTAGAAGCAATCCACCGGGCAAACGGCCATACAGGGCGCATCCGAACAATGCATGCAGGCGACCGAGATCGAGCGTTCGCCGGGCTTGCCATCATTGATGGTCACGACACGGCGACGGTTGATCCCCCAGGGCACCTCATGCTCGTTCTTACAGGCGGTGACACAGGCGTTACATTCGATGCAGCGTTCGGCATCGCAGAGAAACTTCGCTCTTGCCATTACTCTAACTCCTTACGCTGGCATGATTTTGCAGAGAGTACACTTGGTCTCCTGCATCTGGGTCACACTGTCATACCCGTAGGTCTGCGCCGTGTTGGTGCTTTCGCCCAACACATACGGATCAGCCCCATCGGGATATTTCGAGCGCAGGTCGTCGCCCTGGAAATGACCGCCGAAGTGGAACGGCATGAAGGCAACGCCCGCGCCGACCCGTTCGGTGACCATGGCCATGACCTTGACCTTGCCGCCCTCCGGACCTTCGACCCAGCACTGTTCGCCGTCCCGCACGCCAAGGTTATTGGCGTCACGCGGGTTGATCTCGACGAACATGTCCTGCTGCAATTCGGCCAGCCAGGGGTTCGAGCGGGTCTCGTCGCCGCCACCCTCGTATTCGACCAGACGGCCGGAGGTGAGGATGATCGGATACTCCTGCGAGACATCCTTCTTCTGGATCGAGGCGTACATCGTCGGCAGACGATAGAACTTGCGATCCTCGTAGGTCGGATAATCCGCAACCAGATCCCGGCGGTTGGTGTAGAGCGGCTCGCGGTGCAGCGGCACCGGATCCGGGAAGGTCCACACAACCGCACGCGCCTTGGCGTTGCCGAAGGGAGCGCATTCGTGCTTGATCGCGACCCGCTGGATGCCGCCCGACAGGTCGGTCTTCCAGTTGATCTTTCCGATCGCATCGCCCGATTTGGCAAAGATCGCCTGGATCGCATCCGGCGTTTCGCCATCCTCGAAATCCGCATCGCTCAGGTTCAGGCTTTCGACATCGGTGAATTCACCGGCGGCGATGGCCTGGATGATCGCCCATTCGGCCTTGGTCAGGTCTTGGTCCCAACCCAGGTCATGCAGCATCGCCATGGTGAATTCAGGATAGCCGTCCTGGATTTCCGAACCTGCGGAATAGACGCCCTCGGCCAGGAGGTTGTCGCCGTCCCGCTCCACGCCGAAACGGGCGCGGAAGGTGAGACCACCCTCGGAGACCGGTTTGGACATGTCGTAAAGGTTCGGCGTGCCAGGATGGTTCATCTCGGCGGTGCCCCAGCAGGGCCAGGGCAGACCGTAGTAGTCGCCATCGGCCGGGCCACCCACCGCGCGCAGCGTGGTGCGGTCAAAGGTGTGCTGGTTGGCCATGTGCTTCTTCAGCCGTTCCGGGCTTTGACCGGTATAGCCGATGGTCCACAGGCCGCGGTTGAACTCCCGCGTGATGCTTTCGATGTTCGGGGTTTCCGCGTCTTCCATCTCGATGTTGCGGAACAGGCGGTCGGCCCAGCCGAACTTGTTGGCGAATTTCGCCATGATCACGTGATCGGGCAGGCTTTCGAACAGCGGATCGACCACCTTGTCGCGCCACTGGAACGAGCGGTTCGACGCGGTGACAGAGCCACGGGTTTCGAACTGGGTACAGGCCGGCAGCAGGTAGACGCCATCGGTGCGGTCATGCAGCACGGCGGAAACGGTGGGATACGGGTCGACCACGACCAGCATGTCCAGCTTTTCCATCGCCGTCTTCATTTCCGTCATCCGGGTCTGCGAGTTGGGCGCATGCCCCCACAGTACCATGGCGCGAACATTGTTCGGCTGATCCATGTTCTCCTTGTCTTCAAGGATACCATCGATCCAGCGGCTGACCGGGATACCCGTCAGGTTCTGCAGGCTCTTGTCCTTGCCGTCAGCGCCTTTCAGCGTGTCGAACTGACCCGCAAGCCATTCCGGATCTTCCTCCCAGACGCGGGCCCAATGTGCCCAGGCGCCCTTGGACAGGCCATAGTAGCCCGGCAGGGTGTGCGAGAGAACGCCAAGGTCGGTTGCACCCTGCACGTTGTCATGGCCACGGAAGATGTTGGTGCCACCACCCGAGGTGCCCATGTTGCCCAGCGCCAGCTGGAGGATGCAATAGGCACGGGTGTTGTTGTTGCCATTGGTGTGCTGGGTACCGCCCATACACCAGATCACGGTGCCGGGACGGTTGTTGGCCATGGTGAGGGCCACGCGGCGCAGCTGCGAACCGGGGGTGCCGGTGACGCGCTCGACCTCTTCGGGGGTCCACTTGGCCACTTCCTCGCGGATCTGGTCCATGCCCCAGACACGGGTGCGGATGAACTCCTTGTCTTCCCAGCCGTTCTCGAAGATGTGCCACAGGATGCCCCAGACCAGCGCAACGTCGGTACCGGGACGGAAGCGCACATATTCGTCGGCATGGGCCGCGGTGCGGGTGAAACGCGGATCGCAGACGATCAGCGGCGCGTTGTTCTGCTCCTTGGCCTTCAGCACGTGCAAGAGCGAGACGGGGTGCGCCTCGGCCGGGTTGCCGCCGATGATGAAGATCGCCTTGGAGTTATGGATGTCGTTGTAGCTGTTGGTCATGGCGCCGTAGCCCCATGTGTTCGCAACACCCGCAACGGTGGTGGAGTGACAGATCCGCGCCTGGTGATCCACGTTGTTCGTGCCCCAGTAGGCGGCGAACTTGCGGAACAGGTAGGCCTGTTCGTTGTTGTGCTTGGCCGAGCCGAGCCAGTAGACGCTGTCAGGTCCGCTTTCTTCGCGGATCTGCATCATGCCGTCGCCGATCTCGTTGATCGCCTGATCCCAGGAGATGCGCTTCCACTCGCCACCCTCTTTCTTCATCGGGTACTTGAGGCGGCGCTCGCCGTGGGCGTGTTCGCGCACGGATGCCCCCTTGGCGCAATGGGCGCCGAGGTTGAACGGGCTGTCCCAGCCGGGTTCCTGCCCGACCCAGACACCGTTCTGGACTTCTGCCACCACGGTACAGCCGACCGAGCAGTGGGTGCAGACGGATTTCACGGTTTCAACAGCGCCCGCAGCCGCGGTGGCCGCATTGGCCTGGGTCACCGACCCGCCGGTGGCGCTGATGGCAGCCAGGCCGCCGATGGCCAGGCCGGAGCCACGCAAAAAGGCGCGGCGGTCGACGGATGTTTCGCCGACTTTGGACAGGATACTGGTCCGCTGGGGGCGTCTCGCAACCCCGTTGGTCTTTTTCCTAAGCATTTAGAACCTCCCTTGCTTGCTTCCTCCTCAGAAAGCGCGCTGGGTTGACGAAAAACCTGTTGGCGGTCGGGCGTCACGCAACCAGTTGCCTCAGGCCATTAATGTGCGAACGGAGCCTTAGAACCGGGCGCTTTCGTAATAGGCGCGGGTATGCGCGGTATCCTGCATCGTCTCCTTTGCAAGATCGGGTTCTGCGGCCTCCACCGCGCCCCCGGTCGTCGCAACGGCCACTGCTGCCAGCGGCGCCGTTGTTGCGGCGACTTTCAGAAAGTCGCGGCGGCTCGATGCTGCCTCTGCTTTCTTGGTCATGTGAGTGTCTCCTCCTTGGTGGTCGCTCACGTTGATGGGGCAGGCAATTCTGCCCCGGTTTATGCGGATTGCTCCGCGCTCATCCGGAAGGCCTCGGCCTCGATCTCCATGAACACCCGGCCGACAGCGCCGACCGAGGCATAGAGAACCGAGTTCTTGGCCTTCTCCAGATCCAGAAAGAAGTGACCGGCCCAGGGGCCGATGTGGGTGTTGAAGAAGGTCTTCTGATCCGCAAGGCTGGCCGCTGCGCCAAACCGTCCCGCAATCAGCGCCCCCATCATCTCCATCAATGAGGCGATGTTGTCCTCGGGCTCATAGACATTCGCCGCCCGCGTCATGCCGCGCGCCGCCATGTCACGGCGCAGCTGTGCCAGCGGCTTTTCATTCAGGAAACCGGTCAGATAATAGCTTGCATAGGGCAGAAGCTCGCCCCGGCCCAGACCGATGAACAGCTTGTTGAACTCGCGCTCCACCGCAGGAGGCTTCGAAAGCTTCGCGATCTTGGCCAGCGCGTTGATCGCCACTCCCAGGTCGGTGTCATCCCCTTGCAGGCCCGCCGTCTGGGCCAGCAGGAATTCATCCGGCGGCGCCGACAGGATCAGCCCCAGGAAATTATACAGATCCGCGCGCAGGCGGTCCTCTTCGCTTACCAGCGGCGCTGAAGGGTCAGCGGTGGCTGTCATGGTGTACTCCTTGTTCATGCCCTCACCCGCGCGTCAGCCCGATCCTGATCAAAGGAAAACCGCATCCGGCGCGGCAGGGTGTCCAGGGGATCAGTATCACCGGCTTCATCCGTTCTGTCAGCCACCTGGGTGGCAGGCACAGAAGTGACGGGCGCAGAGACCGGAACCGGCCGATCTTCGGCCATCGCGGCCTGGGCCTCCTGTTCGATGGCGGCATCTGCTGCCAGCGCTTCGGCCTGTTCACCGGCCTGTTCCTCAACCTGTTCGTCTTGGTCCAGCGCGGGCGCGGCATCTTCTGCGGCCATCTCTGCCGCACTCCCTGACCCGGCTGCTGCCGCCTTTTCCCTTTCGGCGGCCTGGCGGGCCAGTTCCTCGACGTGTTTAGTCATGCCCTTGCCCACCTGATAGGCGGTCTGCATGCCTTCGACGACCATGGCGCTGTCGGTGAAATCCTCGCCGTAGTCCACCAGCCCATCGACATTGGCCAGCACCGGGTTGAGCCGCCACAGGCGGCGCAGCGCCCGGGTGCGGATGCGCGCGGGCACCACATCGCGCAGGAAGATCTTGAAATCGTCGCCCTGCTCCAGCGTGTCGGGATCCGGCAGCTCCAGCTCGGCCAGGATCTCTTCGTCGCTCTTTTCTTCCAGCGCCTGTTCGCGCTCGGCGATTTCGGCGGCAGCCTCGGCGCGGGCTTCGGCTTCGGCCTCTGCCTCCACGGCGGCCTTGCGGCGGGACCAGAAATCGCGGCTCATTGCAGGCGCCCCTTCCTGACCAGCGCGGGCGAGCGGTAGACATCGGTCAGCTGCGCGATGCGCGGATCGCCAACGCCATCCTCTGCCTCGCCCACGGTGCGCTTGTCGCGGCGGCGCTTCTTGAATTCCTCTTCCTGGAAATGCTTGAGCGTGAACTCCCGCACCCAGGCCACCAGGCCCGAGGGCATCGGCACCCGCTCCACCATATCCTCGCCGTTGTCGGCGTAGTCCTGCGCCTCGAACGGAGAGGCGGTGACCAGCGTCACCTCCAGCGGGCGGGCGGTATCATCGCTGTCGCGCAGGACCACGTAGACGCAGGGCGGCTCGGCGGTGAGACCCTGCATGTAAGCTTCGGCGTCGGCCCGGTGCAGCTCCAGCGGCAGGGTGGCGGCGTGGAATTCGCTGGCGCCCTCCTCTTCGCGCAAGAGCTGCCAATCGGCCGGTTTCGCGGCCGGCAGGACCCCGGACACCCGCCACGACCATTTGGCCCAGCGGGTAACCCCGGGGGTGCGGCGGATGACGATGCCCAGCGGCATCACATCGGTCTTGTCCAAAGTCTGGTTCACGGTCGGTTGGATCCCGGCTCTCCCTGCGTCACCGAAACTGTGCAGCATCATCGCGCTATCGTGAAAGCCTGCTGTGCGGTGTCTGGCCATAATTCGCACCAGCCGGACAAATTGGGGCAGCCAGCAAGACCCAGAGAGGCGCCGTGGTCGAATTGTCTATGTCGATCTTTTTTGTCGGAATACCGCAGTACACAATTCCCAGCGAATCACCCCGGCAATTTGCCCCCGCAAGATGCGCCTCGGCTCCAGCCAAACCGGTTTACGCGGCCCTCGAATCATGCCTAATCTGAGGCCCTGACAGCGGAAATTCGCCGTCACGCCAGCCCTGATGCAAGCGAGGAAAATATGACTAAGCATCTGATTTTATGCGATTGTTCCGGATCTCAAAAGATCGATGCGCAAGGCTTGTCACAGGCAACCGAATTGCCCTGCTCCAAGGTGCATTCCGCCCTTTGCACCCGCCAGACCGACAGCGCCGCCGCCGCCATCGCCACCGGCGAGGCAGTGATTTGTTGCACCCAGGAACAGCGCCTTTTCGAGGAGATCGCGGAGGAAATCGGCGCCCCGGTCCCGGCCTTTCTCGACCTGCGGGACAGGGGGGGATGGACCGCCGATAAGGGGGATCTGCTGCCCAAAATGTCCGCCCTGGTGGCAGAGGCGGCTGTGGATCGGTCCGCGGCCAAGACCGTGGATGTGGTCTCCGAAGGGCTGTGCCTGATTGTCGGCACCTCCGACGTGGCTCTGGCCGCTGCGGAACGGCTGCAGGATACGCTGGGTGTGACCGTGCTGCTGACAGATGCGGTCGAGGCCCCGGCAACCCGCGCCTTTGATGTGATCCGGGGGCGGTTGCGCCAGGCAAGCGGGGCACTTGGCCAGTTCCACGTGACCATCGACGCCCTGCAGCAGATCGATGTCACCGGGCGCGCCTGGACCTGGAGCGATGCCCGCGATGGCGGGCGCTCGGAATGCGATATCATCCTGGATCTGACCGGTGGCACGCCGCTGTTTCCCGCCCATGAAAAACGCGAAGGCTACCTGCGCGCCGATCCAAAGGGCGTCCAGGCGGTGGCCGATGCGGTGCTCGCGGCGAGCCAGCTGATCGGCACCTTCGAGAAACCTCTCTATGTGCGCAGCGAGCCGCTGCTTTGCGCCCATTCCCGCGCCAGCCAGACGGGCTGCAGCAACTGCCTTGACGTCTGCCCCACCGGCGCGATCACCGCGAGCGGCGATCACGTCAGCATCGATCCGATGATCTGTGCCGGCTGCGGCGCCTGTGCCTCGCTCTGCCCCTCGGGGTCGATCACCTATGACGCGCCGCCCACCGAAACCCTGATGCGCCGCATCCAGGTGCTGGCGAAAGCCTACCTTGATGCGGGCGGCCATGCGCCGCGCCTCTTGGTGGTCAATGCCCATGGCGCCGAGATGATCCGCCTTGCGGCGCGCTTTGGCCGCGGCCTGCCCGCCGATGTGCTGCCGCTGGAGGTGGAGGCGCTGAACACCTTCGGCCACGCCGAGATCCTGGCGGCGCTGGCAGCAGGCTTTGCCCATGTGTCCATTCTGCTGTCGCCCAAGGCAGACCGGGAGGTGCAAGAGCGCGAATGCAACCTCGCCTGCGCCATCGCAGGCGAGAAGGCCACGCTTCTGGATCTCAACGACCCGGATGCGCTCAGCGATGCGCTATACGATGCACAGGTGCCTGCGCCGATTGCCGCGCCGCTGCGACCCATGGGCACCCGCCGCCAGATCACCCGCCAGGCGGCCCGCGCATTGGCGCCCGAGGCCGAGATGCTGCCCCTGCCCGAAGACGCCCCCTATGGCGCGGTGCTGGTGGATAAGGGCAGCTGCACCCTGTGCCTGTCCTGCGTGTCGCTCTGCCCCTCGGGCGCGCTGGGGGACAACCCGGACCAACCACAGCTGCGGTTCCAGGAGGACGCCTGCCTGCAATGCGGCCTTTGCGCCAACGTCTGCCCCGAGCAGGCGATCACTTACGAGCCGCGCCTGAACCTGCAACCCGAAGCGCTGAGCCAGGTGGTCCTGCACGAGGAGGAACCCTTTGCCTGCATCGAATGCGGCAGCCTGTTCGGGGTGAAATCCACCATCGAGAAGATCACCGAGAAACTGGCTGGCAAACACGCGATGTTTGCCACATCCGATGCGGCGCGGATGATCCAGATGTGTGATGATTGCCGCGTCAACGCGCAGTTCCATCAGCAGAACAATCCCTTCGCGGGCAAGGATCGCCCCGCCGTGCGCACCACCGAAGACTACCTCAGCAAGCGCCGCGATCACTGATGCTGCAAGGGTGCCCCCAGATCCGCCGGCGTGAGGCCGGCCACATAGGCAAGGATTGCCTCCAGATCGTCGAGCGTCATGGCGACCGGCACGATCGGGGACGGGCGATCCTCGGGGAAGGGCGGCGTCACATCCTCCACCTGGGTGAAGGCGGGATGCGGGTTCAGCGCATAGAAGGCCTGGAAGCGGTAATCCCAGTCCGGCAGGGTGCGCAGCACAAAAAACGAAGGGGTCGAGCCGATATCGGACATCCGCCGGTCCTCTGCCACCACGTGGCAGCGTCCGCACATCACCTGCGACAGGCTTTGCCCCCGTTCGGCATCGCCGTCGAAAGAGATCTCCTCGACCGTGGCGCGCTGAACCTGCGGCAGGGTGAACATCTGCACGCCCTGTGGCGCATAGGCGGTGATGGTGCGCGCGCCGATCTCGGAATTCAGCCAGTCAAGAAATCGCTGGGTTCCGGGGTGGTCCTTGTCCAGAACCGTGAGGTACCACAGGTCCGCACCGGCCTGGAACACCGGTGTTCCGCCCGCGCGCGTCTCGGTGCCAAGCGCGGCCTCTGCCGCCTCTCCGGGCATAACGATCTGCACCCGGACCTGGGTTTTCAGGGAAAACCGCGGCAGAAGGTGTCGCAGGAAACCGGTCTCGACCAGCGCCTCCGGCACCGCCATCCGCACCAGACGATCCTCAGCACGCGCGGGCACAGCGGCCACCAGCGCGACAAACACGATACCGGCAGCCAGAACAGCAAGGCGGCCTGGCGCGGGGCTGATCCGATTGATCGCTGCGCAACACCAGCGGATCGGATAGAGAAAAAACAAACGGGCCATTCGAAATGCTAGGAAGCAACCTAGATCTCAGTCAAGTGTTCCGTCCGAATACGACAAACGACAATACCAAAGGAGTAGACCGGCGTGTCCCTCACCCGTGAAGCTGTCCTCGAGGCACTGAAGACCATCACCGACCCTACAAGCGGCAGCGATATCGTCGCCGCAGGCATCGTGCGCGCATTGAACATCGAAGGGGCAGAGGTCCGTTTCGTGCTGGAGATCGACCCGGCGCGCGCCAAGACCTACGAACCGATCCGGGATGAGGCCGAAGCCAAGGTCACGGCTCTGGCCGGGGTCGAAAAGGTCTCGGCGCTGCTGACCGCCCATTCCGACAAGGCGCCGCCGGATCTGAAGCCGAAGAAAGCCGCGCAGCCGCAAGGCCCGCAGAAGATCCCCGGCGTGGATCGGATCCTCGCCGTGGCCTCGGGCAAGGGCGGCGTCGGCAAGTCCACGGTATCGGCCAACCTCGCCTGCGCGCTGGCCGCCGAAGGGCGCAGGGTGGGCCTGCTGGATGCAGATGTCTACGGCCCCTCGCAGCCGCGCATGCTGGGCGTCTCTGGCCGCCCAGCCAGCCCCGATGGCAAGACCATCCTGCCGATGCGCAACCACGGCGTCACCATGATGTCCATTGGCCTCATGACCAACGAAGATCAGGCCGTGGTCTGGCGCGGCCCGATGCTGATGGGCGCCTTGCAGCAGATGATGATGCAGGTGCAATGGGGCGCCTTGGACGTGCTGATCGTGGACCTGCCGCCCGGCACCGGCGATGTGCAGATGACCCTTGCGCAAAAGGCCCATGTGGACGGCGCCATCGTGGTCTCCACCCCGCAGGACGTCGCCCTGATTGACGCGCGCAAGGGCATCGACATGTTCAAGCAGCTGCATGTGCCGATCGTCGGGTTGATCGAGAATATGTCGACCCACATATGCTCGAACTGCGGCCATGAGGAGCACATCTTCGGCCATGGTGGCGTTGCCGCCGAAGCCAAGAAGCTGAACGTGCCGCTCCTGGCGGAGATCCCGCTGCATCTGGACGTGCGCCTGGCCGCCGATGGTGGCGCGCCGGTGGTGGTCAGCAAGCCCGACAGCCCGCAGGCGAAGGCCTTCCAGGATGTCGCCAAGGGGCTGATCGCACGGGGCGCCGCATGAGCGAGACTGCCACAGCGCTTTCCTTTCCGCCGTTGATGTCGGGCGAGGCCGTGACCGGCCTTGAGGATCCGTTCGAGACCGCCTGCAAACGGGCGGTCCTGGGCTGCGATGCGGGTCTCGTGGTCTATAACCTTGCCCATGACACATTGCGCGCGGCACTGGTCTTTGCGCCCGAAGTGCCGCTGGCACAGGCCATGGCAATGCTGCCCACCTGTGGCGTGGGGTTCCAGAATGCGCTTGGCACGCTGGCCCCGCCCGAGGTGGCCGTGCACCTGGAATGGGATGGCGCCATCCGCATCAACGGTGCCCGCTGCGGGCAGTTACGCGCCGCCGCCAGCACCACCGATCCGGCAGAGGTGCCGGACTGGCTGGTGATCGGGCTGGAACTGCCCTTGTGGCCCGCCGATGGCGATGGCGGCGAGACCCCGGACCAGACCGCGCTTTATGCCGAAGGCTGCGCCGATGTGGCGGCCCCCGCCCTGGTCGAAGGCTGGGCACGTCACTGCCTACACTGGATCGCACGCTGGGAAGAGGAAGGCTCCAAATCGCTGCATGAAGAATGGCGCAGCCTGGCCCATGGCATGGGTGAACCTATCGAGCAGCAGGCCCTGAGCGGCACCTTCCTTGGCATAGACGAGGCATTCGGCATGCTCTTGCGCGATGGTGAGACCACCCACCTCATTCCCCTGACAACACTTCTGGAGACCCCGTGATGCACCTGGCCCGCGCCATCCACTTCGACGAGAGCGATCAAAACGTCTTTGCCAGCCCCGCGCGCACCGGGGAGTGGTGCATCTCGGGCGGGTTCGAATTCTCCAACTGGGGCGAGGCGGATCTGACCGGCAAGCAGCGCCAGGCCTTTGCCAACGGCTGGATGGGGCTGGAAACCGGCGGGCGGGTGACCTTCGTTGCGGTGACCAAGATCGAGGAGGCGGAGCTGGAGACGCTGACCGACCTTCTGGCGCATCATTTCGTCGGCTACTACGGCGCACCCGATGTGGCCGCCGCCCGGCCTGTGGCTGCCGAGGAGCTCGCCCATATGGCCGAGCTCTGCGCCGATCACGCGCCCAACACCCTGCTGACGGTGATGCGAGAGCTGACCGAGGCCGGCGTGCGCGAAAGCTACCGCATGATCGAGGCGCAATCGGCGGGCCTAGAGCAATTCGCCATCCACGGCGACATGGACGGCTGAGGCGGGGGCTCTCCCGCCCGTCGCCGGATCATGGGCATGATCCGCTCCCGTTGGGCCTGGCGCCGCTGACGCGGCGTGGGGGGGGGCCGCAAAATCTGGCGAACTCATTAGAGGACATTTTTGGGCGAACTTGGTAAGATAGTCATATTCGCCTATAGCCAAGCGAGCTAGGCTCAGGACTCATAGCCAGTAAATGACGAGGGCTGCGAGGGCGATGGCGGACAGGAAGACCTTCGGACATCTG
>NZ_JARCJL010000030.1:0-42079 GCF_028890025.1 Phaeobacter sp. PT47_59
GTGGACGACTTTTACGCCGCCCGCGACAACACTATGCCGTCGCTACCGTGGCCGAGTATTGCTCCGCCGTTCACACTCCAGATCCGACAAAAGCGTGTCGACAATCAACAGCTGATTGCCGCCACCCAGGTTGATGAGCACGCCGTCGGGCGTATCGCTGCCTGCCGCCAAGATGGCATCAAAGCTCCCAAACCCCGGAACGTCTAGGGCCACTTCGGTACCGTTTACCCCGCGCACAAACCCTTCGATACGGTCAAACCCACCATTTTCGCCGATGTAGATCACATCCTGGCCACCACCGGTTACAACGGTTTCGTTGCCAGCGGACAGCTGGAAATGATCGCCGCTCGCCGTGCCAATCAGTGTCTGGTCTGACCCATCGCCGACAAGGTTTTCGCCGGACAACTGATTGAAAATGTCCGCGCGCCCAAAAAGGCTATCCTCAAAAGCGATCCGCTCGATGCCAGCCAAAGCACTGTGGAAATGATCGACAACAGTGATGACCTCTCCGGTATCGGTGATCGTGATGAGCAGATCGTCTGTGCCCGTTTGACGCGCAAAAGTCACTTCGGTGCTGCGCACGCCGACCAGCTGCAAGACGTCTCGGTCACTTTCCTCAGGGACTTCAACCTCAACAAAACTCTCTTCGCCTTCGCCGATCTCAATTAGGTCCCCTTCGCCTTCGCCGATCTCAACTAGTTCCCCTTCGCCTTCGCCGATCAGGAGCAAGTCACCTTCATCTCCGCCGCCCCAGACAAACTCCACTCTGGTTTCGGCAATCCGGTCGTTGCCATCGCCACGGGTCCAGACATAGACATCCGCCCCTTCGCCGCCGTTGAGCAGATCGTCGCCCGCCAAGCCTTGCAGGGTGTTGTCGAGGTAATCGCCCTCAACAAATCCGGTGCCGTTGACGTCGACAAAGGCAAGGTCGCGCTCAATATCGACGAGAGACTGCCGTGTGCCATCGCTGAACTGGATCCATTCCAACCCATCGCTGCCGTACCCTAACTGGTTGTGAATGCTGATGGTTTCGCCAGTTTCAGGGATAGTGATCAAAAGGTCGGTCGATGTGCCATCCACCCGTGACAGGGTGATCTCGCCCGGAGCAACGTCCATCAAATAGAGGACGTCAATGGAGGCAATCCCGTTGCTGTCATCAATAACGTGGTCGTGGCCATCCCCCTTGTGCCAGATATAGGCGTCAGAGCCTTGCCCCCCGTCCATTGTATCCGCACCCAGACCGCCAATAAGGATCTCCTGATCGTATCCACCAATGATCTGGTCCGCGCCATCTGTTGTCGGCGCGAGCGATGCATTAGCGACGGCATTGCGATCCAAGGTCTCGTCAGCAAAGACGAAGCCGGACAATCCAGCCTTCAAGCCGTTTTGCACCGGTTGAAACTGGTTCTGAACGCGCACCGTTTCACTTGTGACTGGGTTGGTGATCAACAGGTCCAATCCATCCCGGCCAAAGATGACATCGGCGCGGTTCAGCCCCTCCAGCAGCAGGCGACCACTGCCGCCGTCAAAGTCGCTATTGATGATAAGGTCATTGCCCGATCCTGCGCGCCAATAGAAATCAGCGTTCTCTCCAAAGCCGGTCAACACATCATCGCCACCCAATCCGTCTATACGGGTTGCGCCGGTCATCGTGTCGTTGCCTTCGGTGCCGTATACGACGGCCATGTCGATCAGTTCCTGATCATTCAGGACCGTACCATCCGAGAGCTCCACCCGCTGAATGGGCCGCGAATTGGCAAATTGTGCCCCCCATGCCGCATTCAACAGCAAGACCGAGTCATCAACACCGTAGGACAACCGAATGTCAGAGATCGAGCCGTTATCGTTGACAAACTCCACCCGCAGGTCTGCGAGCGTGGTGTCCAACAGCCGCACCGTGTTCACCACGGTTTCGTCATTGCCGTACCGCGCGTCATTGATGGTATCGTGCCCGTCTCCAGGGCGGAACACATAGGTATCGTCGCCTGTACTGCCGCGCAGGCTGTCATTACCCGCAAGCCCATCAAACACTTCATTGCCGGAGCTGCCAGACAAGGTATCGTCGCCAATGGCACCAAAAACAATGCTGTTCCGGGCAATCTGCGCCGCGTCCCAAATGGAACCATCGGCAAATTCAAAATACTCAACGCCCTGGTTTGCACTCTGGAACTGCTGATCAATGGTGAGCGTCTGCCCGGTGGCCACAACCGTGACAATCAGATCGACCCCGTCACGTTGCAAAGAGACATCACCAGGCGTCACATCCAGCAGCTGAACCCGATCCACACTGGCGGAACCCGCGTGTCCGGACTCGTCAATGATGTCATTGCCAGAGTTGTTGCCGAAGACATAGATATCGGACCCACCGCGCCCGTTGAGCACGTCATCGCCGCCCGCTCCGTCAATAATCTCGTTGTCATTGCCTCCCGTCAGCACGTCGGCGTCTTCCGTGCCTGTGAGGGACACAAACGAGCCACTGACCGGGTTTGTCAACGCCGTGATTTCGGTCGCGGAGAGCTCACCATCGTCAAATTGCAGCGTCTCGATCACATCGCTGGTGTTGATGCCGAACTGATTTCGGATGATGACAGTGCCATTTGGCAGGGTCACGACCAGATGATTGACGTCTTGGGCAAACGTAGCCTCAGATTGGGTAAACCCCTGCACAACCAATCTGTCGCCCACAGAGGAGCCATTGTCCTCGATGGTAGTGGTGCCGGTGACACCTGCCCCGCGAATATAGAGATCGCCGCTGCGCTCTCCATGCAGGCTGTCGGTCCCGTCGCTCAGGTGCAGCGTGTCGGCAAACCGGAAGCCAGTGATCACATCGTCACCGGGCGTGGCACGTGCGGCGAAATAGTCGTCGATCAACTCCTGTGCGGTGATCACTTCCCCATTGGCGAACTCGAACTCTTCGACTTTGTAGGCGCTGTTGTCGGACCCAAACCCATGGGCGGCCGTCTGATTGATAATCCGCAGACTGTCACCGGGCTGCCCATTGGCAAAGGTCAGAACCAGATCGTTCAGCTCTACCGTCAGGATCAGATCATCACGGTTGATATCGGCAAAGATCAGACGATCCAGTGTCTCATCGCCGGCAGTGTAGATCTCTTCAATGCTGTCGACACCGCCGCCGGTGCCATAGTGATAGGCATCCGCACGCAACTCATTGCCGACATGTGTCTGATCATCGTCGGTGTTGAGGAAAACTCCCATCCGGTCATCGACGGCTGGTACAATGGTTTGGCCATCATCGGTTAGAATTTCAAATTCGAAACCAAGGTCATTGATACCCGCAAAGAGAATGCTACCGCCATTTGCGAACTCGACCAATATGTCGCGCCCATTGGACTGGACCGTTGCTGCAACCTGCGCCGCGTCAATCCCGCTCAGGAAAAGGCGGTGCATGCCCGGTGCGGCGGAGACGTCAACGCTGTCGATGCCGTCTCCTGCCGCGTAAACATAGCTCACATCCCAATGGTCACTTTGCGCCTGCGCGGCGGTCACCACAAGGGAGTCGCTGCCTTGCCCCAAATCGACAAGTGCGGTGCGCCCGTAAAAGGTCTCATAGGCGGCAATGTCCAGGGTTCCGGTATCATCGCCTGCGGTGCCCACGAACCCCGAGGACGCATTTACAGCTGCAAAGGCAAATTCAACCAGGGTCGGATTGTCGATATGACGCGCCAAGGCGGATCGAACGTAATCGTTGAAGTCTGAGTTGATCTGAGACGCGCGAAAAAACTGTTCTGCTTCGGCAAAGTACTCGTTGCGGAACGCGGACAGCAGCGGCATGATTTTTTCCAACTTGGCCATCGCCGCACCGGTGTCCTCTGGCAGTCGGGTACCAATTTCATAGATCACACGTTCCAGATTACCGTCGAGCAGCCCGTATGTTGGGCTGACGTCCGCATAGGTAAGCGCAAAAAACGGGCTGTCGATGAAGTCGATCACTTCCTCTGGTGTTGTGGCTTGGCCAGCCTGAATGCTTGCCATTTCAATGGCAAAGCGCAGCGCCAAGGAATCGATGAGCGTGTGATAGTGCCCAGTGGTAACTGTGCCGTTGTCTTCGCCGGGTGTTTCCGCACCTCTGAAAGCGTCCAGAAACGCAACCCTTTGTTGTTGCGCGTCGGCTCCTGGCAAATCGTGCACGCCTGCCCAGCGCAATGCCAGAGCCTCGAACCGCAGCTGGAACTCAGTGCCCGTCAATCCGGCAGCATCGGCCATCAGCGACTGCGCCATCGTGAACAGCTCCGGATCATGATAGGCCGCGCTGCGCAGATCCAACATGTGTCCGAAGCCTTTGGTGTTGGGAATGTCGAGGTAGGCCGACCCTTGCTCAAAAACGATCGGCGGCTCGGTTTGGCTGATCAAGGTGTTGACGCCAAAGAACACGGCAGCTGCCTGGCCAATGTCACCCGCCGTGGTTTCGTAAATGGTGCTGGAATGCACGAAGTTTTCTCCGCGCATCTCGCCAACGGGCGTACTCGCCACGGAAATGCTGCGTATCCCGGCCTCGTCCAAGGTTTGCAGCTCATTGGCCGAGCTCACACCGTCTTGATTGAGGTCACGCCACAGGCGCAGGCTGTCCCAAACTGTGTCACTGGCGTCAATGACGCCGTTGCCATCATCGTCCTGTGTCGCAAGGTCAGAAATTGCATCCACGGTTGCCGTGCCAAACAGCTCGGCTTGCGTTTCAATCAACCCATTCCCATCCACGTCCCGCGCCAACAGGCCGTCGTCCGGGTCGACCCAGCCGGTGAGTGCCGCAACACCATCACCATTGGCATCAAAGAACACCGGCACCTCGCTGGCTTGGGTGAGTTCGATGCCATCGCCATCCAAATCCAGTACAAGCGGATCCCGCGGCACCGGTTCAACGGGGTTCGGCATGCTTGGCCCGCTCGGCGGTGTCCCTCTGGGCTCGTCGGGACCTGGCGTTTTCGGTTGCAGAAGTCTTTGCAAGTCCTCCTCTTCTTCACTACGCCTACGGCCGCCGTTGTTGTTGTTGTTGCTGCGGCCTCTATCGTCGTCCTGATCGTCGCGATCTGGATCTGCCGGAGGTGGTGCCGGCGAAGTGGGTTCTTGCTCCAGCTGCTCCCGCTGCTCATTGGTGAGTTCCAGGTCTTCCCATTCGGTATCCGGAGAGATGATGATTGGCTCCCCGGGTTCGATAGGCGCGCGTCCGGGATCATTTCCACTTACCCCGTCACCATCTGGTCCTGAGTCTTGGTTGCCATTGCCATCATTGCTGTCGTTTCGGCCATTGTCCGGCTCGATCACAACCGGCTCGCCGGTTCTGTTCGCTTCGTCGATCGCGTTTTGGATCGTCGCGACGAGATTGTTGAAATCTCCAGCCGCTTGTTGAATGGCACCCAGCGTGTTGGCCAGCGCGCCAAGCGTGACCGAGGCGATAGCGATGGCCGCAGCTTCGGGTGCGACAACTGCACCGAACACCGCGAGTGCGCCGCTGGCCGCTGAAAGCAACAGTTGTGCTTCACCTGCGGTATTGCCAACCAGCGCCAAGCCGCCTGTCAACTCGCCTGCATCTGTCGCTTCATCAAGCAGCTTCAAAAAGTCTTCAAGTGAAATCAATGCCTGCGCAGCGGCATGTAGGCTGTTCAGTGAACCAAATTCGTTGCCCGCAGTTGCAAACAAGCCAGAGTTGCTAGAGCTTTCTATCGTGTTGATTATCTCGCTGAGAACACCAAGAATATTGTCGTTGAGCGAAAAAATGCTATCTGCGTCGCCCCAAGTCTCGCCCGCAGCTTCATTGAACGCTAGGTTAAAAACGCCAAGCACGTCACCATAACCGCCAGCTTGTTGCACTTGCTGATAGAAACTCAGTTCTTCTGGCATAGTTGCCTCCCCGTACGCGGCACAACTTCCCCGTTTCCAACCCGCGTTCGCAGATTGGATCAGGTCTTGCCGCGACCTTTGTGAACTGGCGGAGGGTGGGTTTGAACGCCGCTCCGCCGACTAAAATAACGCCCGGGAAAGCCCCATCCCGGTCGGGTGAATATGAGTACGGACGATATGAACCGGCCTCGGGTGCCGCAACAAAAAGCAGCTCAGAACACTCATCGCTATTTTTCCGATTGATCAAAAAATCGGACCAGCACTTAATCCAAAAAAAACAGCGCTTTACAGTATTTTTACTGCCAGGTTCTTTTGATCTCCCCCCTGGCATGAGGTAGTGAAATCATGACTTGAGCGAAGGTTCGCCTCGCGACAATTTCACGACCATACACCATATGGTGTATCGAGGTTTTAGACGAGTTTTAGATAGTTTTTATGCCAAACACGCATTTTCCCGAAAACGGGGACAATTCTCACGTCGAAGCGGAGTTGATCGAACGAATCTACAAGATTGCGATACGCCCGCAGGCCTACGATGACTTCATGGATCAATGGGCCAGCTACGTCTCTTCTGCCTTGGCCGATCTAACGACGCTGGAGCGTGAATATTCCAGCACAGCGGATCTGCAAACACCGCAGGTTCAGCGCCATTTCGAAATGGGGTTTCGCCTGCTTGAGGAGCTGGGACGCCAGGATGCGCCGTCTGCGGATGCCTCCACAAAGGGGGGCGCTGCCGCCTGTCTTGTGAACCGAACCGGGCAGATCGTTTGGCACAATGGCGCCGCTGGCCGCCTGTTCGATCTACGACGTGGCTCTCACGTGTCGGACCTGACGATGTGGGAGAAATCGCGTGGCGCCTTGGGCGGTATGATTGCGCGTTTGTCACCGACGGCGGAGGTCTCCCACCACAAAGCGGTACTACGCGTGCATTCCGAGGCCGCGGACCGCACCGTGTTTTTGGTTGCGGATATAGTGGACCGGACGGACGAAGCGGTGGTGTTGCTCCGAGAAGTTCAGGCCGATTGGCATGACACCGTCGGCGAGATGCTGACGCAGTCCTTTGGTCTGTCTCAGGCCGAGTTGCAAATTGCCGAATGCCTGGTGGAAGGGGCCGATATCCCTTCTATTGCGCAACGCCGGTCAAGCTCAGTCAATACAGTGCGCACGCAGGTGAAAACACTGATGTCCAAAACGGGCGTCTCGTCACAGACGGAGCTTGTACGTCTTCTGCTCTCCCTCAATGCGGTTGACGATCTAAGGCATCGCTCCAGCTCGCATGTAAACCAAGGGCAGACATCTCAATTCCTGCAACGGGATGGCAGGGTAATGACCTATCATCGGTTTGGCCCCGAAATGGGACAACCCGTTGTTTTTTTCCACGGCATGTTGGATGGCTGCGATTTTGCACCGAAAGCCATACAGCTCCTGTTTGAACATCGCATCACAGTTTACGCGATCGAACGCCCGCATTTTGGAAGCAACCCAGGGGACGGCGGTCCAAAAGAAACTGCGCACCAGCGTTTGGCATCGGATGTCGAAGATCTGCTGAACTTTCTTGATTTGAAACAGGTCACCCTGTTTGGGCACATGGGCGGATCAGTCTACGCATTTGCGGCGGCGGCGCATTTAGGAGAGCGCGTGCAGGCGATTGTAAGCGTCTCCGGCGGAGTGCCAATTGTCTCCGCGCGCCAAATTGCCTCGATGGCGCCGCGCCAAAAGCTTGTTGCCTATACCGCGCGCTACACCCCAAACCTTTTGCCATTTGTCTTGCGAGCTGGCATTCGCCAGCTGGATTTTGGCGGTGAGGAAAAGTTTATTCGCGCGCTCTATGCCTCCTCCCCGCACGATATCAACATGATTTCAAAGAGCGATGTCTTGGAAATCATAGCCGCTGGCTACCACTTCTCGGTTGCGCAGGGTTACGAAGCCTTTGAGGTCGACTCGTTCCACGTTCTCAGTGATTGGCGCGCTTCGGTGTCCGCATCAACGGTGCCTGTGATTCTGCTGCATGGGCAGGACGACCCGGTGGTCAGCGTCGCCTCAGTACGAGAATTTGCCGCGTGGTTGGGTCCACGTGCCTCACTCAACGTGGTGCCGGATTCCGGGCAACTGCTTCTTTATCAAGCGCCAGAGACGGTCGTTTCGGCCCTAAAGCAGGCGGTGTCCCAACCAGCTAGGCTCAGGACCCATTGATCTCCGATGATTGGGTCGTACTCTGTAACGGCATTGCAGATTTCAACAACACAGCCAGGCCGCCCATGATACGGTCAACGATCAAAGGACGATTGATCACCATGGATATCGTCTTGCGAACCCGCACATCTTTCAGGGGGCTCTTCCCGTCGGTACCGCCGATCATCGGTGAGGATTCACCAACGTAGTCGAAATGCAGATAGATCACACGGCTTGATGCGCCCCGCACCGCATTCACCTTGTCATCCGCCCGTAGACGATCCAGATCCTGAACAGGGAACTATTCAATCACATCCACATCACCTGCCAGAAGCGCGGCGACACGGGCCCGTTCATTGGTGCTGGGCTGGATCGTGGTGGCGGCCCAATGTGATCCTCCCCCGGTGAAGTGGTCCGCCGTTATGTTTAGGAAAACGGGGGTTTCACACTGGGAAACAAGCGACACAAGCCAAGGCTCTGTTGCACAAATCGAATGATGAGCAGACTTCCCCTTTCCCCGGACGGACTTATCCTACGGGCTCAGTGACGAGTATGCCAAAAGCTGTGTCGCTATTGAGTGCCGCAATCCGGACTTGGAGTTCGGCCACCTGCCGGTCGAAGTCTCGGGCCATGCCCCGCCCGGCAACACATTTGCAGAATGTGCGAGAGGAGGGCCTTGGCCAAGGAGTTTGACGCAGTTCATTTTCGTCTCTGCGCGGCTGCGTCGGTGATATCCGGTCAGTTTTCGCCAGAGTGCCCGCCCGAGATGTTTTCCGGCACTTACGGCTTCGTCTCACACGATAGCGCCCGCTGTGGTTGGCTTCCAAAGTTGTGCGTTTTTACGCGGAGAGAGAGCCATTGATGCGTCATTGGTTCGAGCACAATGGCGAGCGGCAGCTGCCCCACGAGCGGCAATCACATTGTGGCATCTGCGCGTGTCACAAGCCCCATCGGCTGTGACTGTGGCAATCTCCTGGTCGGGCGGGATTTGTTCCAGCAGGTCAGGCAGAATAGGTACGGCGCCGACGTTGCTTGTGGTGACGCCACCCGCACGGATTTCCAGTGTTTCCTCGTCATCCCGAGATGCGGATCGCGCCAAAGGCGTATTTTGCTACCTCCATGCTCGCGCGCGCTGCACTCTTTCAGCCGAAAGGTGATTTTTGCATCGCCCAAAGGGGGCCTTCACCCTTCGCCTTTATCCCGGTCGCGTCGATCAACAGGTGCCGCCACGGTAGGAGATGGCGACGTTCAGTGTCTTCTGACGGCGGCATAGGATGCTGAAGTCTTGCACTTTCCAGTCAAGCCCGGCCAGATGCAACAGGCTTTCGACAAAGCCGGTCGTCTGGCGAAGGGGCATACCGAAAAGCACCTTTATCGTGAGGCAAATCTGGATCGCGGCATCGCTGAACTCAGGCTGACGCCCGCGCTTGCCCGTCGTGGCCTCTGTCGCGGCTTTCTGCTGAGATCCTTGGGGGACATGCTTCGGTTCGTGGTCAGCGCTTCGGCTGCCAACATGATGCTGGTTCGATGCAATTCCGATGTGCCCATCGCATAGGCGGCTTGACTTATGTGAGCGACAGTCCAGACCACCGCATCATCGGAACCACGTCCCTGCGGGACCTTGTAAGCCTGCAATCAGGTAGGCAACGGGTGGGATATCATCCTATCAGACCGCGTTCGGCGCAGCATCTGACTGAGATTTGTGCCATCGACCCGAATCCTATGAAGAATGACCGCGATGCGGCGTGCGAGGGCGACCATCGCGTTATTACGACCGCGGCGCTGCACGAGTTGGGCTTCCCATGTTCGTAGCCATGTCGATTTACCACGGTTCATCATGACCACTGCCCGGCAGGCGATTTGCAAAGCAAATCTGCCGAGAGGGGGTGCGGCCTGGCACAATGCTCGCCTCGAATTGACGTTACCAGCTTTGGTGATACCGCCGGACACGTCCCGTTCACCGGACTGATTGCGTGAGGGCGTCAGACCAACCCAGGGGCCGAGCCGCTTCGAAGAGCGAAAGCGCTTTGGATCATCGATAGCTGCACGGAAGGTAAGCGCCACGACCGCTCCAATCCCCGGCATTGTCATGAGGCGGCAGCAAAATGGATCGTGCCCTGCAATCTGGCGCACATGTTTTTCGAGGCCAGCCAGTTCCTGTTGCAGGGACGCACGGCCCGCAGCATCGGTTCGGTCGCGGTTTCCAGCATCGGATTGCCTTCTGCCAACTCCCGACTGCGCGTCTCAAAACTACCGCGAAAGATCGCACCTGCCTTGAGGCCGAAGTTCCACAACAGTCCACGCAGCGACATTTCCAGAGCTATCATGTTATGTTGAAAGGCTTCTCGGGCGCCAAGAACAGCCCGGATTTCTTGAACCGACACAGACTTGCCATGAACCGGACGGAACCATCCGAGATGAAGCAGGCATGCAACCCCTTCAGCATCCCGTCGATCCGTCTTGATCGGCTGGCGATGAAATACATTCCCTACGACGCGGGCGGTAAAGCCATGGCGGCACTGCTGTCCGGTGAGATTGCGGCCCTGTCCACCGGGTTCTCCGAAGCTGTTGATCTGGCCGCTGCGGGCGAAGTAAAAATCATCGGTGTAACCTCGGAGGAACGCGTTGATGTGGCGTCTGATGCCATGACGCTTAAAGAGCAGGGCATCGACGCCACGTTTGTAAACTGGCGCGGGTTCTTTGGTGCTCCGGGCCTGCCCAATGAGACACTCGAAGCCTATCAAACCGCTCTTGAGAAAATGTACGACACGCCCGAGTGGGAAGCCGTGCGCGCGCGCAACGGTTGGGTCAACATCCACAACTCCGGCGACGCGTTCAAAGCGTTCCTTGAGAACCAAGAGCAGGTCATCGGTGATCTGATGAAGAAGCTCGGCTTCCTCTAAGTCACGCTCAAAACGCATACGATAGCAGCTCGGGGCGGGGATTTCCTCCGCCCCAAGCCCATCCCGTGGGAGGGGAGCATGGCACTTGATCGTTGGATCGCATTGATAATTCTTGGGGCCTGTCTGGCTTACGGCTATACCGCTTGGTTTGTGATGGATGAGGGGCTCGCCCCGTTCATGCGCCGCGCGCCGATCTGGCCAAGCAGTTTTCCCAAGGTTCTGTCTGTCATCGGCATTGCCACCTCGCTGATCATTCTCCTCGGGGTTGAGAAAAGCGAAGCCAAAGCGCTCGAAATCGACTATCGCCGCTTGCATGACTACCATCTCGGCCAAGCCATTGCTCTGCTGGGTATAATGGTAGCCTACGCCTTTCTGCTGCGCCCCTTCGGGTTCATCGGCTCGACTTTCGGTATTCTTGTCCTTGGCTCGGCCCTCTTGGGGGAGCGTCGTTGGATTGTGATGGCTGTGGTCGCCGCACTCGCCACCTTCATCGCCTGGTATCTGGTCCAACAGGTGCTCGGCATTTATCTGCGCCCGCTGCCGGGCTTCATCGGAGGTTAATGCCATGCTCGAAGGACTTTTGATTGGCCTGCAAACGGCCCTCTCGGTTCAAGCCTTGCTCATGGTGGTTGCGGGATGCTTGATCGGCACGTTCATCGGCATGTTGCCGGGTCTGGGTCCGATGTCGATCATCGCGATCATGATCCCAGTCGCCATTTCCATGGGCGATCCCTCGACCGCCCTGATCCTTCTCGCCGGTGTCTATTACGGCGCGATTTTTGGCGGCTCGACGTCGTCGATTCTCCTGAACGCGCCCGGGGTTGCGGGCACGGTGGCCAGTTCTTTCGACGGCTACCCGATGGCGCGCAAAGGCAAGGCAGGCAAGGCGCTGACCATCGCAGCCATCGCCAGTTTCGCCGGCGGCACAGTCGGGGCGATCTTGTTGATGATCTTTGCGCCCATGCTGTCTTCGGTCGCGTTGTTGTTCCACTCGTCGCAATACTTCGCCCTGATGGTTGTGGGATTGTCTGCGATTGCGGCCTTTGCCGGTACGGGGCAGGTGGCGAAAGCGCTGCTGATGACCATTCTCGGTCTGATCATGGCCACCGTGGGTGAAGGCGCGCTGTTTAACATGCCACGCTTCACCATGGGGTTGATGGACCTTCAGTCAGGCTTTGGCTTTGTAACGCTAGCCATGGCGATGTTTGCCTTGCCCGAGGCGCTGTTCCTCGTGCTCAAGCCCAAGGAAATCGGAGGGGAGGGAGAGAAGATTTCTGATCTGCGCATTTCCCGTAAAGAGGCGAAATCGATTGCGCCGGTGATCGGTCGTCAGTCGCTGCAGGGCTTCTTCATCGGGGTGCTTCCCGGCGCTGGCGCGACGATCGCCTCGTTCCTTGGTTATGCCGTTGAGCGGAACATCGCTTCCAAGGACGAGCAGGACGAGTTCGGCAAGGGCTCGATCAAAGGTCTGGCCGCACCTGAAACCGCGAATAACGCGGCCTGCACCGGTTCCTTCGTGCCTCTGCTCACACTCGGCATTCCGGGCTCGGGCACAACGGCGATCCTGCTGGGCGCGTTGATCGCACTCAATGTGACGCCCGGTCCGCGCCTCATGATCGATGAGCCGCAGGTGTTCTGGGCTGTGATCATGTCCATGTTCATCGGAAATCTGGTGCTGCTCGTCCTGAACCTGCCGCTGATCCCGTATATCGCCAAAGTGCTGTCGGTGCCGCGCAACTACCTGATCCCCTTCATTCTGTTCTTCACACTGATGGGGGCCTACATCGGACAAAACAACGCGATCGAACTGCTGATCCTTGTCGGCTTCGGTGTCTGCGCCACAGCGCTCAAGTTCGCCGATTATCCGCTGGCGCCGCTGCTGATCGGGTTCATCCTTGGCGGGATGATGGAAGACAATTTCGCCCGCTCGATGCAGCTTTATGACGGGGTTGCTTTCATTTGGGAGCGGCCGATGACACTCGGCCTTCTGGTGATCGCCGTGCTCTTGGTGCTGTTGCCCAGCTATCGTGCGCGGCGCGCCCGCGCCATTGCACGTGCCGAGGGGGTGGCCGATGGGGATTGACCCCTCTCCCAGGTCAAACAGGAAGGTGATCGCATGACTCGTGCGCTCACCTTTGCCATTGCGATTGCAGGGGCGCTTTCCTTCCTGATCCTTGGGTTGCCGCTGCCGTTTTTGCTTGGCCCGATGTCAGCCTGCCTGTTGGCAGCCTTGTTCGGGGCCAGGATGACCGGGGCGGGGCAATTCGGGTTCTTCATGCGCACGTTTCTGGGGGTGGCCGTGGGGGCCTCAATCACGCCCGAGTTGATCCACCATTTGCCCGACATCGCCATATCGCTGATGTTTGTGCCGTTGTTCATCGCTTCGATTGCCACCGTGGGCTATCCGCTGCTGCGCTTTGTGTTCAAGTTCAATCCCGTTACCGCGTGGTATTCTGCCATGCCGGGAGGGCTGCAGGACATGCTCATTTTCGGCGAAGAGGCAGGCGGGGATCCCCGCGCTCTGTCGCTGATCCATGCCACGCGGGTGGTGGTACTGGTGTCTATCGCGCCCGTGATGATCGCGATGACTTACGGTCTCGACCTGAGTGCGCCGCCGGGCGCGCCCATCGCCTCGTTGCCGATCAGCCAGATCGTGATCATGGCGCTGGCGGGGTTGATCGGCTGGAAACTGGCCAAGCGCGTTGGCCTCTTTGGTGCATCCATTCTGGGGCCGATGATCCTGACCACGATCCTATCGCTGACAGGGGTGGTGCAAACCCGCCGACCCGCTGAGATTATCCAAGCCGCGCAGTTCTTCATCGGCATCGCCGTGGGGGTGAAGTACGTGGGGATCACCCGGCTCGAGGTGCGCAGCAACATCACGGCTGGGCTGGTCTATTCGGCTGTGATGGCGCTCGTCTCGCTGGTATTCTTCAAGATCATCGTCACCCTCGAACTTGCCCCCTCACTCGACGCGCTAATGGCGTTCTTGCCGGGCGGTCAGGCCGAGATGGTCGTGATCGCTATCATCGCAGGAGCCGATCTTGCCTATGTGGTCACCCACCACGTGCTACGTATTCTGACGGTTGTTCTTCTCGCGCCGGTCGTGGCACGCGTGCTGAATATGCGAAAATAGGTAAACCTCAACGATCACGTCGATCTTGGTGAGAGTGGCGCGCCTTCGTTCATTTTGGACATTACAGAAACACAACAAAACGAAAGTGAATTGATCAAGCAAATCCAGGTCAACGGATCGGGTAACCGCCGCGACCGGACGTGCTACCAAATCAAACGGGCGGCAATGCGGTCATTCGCAGCGGTGGCTCGCAACGCCCGCTCTGGGCCGTTTGGCAAGCCCCCCGGGCCGGACCATCTTAGATTTCCATATCGAGAAGTATTGATGCCAAGCACTTTCCATGGGCGTCCAGCGCGAGTGATCGTGTGACCCCCCCGACAAGCGCTCCGCGCAGCACGAAATTCAGCGCGTGCAACTGTGGGATGCTGTAGCATGTAACCGATCCTGCGTCAGCAATACCGAAATGAGCCGCCACGCGGCCTGCGGTGACCTGTTCCTTGATCAAAGGCCAATTCTCCGGTTGAAGCGCAATCACCGAGATATTGGAGGTGTCGCCTTTGTCTCCGGCACGGGCATGTGCAATCTCATGCAGGAGCATCCTGACCCTCCATGATTTCGTAGCTCGTCACAACCTGTTCGGCGGGGATCAGGGCCGACGCGATGCCGATGATTTCCCGCGCGGACTTCGTTGCGCCACCGCCTCCGGCGGGACCGCAGAGGTACAGGCTTTCAACCTCTTCCCCGATTCTTGTTGCGGTTGCCTCGTCGACGCAACGTGCCGCGTAGCGCATGCGGATTTCGTTCGGTTTGCTGTCCCTGCACATCCTGTCCGGCGCAATGGAATTCAGTCCGATCAGCTCGCCGCGCTCCTCATGGACATGTTCATGGCAATCGACCAGACGTGCGCGCACCAGGTCCAGCGCAAGGCGACCGCGCGCGACGCAATTCGCACCGGCATAGGAAATCTGCCCTTCGCCCAGCCAACCGTCGTGATAGCCGACCGAAACCTTGAGCTGCCTGGTGGCTGGCGTGCCGGAGGCACCCGCAACTGCGACCCGGTCGGGGCCGACCTCGTCCAGCGTCACGGCCGAGAAATCCGCAACCACGTCAGGTTGGAAGTACCGCGCCGGATCGTGGATCTCGTAAAGCAGCTGCTCAATGCAGGTGGCGCGGCTGACCATCCCTCCGGCTTCAGGAAGCTTGGTGATGATCGCATTGCCATCAGCCGAAACCTCGGCCAGCGGAAAGCCCACTCGGGCAAGGTCGGGAACGTCCTTGAAGCCGGGATCGGCAAAATAACCCCCGGTGATCTGTGCCGCACATTCCAGCAGGTGACCTACCAGCGTGCCCCGACCAAGCCGGGTCCAGTCGTCCATCGCCCAGCCGAAACTATGCACCAGCGGAGCCAGGAACAGCGCCGGGTCCGAAGCGCGGCCACAGATGACCACATCCGCCTCCGCGTCCAGCGCCGCGACGATGCTACCGCAGCCGATATAGGCGTTGGCCGACACGAGCCTTTCCCCCAGCGCCGCGGCCGGTTGGTCGGTTTCTTCGAGCAGGTGACAACCGATCCGGTCCAGCACGTCGTCCCCGGTCACGGCGGCAACGCGCGTTGACAGGCCCATCTCGCGGGCGAGACGGTAAACCAGGGCAGCGGCGGCACGCGGGTTGGCCGCTCCCATGTTGGTTACGATCCGCGTTCCATTGGCCGCACAATGGGGCAACACGGCCCGCATACGGCGCTCCAACAGCGGGTCAAAACCGCTCGCGGGATCCCTGCGCCGCGCCTGCTGCGCCAGCGCGATGGTCCGCTCGGCCAGACACTCGAAAATCAAGAAATCCAGCTCTCCGCGTCTTGCCAGATCGACCGCAGGTTCGATGCGGTCACCCTGAAACCCGGCCCCTGCCCCAATGCGGATGGTCTTCATGTCGCGCCCTTTCCGTTCGATCGGCCCAGGGCGCGTGCGCCAAGAAAAACACCAAGCGCGAGGAAAGGCGTGACCGGATGCGGCCAGATCGCCAGCGCGATGATGGCCAGCAACAGCGTCACGTCCAGCCCCCGGTACCCGGTCAGCTGTGCGTTCGCCAGCAGGGCCGGCACAGCAAGGACCAGCGCAAATCCCGCCGCGACGGCTTCGGCAATGGCCAGCGGGCCACCATGCATCGTCATGCCCGGGTAGAGGATCAGGAGGAACGGCACCAGGTATGTCACGGCGCCCAGTCGCACCGCCTCTGCGGCAGCGGGCAGCCAGTTGGTCTTTGCAATCCCCGACCCGACGAAGACGGCGACACAGACCGGCGGGGTGATCACCGATATGGTGGCAAAGTAGAATACGAACAGATGTGCAGCGAGTGGATCGATACCCACAGCCGTCATCGCCGGGGCCAGGACGGCTGCCACAAGCACGTAGGCGGCGGTCGTCGGCAGTCCCATCCCCATGACGAGACAAACAAGCCCCACGATGATGGATACCAGCACTGTGGAATCCCCGGCCAGCGTCACGATCAGCGAGGACAGCGTGACCCCGATTCCCGTTAGATTGATCATGGATACCAACATCTGCGCCCCGGCCAGCAGAACGCCGATGATGACCATTCCTTTGCCCGCATCCTCGAGACCATCGACGACACGCCCCAGCATTTCACGCAACGACAGGGAACCCGCCTGAGTGGCGACAAAGGCAACCAGCAGCCCGAGAACCCCGTAAAAGGCGGAGGTGGCTATGGACCGGCCCAGCCATATCCCAATTCCCAACCCTCCGAGAGCGGCAAGGATAGGCAGAACTCGGCGCGGCGCGATGATACCAGCCCAGGTCGGCAATTCGTCTTCGGGAACGATGGCAAGGCCACGATTCAGCGCGACGAAGTGAACCGTGACGAAGACAGAGACGTAGAACATGACGGCAGGCAGGATCGCGGCCACGATGATGGTGGTATAGGGAAGACCCAGGATTTCGGCCATGACAAAGGCTGCCGCCCCCATAATCGGCGGGGCGATCTGGCCACCGGTCGATGCCACGGCTTCGACTGCCGCCGCAAAGGGGCGCGGATATCCCAGCCGGATCATCATGGGGATGGTGAAATTGCCGGTGGTCGCCACGTTGGCAACGGCAGAGCCCGAGATCATTCCGAACAGCCCGCTGGCAATGGTAGCGATCTTGGCGGCACCGCCGGGCTGACGGCCGCCCAGCCGCATTGCAAGATCCATGAAAGCCTGCCCACCCCCGGTATGCAGCAGCAACGCGCCGAACAGGACAAAGGCTGCGATCACCGTCGCCGCGACGCCCGTGAGCATCCCCCAGATACCCAGGTCTCCCAGGAAGATCGTCTCGGTGACAAAGGCGGTGTCGAAACCGCGATGCCGCAACGCGCCGGGCAGCAGGTTTCCGAACAGCGCATACCCCACGCCCGCGATTACCAGCGCCGGAAAGATCATACCGACCGTCCGCCGCCCCAACTCCAGGACCGCCACGACCAGCCCCAGCGTCAGCACCTTGTCCAGCGTCGTGGCCCAGGGCAGCGTCGTCATGATCGTATCGTAGTTCCAGACCACATACCCACAGGCCGCAATGGTCACGCCGCATAGTCCGAGATCAAGTAGCAGGCCCAGCGGTCGCCATGGCTTGCCCGCTCCCAGTGGGTAAAGTGCAAAGCCCAGCGAAGCAACCAGCGCAAGGAACAGCGCGCGCTGGATCAGCCCTTCGAACGGGCCTGTCGCAGCAGTGTAGAAAACGAAGGCCCCGACGAGGATCGCCAAAGCCTTCTGGATGCGGTCAAGCGTCATTTCAGGTCAGTTCCCGGGTTTGAGCTTTTCGGGGAGCGTGTGACCATTTTCCTCGAACCAACGCGCTGCGCCCGGATGCAGAGGAATGGTGCCATAGTCCAGCGTCATCTGTGCCAGGTCGACGCCTTTCAGGCTGGCCATGGCGTTGGCCTGCGCGCTGTCGTCCGTCATGATCGCTGCAACGATCTGGTAGGCGGTTTCCGCGTCCATCGAGGTCGGCGCCGCGACGCCGACGCCAAAGCTCCAGGTGGTGTAGGCCGGAATGCCGTCTGCCGCGCCTTCAGGAATATCGACAACCGAGATGTCGGGCATCTTCTGCCGCAGGGTAT
Organism: Phaeobacter sp. PT47_59; assembly: GCF_028890025.1. NCBI lineage: Bacteria > Pseudomonadati > Pseudomonadota > Alphaproteobacteria > Rhodobacterales > Roseobacteraceae > Phaeobacter > Phaeobacter sp. PT47_59. Next base: position 18,121 of record NZ_JARCJL010000030.1, read on the forward strand.
CCGCCTGTTCGGCACTCAGGCCAACGACAGAGATGTCGACTGCCGTGGCAATATCCATGGTGGAACCATCCAGTTTTTGCCCCGAGCCGGATTTCACATAGCCCGCTACCCGGTTGTCCTTGATTGCGCCGACGATATCGGTGGTCGAGCCGCGCACGTAATCGGCCGACAGTCCCAGCGTTTCAAAGACCGCTTCGGTGGTGGCCTCGGTGCTCGACCCCTTGATGCCCGGGTTGAACCGCACGTCCTGCAGCCCCGCGAGGCTATCGATCCCGGCATCGGCGCGCAGGATAACGTTTTGCGGCGCATTGGTATAAACCCACAGCAAAGCCAGGTCCTGCGGGTTGCCGTCAAAGGCATTCTTTCCGGCCACTGCATGCTGCACAGCATTCGTCGTCACCAGACCCAGGTCGACCTGCCCGCGCGCCATGCGGCGGATATTGTCCATCGTGGCGCCGGTTTCGACCACAGATGCCTTTAGCCCATCGGCCTTTTCGTTGATCAACTGGCCCACTGCGACGAAATAGCCATAGTGACTCGACGAAGCCGAGGTCGAGCCGATCAGCAGATCCTTGTCCTGCGCCAACGCGGGCCCCGTCAGCATAGTTGCCCCCAATAGGGCGATCAGTGCGTGTTTCATTCTATCCTCCCTTTGGCCCGCTTGCCGGACCCTGCCGCGATAATGGAGGCGCAATTCTATTGCGTGAAGTGAGATATATGGCATAATTGATGCATGATTATCAACAATCTTGATCTCTCGGACTACCAGGCTGTCTTCACACTTGTCCGGGCCCGGTCCTATCGTGCCGCCTCGGATGAGCTTGGGCTGTCGCCCTCGGCCATGTCACGCCAGATCTCGGCCATCGAAAACAGACTTGGTATCCGCCTGTTCGACCGCGACACGCGCAACGTCGTCCCGACCGAGACCGGGCTAACATTGGCACGGATCGCGGAACGGGTGCTTCATACCGCACAGGACGGGATGGCAGAGTTTGATGCTCACCTGTCGGCGCGCAACGGGCACCTGACCATCGCGGGCCTGCCATCGGTCACGGCGGGGCTGTTGCCCGGGCTCCTCAAGAGCTTTTCCCAAAAGCACCCTGACCTGGACCTTAGGATCATGGATGCCCTTTCGGGGACGGTGCTCGAAGCGGTTGAATCCGGGGTGGCGGATATCGGTTTCACGGCGGGCACCGTTTCCGCGCGAAGCCGCCTGTCCTTTCAGCCCCTGGTTGACGATGCCTTCGTCGCCATTGGGGCTTCGGACGGTCCTCTGTCCCAGGATCGCACCTATTCCTGGGCCGAGATCGCCGCGATGCCCTTTATCGCCATGGCCAAGGGGACCAGCGTACGGGAGCTGCTGGACGGGGCGTGCCTGCGGATCGGCACACAACTCAACCCACGCTTCGAAGTGGCTCACCTTGCCACCGCAGGCGCATTGGTAACCGAGGGTCTTGGGGTCACGGCCTTGCCAAGCCTGACCCTGCCGGTTCTACGAACCGAACGCCTTATTTTGCGGGAAATCCCTGATTTCGGAGCACGGCGCATGATCGGATTGGTGCGGCGCTCCGGCCGCTCACTTTCGCCGGCGGCCGAGGCGTTTTTCGGTCATGTCCGCCAGACGCGTTTTCAAAAGGATTCCTTGCGTTCATTCACCTGAGTTTCATCCGCCACCGACGATTGGTCTTCGTTTCTTCCTTCCGTTCGTGACACTCCTGAAAGTTGGCAATGGGTCGCCACTGTCAATCTTCCGCTCAAACGGTTGCTCGTCGTGACCAGCCACGAAATCCCTTGCCGAGACGGGCCAGAGCCCGGTCAAACTCTTGACTTGGGACATTCGGCCCCGGTTCAAATTGCTCTTTTTGGCGGCTCCACATCTGTTGAACCATCCGCATTACAGACCCAAAGCAGACAGGGAGAAAACGATCACCCCGAAACATGTGACATTCGCAATGATCAGCAGCGCCACCGCAAGGGATCCCAGATCCTTGGCCTGTTTCGCCTCAAGCGACCACCCGGGAGAGATCCGGTCGGTCAGCACCTCGATCGCGGTATTGAGCGCTTCGACCGCCAGGAGCAGCGCAAAGAGAATGGCAAGGGCCGCAACCTGCATGAGTGATGCGCCCAACCACAAGACAAGAACAAAGCCCATGGCACCAAGCGCCAACTCCTGTCGGGCCGCGGCTTCGCCCAGGAGGCGTCGAAATCCTGCCAGCGAATAGCGGGCAGCGGCAATGAAATGCGCAGCACCGGTCACCGGGTGCGGGATCTCTGGCGTGCGGAGGGCATGCGGCGATTTCTTGGCTGTCATGTGCTGGACCTTTCCGGGCGGCATGTGGAGGTGAGATCAAGGGATGGCTCTCGGACGGAGGTCGAGACATCCATCAGCCCCAGAACCGTGTGAAACAGGTTGTCCTGGCTGACCGGTTGTCTTGTGAGATCGTCCAGACAGCCTCCATCAAGCTGCATGGCCTGGCGAAAACGTTGCGGCAGCCACATCAGGAAGGGAACCTTGGTCTGCACCTCAGGCGCCATGAACATCGGCGCGGCGTGAAGATAGAGACCGGCCTCGCCAAGGGATTCCCCGTGATCGGAGAGGTAGATCATCGCGGGCAATACCCGTTCTTGTTCCTGAAGGCGTGTGATGGCGCTGGCGAGGATGTGATCGGTGTAGGCGATGGAGTTGTCGTAGGCATTGGTGATTTCGCCTTGCGTGCAATAGTCGAATTCAGCGGTTCGGCAGTCGCCGTCAAAAGGCGCGAACCCTTGCGGATACCGCATGTAATAGGCAGGCCCATGACTGCCGATCATGTGCAGGACCAGAACTGTGTCCTCCTTGATGCTGCCGATTTCCTGCTCCAGGGCCTCCAGAAGCGCCTGGTCGGTGCATTCTCCACTGGCGCAGGCCGCAGAACCGATGGTGGCATCGATCCGGCGCGATCCGGTGCGGCGGGCAACTCTTTGATCGCCGGTATTGTTGTCGATCCAGACAGGATTGATACCCGCATGCTGCAGCACATCCAGCAGGTTTTCACTGCCCATGAACCGCTGGTGGCTGTAGTCCGTGCGCGAAAACGGGGAAAACATGCAAGGCACCGAAACCGCGGTCGATGTTCCACAGGAAGACGTGTCGCTGAAATTCAGGATATCGAGCTTTGCCAGTTCCGGCGTCGTGTTCCGGGTGTAGCCATTGAGGCCAAAGTTCTGCGCCCGCGCGGTTTCTCCGACGAAGACGACCAGCAGAACGGGTTTTTCCGCGGCCAGAAGATCAGGCCCCTTGACCGCATCCTGCCCCAATGGCGCGACTTCGGTGTTTCTGGCCCGGATCTCCATCTTCGCGTAGCGCGCGATGGCGCCGATTGTGGCGCCGGGCTGATAGCTGCCCATCAACTCATGGTGTTCGCGGATGATCGAGACGTTTGCCTTGAGGTTGATAAAGAGAAACCCAAAGGTCAAAACGAAACTGGCAACCACCGTCAGCGGCATTTTCCACAGCAAATGGCGCGCTGGCGGATAGGTGATGCGCGGCCAGAACAGCAACAGGGCGGGCAACAGACCGCTGAGCGCCATATGGCGCAGATAGGGCAGCGTGATCAACTGGCGGGTTTCAGCGACAGTCGTATTCATGACGTTCTGAATCATCAGCTTGTCGATCACCGCGCCAAGATGATCCTGATACCATGCGGCAGCCGCAGCAAGCAGGATGAGACCGGCAAGAGCCGGGCGCTGCACCCGTGGCAAGGCAAACGGGCTGAGGGTGAAAAGGGTCAGCATCCAGACGGCACAGGCAAAGAGCAAAACGTTCATCGGCGCGCCGTCGAACAGCCTGCCGAGATGCCCCCAGAACACGGTATTGAACACCAGCATCATATAGGAGGCGACAATGAGGTTGAGCACCACAGGCGAAAGGCGCGGGCGCCGCAGAACCAGCGCCGCCAGAACGCCCGAGAAGGTCCAGGGGATGCCGCCTGCCGCGAAGGGCAACAAAGCATAGCCGCTGTCCCTGGCGGCCCGGGGGAATGAGACGTCAGAGGCGTTTTGATCTGCGCGCGATGGAGCCCGCTCTGTGGTGTTTCGGTTGTGGTCCGTGGCCGAAAAAGAGGTGGCTGTCGTCATCTGACTTGAAGTCCCGCTGCAAAGTGCAGCCCATGGATAGGGTGCCCCATGTGTCCCCAAGCTTGTCGCAACTATACAAATCGGTAATCTCCGGGCGGCTTGACCGGCGGGAAAATGAGCGTATGCAAAGTGCCATCGCCCTCCTTTGGAAAGCTCCTGAATGCGTGTTCTTGTTGTCGAAGACGATCCTGAGACGGCTGACTACATCACCACCAGCCTTAGGGCTGAAGGGCATACGGTCGACCATTGCGACAATGGCAAAGACGGGTTCCTGAATGCCCTGGACAATGATTACGACGTCATGGTCTTTGACAGGATGCTGCCGGGGCTGGACGGGCTGACGCTGATCAAATCGGTGCGCGGGGCCGGCAACGAAACCCCGATCATGTTTCTCAGCGCCTTGGATGGTATCGATGATCGGGTTGAAGGCCTGAAGGCCGGTTCGGATGATTACCTGATAAAGCCGTTCTCCTATCAGGAGCTGTCCGCCCGCCTAGCAGCACTGGTGCGCCGCCCGCCGCTGAAAGCCGAGGAAACCGTTCTCCACGTGGCCGATCTTGAGATGAACCTCGTCCGGCGGACGGTCAGCCGCGGCGGCACGCAGATCGACCTGCAACCGCGGGAGTTCAGCTTGCTGGAGTATCTCATGCGCAATGCGGACCGGGTGTTGACCCGCACCATGCTGCTCGAAGCTGTCTGGGATTTCCATTTCGACCCCAAGACCAGCGTGGTGGAAACCCATATCAGCAGGCTGCGCAACAAGATCGACAAGCCCTTCGCACGGGAGCTGATCCACACCATCCGCGGTGCGGGTTACAGCCTGCATGGATAAGGCGCCGCTCTTGCGCCGTTTGCGGCGCTCCACCTCCGTCCGCTTGTCGCTGCGGTTTGCCCTGCTCTATTCCCTGCTGGCCGCGCTGGTCTTTGCTGCCGCCTACAGAATGGCCGATTACGAGACCTCCAAATGGATCAGGGAACAGCTCGCCGACCAGGAGGCTGTTTTCCTCGAAGCCTATCGCCAAGGCGGCAGGGAGGCGGTTGTTGCGCAGCTGGCGACATATGGCGCCTTCAATTTCGAGGATCACCGCATCTTCCTGCTGGTGGACGCGGAGGAGCGTCCCCTTGCCGGAAATGTGAAACGCATCACCGCAGACACGGCGTCCGGCTACGTGGATGCCTCCGCCATCGTCTTTGTTGCGACAAGCCGGAACGAGGGCTTCGGCTATATTCTGCGCGAGGTCGAGCTCGGCACGGACACGCTGGTTCTGGGTACAAGCACCTATTTCCTGGCTGAATTGCTGGAGGGGCTCGGGGCCGGATTGATTGCCGGTTTTCTGTTCATGCTCCTGGTCGGCGCCGGCGTTGGCGTTATTGTCGGCCGCCGCACGGAACATCGGCTTCGGCAGGTCACCGCGACTCTTGACGATGTTGCGCAGGGCGATCTGCAGGCCCGGGTGGCACTGATCGGCAATGATACCGACGACCTGGCGCGGTTGTCGCGCGAGATCAACAGGACGCTGGGACAATTGCAAAAACTGGTCGAAAGCCAGAAGCAGATTTCGGCCGATATCGCGCATGATCTGCGTACCCCCATGCAACGTCTGCGCCAAAGGCTGGAAGCGATCGGCCAATCACCGGAATTGCCGGAGCCGTTGGCCAACGAGGTCTACAAGGCCATCGATGCGGCCGACGATCTGATCGAGACCTTTCACGCGCTGCTGCGGATTTCGCAGATCGAAGCCGGCGCACGCCAGGAAAACTTCGCCCAGGTTGATCTCATCGCCGTTCTTGACCGCATCGAAGACGCCTATGGCGTAGTGGCCGAGGAAAAGCAGCAAGTGCTGACATTCACCGTCGGGCCAAACCCAATAGGTGTTTTCGGCGACCAGCAATTGCTGGCCCAGATGATGGCAAATGTCATTGAAAACGCCCTGCGCCACTGTCCACCAAGCGCACGCATAGAGGTTGTACTTTCAGCACGGAGCGGCCGGGTTTTCTTTTCCGTCTGCGACAACGGAAAAGGCATACCCGAGCAGGAAAGAGAAAAGGTATTTCGCCGGTTCTACCGTGTGGAAAAGAGCCGGACGACGCCGGGCAACGGGCTTGGCCTGAGCCTGGTCAAGGCGGTCATAGACCTGCATGGAGGCGTCATCACGCTGTCCGACAATTCTCCCGGGCTATGTGTCACAGTCGCATTTCCAAAATCTGGCGAAAGTGCCGACTGAACTGATTGGCTGGCCAACACGTCTGGATGCCATGTCACCCGTAGCGCGCTAGGTTTTTCCTTATCAAGAACATGATATGTCAGTTCTGCGGAAAAGGTGGAGGTCGCGAAGTCCGATTCCGGCGCATTGCCGCCAATGGTCAAGTCGCAGCAAAGGTCAGCCAGAAGAGATCAGACCTGTTCACCGCTCGATTTTCGAGACGTGAATCACGCTGCAACGTAGAAATCAACGGGGTCTGGCCCTAATGTTCGGGTGAACAGGAGGGTGCGCGATGCAAATTGACGGGCTGCAATACGCCAATTGGTCGGAGACCGTGTTTCGTCAAATGCGGGAAGGAGGGGTGGACGCTGTCCATGTTACCATCGCCTATCACGAGATGTTCCGGGAAACGGTCAGCAATATTGAAACCTGGAACCGCCACTTCGAGGCCTATCCCGATCTGATCACTCGGGCGGGGACAGCCGAGGAGATCCGCGCGGCAAAGGCCGCCAACCGCACGGCAATCATTTTTGGCGCTCAGACACCCGCCCCGATGGAAGATGACATAGGCCTGGTCGAAATCCTTCATACCCTGGGATTGCGTTTCATGCAGTTGAGCTACAACAACCAGTCCTTGCTGGCGACCGGCTGCTACGAAGCTGAAGACCCCGGGCTCACCCGCATGGGCCGTGAGGTGGTGGCGGAAATGAACCGGGTGGGCCTTGTCGTGGATATGAGCCATTCGGCTGAACGCTCCACTCTGGAGGCCATCGAACACAGCACGCGGGCGATCGCGATTACACATGCAAATCCCGCAGGATGGCACCCGGCGTTGCGCAACAAGTCCGATACCGTGCTGCGGGCCCTGGCCGAAACCGGCGGCATGCTGGGGTTCTCGCTTTATCCCCATCATCTGCGTGGCGGGTCGGACTGTACGCTCGAAGACTTCTGCCGGATGATTGCCGATACGGCAGAGCTTATGGGGGCAGAGCATATCGGGATCGGTTCGGACCTCTGCCAGGATCAGCCGGACAGCGTGGTGGAGTGGATGCGGGTCGGTCGCTGGACCAAGCGCATCGACTATGGCGAGGGCTCCGCCGCCGCGCCGGGTTTCCCGAGACAGCCGGAGTTCTTCCGCGACAACCGTGATTTCCCCGGACTTGCAGAGGGGCTGCGCGGCGTTGGGTTTTCCGAAGCGGATGTGCGCGGAATCCTGGGCGAAAACTGGTTGCGCTTCTTCGCAACCGGGTTTGGGCCTGCACCATGAACGGTCTGCGCCCCGCCTCAGAGGTCATGCGCCTGTCGCGTCTGGGGTCTGCCCATCAGACCCGGTTGAGCTTCATGCGCGTCCTGCTGCGGGGATTGCGCAAGGGCGGTTGGCAGGTGGATCGTCCACTATGGGACATCGACGCCCAGGGCGTGGGCCGCGCTGTCTATCGTGTCCGCGGGCAAGGACAATGCTACAGCCTCGTTGCCTTCGCCCATGACTTGCCGGACGCCCTGCGCTCGGACCGGGTGATTGCGGAAGCCTGGGACGCCACCTTTGCCCTGATGGATGGCGAAGTCTCTGCCGCAGATCTGGATCGTCTGGCCGCCAATGTCCCGCGACAGGAGGCGGGCCGGGTCAGCGACCGCGAACTGGTTCTTTCGCGCGCCAACCGGTCGACCCGCCTATGGTCCCACGTGGTTGAAAGACTGGCGGCAGGTCGACAGCCGGATGCGGAGCGATTGGCCGAAGTGGGCTATCTGATGCGCACAACTGCCGTTTACGGCTCGGGAAAGTTCGGCGCGGCGGACCACACGGCGCTGGCTGGCCGGGACTTGATGGACGGGCCTTTTCGAGCAGAAATGCTGGCGGTCTGGCTGATCCGGGCCTTTGTCTGCGATCTGGTCGAGCACCTGGCCCGTGCACGCGGCGGAGCACGGGCAACAACACTTCACCCCGCCCTGCGGCGGAGCCTGGGTATCGGCAATTCCACCGGGCTTGGCATGGCACCGTTTCTCGTGAACCATCCGGCCCTGCTGAACGCGTGGATTACTGCACGGGAAACCGCGCTCGCCCGGATCAGGGCTTTGCCCGAAAGCACCCCCGGGACCCGTGCCAGTTTTGAACGCGCCCTGGGCGGTTTTGCGCGTCTGCTGACGGGGTGGCATTCCGAACACCCGATTCAGCGGGCGAAACTGGCAGACCTCTCTGCCGATCTGGTGCTTTTGCGGGCGCATATCGCCAAGGGGGCTCTGGAGGCTGCAACGCCCTGGGCCAAGCTATGGGACTGGGCCATGCGCACCCTTTCGGTGGAGGGACAGGAATTGCTGCTTTCCCTCATTCTGGAACCGCATGGCGCCTATGTGGATGACCTGGCCGAGCAAATGGGCGCGCAGGAGCGCAAGAGCGCCCGCATTGCCGGCGCCATGACCGTGTCGGAGCTCAATACGCTGATTGCAAAGCAGTTCGACTGGGCACTGACACCTGATTACACATCTCCTGAGGCCTGCGCGCGGTTTTGGTACGTGTCGGAAGCAAAGCTGGAACCCCGGCTTGGAGAGCGGCACACGGAGCCCGGCGCAGAGCGCGAGCAGCCTTTGGGCATCGGACGTGCAGTGTCAGAGCTGGCAGGCGCGTTGGACAGCCGCCCCCCAGGCGAAACCGTGGCGGCCTTTCTGCGCCTCCAGCCAGAACATCGCCGCGCCGTACGGCGGGTGCAGATGGCGAAATCCGCGCCATATGGCGAAATCCGCGACAACCTGATCGCAGCCGACCTGCTGCCCATCGACATATTGCGCTGCAAGCTGGCCTTTTTCGGAGCCACAGGTTTCGATCCGCGGTCCGACCGTTGGGTGCGCATTACCATGTACCAGAACGCGCCATTTCCGGATGAATTGCACCAGTTGCCGGAAGACGATTGGTGCCTCCCCGCGGCGGAGGCAGAGGCATGAGTGAAATCCGCACACTGTCCGAGATCACGACGACCTGTACAAAGGCGGTCCGGGGCGCGGGATGCCCCTGGGGAATGGCCGAGGAAGCCGGGCTGGCCGCGAGGCTTCTCTCTGCCCACGGGTTGCCCGGGGCAGAGGCCGTGGCCGACCTGCTGGCGACGCCGCGCAGCTGTCCTTGCTCGAAGGCAAAGGGGGCACCGGCCTGCGGACTGGCAGAGATGGTGGCGCTGCTGGATGCCCCGCCAACGAGCGATGTGGCCTTAGGCGACACGGCCGCGCCGCTGTTGTTGCTCGGCTTCGCACTGGCGGAAGGCGGGTACTGGGATCTGCGCTGGCCTGGCGGGGCGGCCCGGTGCGGGCCAGCAGGGGTATCGCTTTGTGGGGAATTGCCCGGGCCCATCGCGCGGGTCGACCTGGCGCGCAGTATCGAAGCGGAAGACATGCGGCCCGCCGATTGGCGTAGTCGCCCGGTGAAGGAAGACGCATGGGGCGCATTGGAAGACCTGGCGTCGCGGCTGCTTGTGCCTGAAACCACGCAATCACGCGCCTCCGGGGCCGGACCAGACAGATAGACAGCGAGGAGAGACCTGATGGCAAAAGTATCTGTTGCCGAAATCCAGGAGACGAGCAGAGCTGCCTTGGAGGCCCACGGTGCCGGACCTTGGCAGGCAGCGGAGGTCGCCAGGGCCGTTGCCCGAGCCGAACAGACCGGCAATGTCATCTGCGGGCTCTATTACCTCGAAAGCTACTGCCTTCAGCTGCGCAGCGGGCGCGTGAACGGTCAGGCAGAGCCGGTGGTATCCGTCACGCGTCCCGGTGTGGTCATGGTGGATGCGCAATTCGGATTTTCTCAGCCGGCCTTTGCCAAAGCCCTGCCGAAGGCGCTGGCCGCTGCGCATGAAAACGGCATCGCCACGCTGGCGGTTGGCCACGCGCATACCTGTACCTCGTTGGGCTATTTTACAGAACAACTCGCCGCGCAGGGATTGGTCGGGATCGGCATGACCAACGCCTCTGCGATCGTTGCCGGGCCTGGTGGCAAGACGCCTGTTCTGGGCACCAATCCGATTGCCATGACCATACCGGGGGATGGTGAACCCGCATTGCACGCAGACTTCTCGACCGCCGCGGTGGCGCTTGGAAAGATCACGATGGCCAAGGCTGCGGGAGAACAGATTCCCCTGGGCTGGGCCGTGGATTCGGGCGGCAATCCCACGACCGATCCCGAGGCTGCCTTGCGTGGTGCACTTGTCTCGGCGGCGGATTACAAGGGCTGGGCTTTGGGGCTTCTGGTCGAGGTGCTGGCCGCCGGACTGACCGGTTCCGTCAACTCGCTGGACGTGAAGGGGCTCAAACTGCCGGATGGCCCGCCGCATGACTTGGGGCAATTCTACATTCTGATCGACCCCAGGGCCCACGCCGATGGTCTTGCCACAAGGATGCGCCGTATAGCCGAGGCAATCGCGGCCGACCCGGAGGTGCGCATCCCTGGTGTTCCTCGTCGACACCTAGATCCGGTGCTGGTGCCCGACAACCATTGGAAAAAGGTTACCGCGCTGATGTGATGCCCTGCAAAGCCAGGTGATGGAATGCCGTGATGAAACCTGTCTGGCAGCTGTATTTCTCAGCTGTTCGGGCAATCGTTCAAACCGATGGCAGCCCTGTACTCATCTCTTCTGCTCCGTTGTCCAAATCGGCCACATGCGCCTGCAAGAGATGATGAAGAGAGACCGTGCTGGCAGTCTAGGAACCATCGAAGCCACAAGGCCCAGGCGCCAAACATCGCCCTGGCAGCAACCTCGGCGCAGGTGGATTTGCAGAGAAAGCAGACCGTTCAAACTTGCTCTCCCGGTTCGTCCAATTGGCTCCAAACACTGGAGTCCGGCACCCCGAAAGCGACTTTCGCCGCACAAGCAGCCAAGGGGCGCGACCACCCCCTTGGCGTATCTCTTGAATGGCGCGCGGTCAGATCCTACAGAAGGTCATCGGGCCAGTGGTAGCCTTCACCATAGAAGATGCCCGTGGCGTGGTCTGATAGCGTTAAAGCCCCCTTCTCGGTGAGGTTCCCGGCCTCTGCCAAGAGGGCCTCGCGCATTGGCAACACATCGTATTCAGACACCCCCACCGGGACTTCCAAAGGCACGAGCTCAAAGACATCCGCTACCCCAGCGAAGGTCTCAGCCAGTGCTGACGCCAACTGCATAGCGTCGTTTGGCAGCGATTGTTTGGCCATTGCCTGTGTCTCCACCGAGGGCGGCACGGCCAGCACAATCGATTCCATATTGCCGGTCCCCCGGATTTCCCAGGTCACAATCAAACGGCCGTTGTCGAGTTGGTCCAGCTCGGCAATGAACCCGTCGCCGGAAGAACCGATCGACGTGTCGATTTCCACATGGTCGTTCAGCGGATTGCCCAACAGATCAAAACTCTGCACGAAGAGGTGGTCCGAAGCTTCGTTTCGCCACATCAGAGCGACACCGCCTCCCTCCAGGGCGATTGCCTGGTCAAAGGTGATGTAATTGGTGCCGGACAAGTCCCAATCAAAGCTAATCTCGGTTCCCTCGACTTCCCCCGTGGCATCAAGTCTCTGGGCCTGAATGCCAACCTGCTCGGAGAACCATGTCACCAGGAAATCGCCATCATCGTTCAGGACAACGACCTGAGAGGCCTCCTGAACGCTGTTGGTGGTTGTGTTGACGTGGAACTCTGCTGAGAAAGGCGTCATCTCTGTTCCTGGACCGGTGCCCCCGACAAGCCCAACGTCGACAATCTGCCCGAAAATTCCACCGTTGGAGTCAATTACATCGGCTCCACGCCCAGACTCCCAGGTCACCACGAAACGACTGTCGCTTAGGGCGGTCACGGAAGGGATCCGTTGATTGCTGAGTGTCGTGGTGTTGACGATCATCTCATCGAGGCTCACCGGAGACGAAGCGCCGCTTGGATCAAGGTCAAATAGCTCGGCCTTTACGCCGGTGTTGGCGCCGTCTTCCAGGGAGGTGGTCCAGACGACAACGAATTTGTCATCCCCCAAGGCTGTTACCTCGTGATCTGACGCAGCAAAAAGCGGCGCATTATTGTTTTGGTCGTCGCGCGCGCCGATCAGGAACTCGCTGCCAACAGGATGCCCATCCGATCCCAATTGCCGCCCGACCAATCCGCCATCATAGTCTTCCCAGATGACGACTGGCACGCCGCCGACATCCGCGATTTCCGGGTTTGCATATGAGAAATGTGATTCATTTTGGTTGATCTTGGTGATCGGCTGGTCCGGAACACCATCCGCCGAATAGTGCTGTACCCAGATGCCATGACCATCCACGTCTTCGGAGGTGAAGACCAGGATCCGCTCACCGTTTGCCATCACGACATAGGACGGATCGGCGGCCTCCAGCATTGTGGGGACCAGTTCAGTCGGCAGCCCAGCGGCAGGCGGAGCGCCGATGATCTGGGTCTCGATCGCGCCCTGATGTTCCCAGGTGACGACGAGCCGCCCGTCGGGAAGTTGATCAAGATCTCCTATCGCATCATTGTCGTTGCCAGAGACAATTAGGGTGGCTTCAGTCAATGGGAAGCCGTCCAGATCGTAGCTTTGCACATAGACGTTGCTACTGCCATATACGGCATTGTCGTCGCGCCACATCACCGCGATTCCGCCATCTTCCAGCGCAACCACTTCCATCACGGCCCCGTGGTCCGTTTCTTGGGCCTGCTCAAAACTCCCCGAACTGACTTCTTCACCACTGGCGTCAAAACGTTGGAACCGCATGGCTTCGTCGTAGGAAATCCACACAGCATAGTAGCCGCCATCTTCTAGGGCTACGATATGAGGGGCATCAACCTGGGCGACGGTGGTATTGACGGTGGTATTGATGTCAAACGGCGGCGTTTCTGCGACCAGTTGCCCGCCTGCATCGAGCGAATAGACCCTGGTCAATACCTGAGAGCTTGGCCACTCAGTCCAGGTCACGACAAATCCGCCATTGCCGAGGTTGGCCACATCAGCCTCTTCGAAGTTGCCGCTGACGCCTTCGCTGACTTTGAACGGGGTGGAATCGACCAGTTCCAATTGACCGGAAGACGAGATTTGGACCCGTTGTGCGACAATGTCGGTCTGAGTATTGTCAGGACCGTCGCGGAAGTGGTTTTCTGACCAAACCAGAACTGCCTGACCATTCCCCAGATCAACAAGTGTGTGATCAATAATGTTCCGATCAGGCAGGCCAGATTGGTCCCACCGGCCAAATGGAACTTCGCTGCCCTCAGCAACGCCCTGATCGTTCAACAGGCGGGCGACAAGCTCCCCATCCTGCCTTTCCCAAATGGCCATGACCTTGTTGCCTATGGTGGCGATTTTTGGATTTGCCTTGTTGCCGATGGCTGAGGTGCTGATGGTCTGCGGCGCGAGCGGATCCGACCCGTCCGCGGGGAAGCGGATCACCTTGATGACACTTTGCCCAGCTTCCACATCAGTGAAGGTGACCAGGCGCTCGCCACTGGTGAGGACCACTACCGAAGGGTCGCCCCCGTCCATTGTGTAATTGACGTATGTCGGGGTGGCGTCCACCTCATGCGTAAAGATATCGCCGGAGTAATTCTCGACCGTTACCAGCAGATTGCCACTGGGCAACAGATCCAGCTCCGCAATGAACTTGGCTCCATTGGTGCTGGTATTTGTTGTGTCGATTTCGACATGGTCGGTGAGCGGATTACCATTCAGATCGAAGGTCTGAACAAACAGGTTTCCGGTGGTCTTGTGCCGCCACATGACCGCGACGCTATCGCTGTCCAGTGCTACAGCCTCATCCAGGATCAGGTTGGCGGTTCCAGACATCTGCCAATCAAAGGTGCCTTCGACACCGACAGTTTCCCCCGGATGATAAGGGTCACTGTAGTCAAAGCGCTGAAATTGAATGCCGACAGTTTCCGAGAGCCAGGCGACGAGGACTTCACCATTTCCGAGGTCAACGGCCTGCGGTGCGCTTTGGACATAGTTGACGGTGCTGTTGATGTGAAATTCCGCGCCTTGGAGAATCCAACTCCCGCTACCGCTAGGGTCCGGTTGGTAAATCTGCCCGAATATCCCATCGTTTGCATCCTGGCCGCCAGTGCCATTCGGCGAGGCCCAGGTGACAAGCATGCTGCCATTGCCAAGCATCAGCACATCAGGCGTGTCCTGGCTGCCGGAATAGCCTGTATTGACGACGAAGGGATCGCCCGAAGTCCCTCCGGGCTGCAGATCCTGTGCCACAACCGCATATCCGCTGCCATCGACAACGCTAGACACCCAAACCGCTGTGAAACCACCTCCGTCATTTGCGACAATCGAATGGTCTTTGACCGCATTGAGCGGTGCGTTGGTGCCCGGATCCCTGTGGCCGAAACTGAAAACGTCACCCGGGAAAGAAGTGGTAAGAAGATCCCAATAGCGGGCCTCCAGACCGCCGTCCGTGGCCTCCCAGATGATGGCGACCGTGTCATTTTCATCCACGGCGATCTTGGGAAGCGCGTTGTGGTTGACCGTTCCGGTGCTGACCCGCTCTAGGCTTATCGTTGCACCTGCTGCATCGAAACGCTGCATCCAGATGGCAAATCCCGTGCCATCGTTCCATGCAAAGGTCACAATCTTCTCACCCGAGGGCAGGATGACCATCGAGGGGTCTTTTGCGTCGTCAATCAGTGGATTCGAGAGAATTACGTCAGCCATAATAGCCCTTTCACTATACTTTTACGGGCATATGATGATCACATGGTTAACAAATAATTAACAATTCAAATGCTTGAAGTTGTGAGAAACTCACATCAGGCAGATATCAGATTGATTGCTGCGCACACCGACAATGCCGCCGCAAAGGCAGCATTCCAACTCTGCTTTGAGTTGGTGTTTTAGATCATGTGCACAACACGGCGCCGCGCGTTGGACCAAGCGTTGCACCTGGTGTTTTCCAGGCATCGTTGCCGCCGATCTGGATCCTATTGTCCACCGAGGCTGCCATCACCTGCCGGGCGGCGGCTATTGGGGACTTGCCAGATCTTTCGCATTCGCTGGAGTGCGCCATGGAGGTTCCGCAATCGATAAGCAGCACTTTCGGGCGGCTATTCCCGGGCCAGAAACGCCAAGAGCGCGGCGCTATAGCCAAACGCACCAAAACCGGCGATCACACCCGTCGCCACGCCGGACACATAGCTATGATGCCGAAAGGCTTCGCGCTGGTGAACGTTTGACAGGTGAACCTCGTAGATCGGCTTGTCAAACGTCGCCAAGGCATCGCGGATGGCCACCGATGTATGCGTATAGGCGGCGGGGTTCATGATGATGCAATCCGCTTCAAGGCGCGCGCGGTGGATCAGGTCAACCAGTTCGCCTTCGTGATTGCTTTGGGCAAACACCATGTCCAAGCCGTTCTGGTCACAGATGTCCTGACAGGCGGCTTCGATATCCTTGAGGGTCAGGAAGCCATAGATTTCGGGTTGGCGTTGCCCCAGGAGATTGAGGTTGGGACCGTTCAGAATGAACACGGTTGCGTTGGACATGGGTTTATCAGACTTGCTGTTCGTGGATTAGCTTTGCGGCATGCCCTTGGTCCGCCCCAGTCGCTTTTGTGCGGCGATGCGGAAGGGCGCATTCAATGAGCCAAAGCCCTTGAAACGCGGATCGCGCTGGACGATCTCAAAGAACATTCCGCCGGCGAAGCTGCGGGAATACAGCTGGAAAAAGGCCGCGCCATTCTCCTCTTCATAGAGGATATTTGCCGCCTGCATCTTGCCGAGCAAGACATCGCTCAGGTCAAACCGCGCCGCCAGATCGGCATAGTAGTTTTCAGGCATCGGCAGGGAGTCAAAACCGATCTTTTCAAGGGCCGCAGCGGTTTCAAAGATGTCGTCGCATTGCAGCGCGATATGTTGAAAAGCCGTGCCAAAACTCTTGGTCAGGAACTCCCCGGCCAGGGTGCGGTGCGTCTCGGCGCCATTCAAGGTCACGCGCAGCGCCCCTTCCGCATTCTCGACAACCTGGCTCCGCACAATGCCATCGGGATCGATCACGTCCACCATCGGAGACTTCTGCATGTCAAACAGCGCCGTGTAAAACAGCGTCCAACTGAGCATGTCTTCATAGCTCATGGTCTGCGCCAGGTGGTCAATGCTCCGCAATATCGGCTGTTCGGGCGCGGTTTCATCGGTGGCCACGAATTCAATATCCCAGACACGCGCCAAATCGGCCTCATCCCCGATGAAATGCAACACCGATCCATGCAGGCCACGGATGGCGGGGATGTCCAGTTCCCCGGGGCCAAGAGGCTGTTCAAAGGTCCGGACGCCCAGGGCCGAGGCGCGGGCAACCGTGTCCCTGGCCGAGGGCACCTTCAGCCCGATATCGCAGACGCAGAGACCGCGGGTATTCCAGGCATGCGCAGCGTGGCCTTCGGTGTCCGCATTCACGACAAAGCGGACCTCCCCTTGTTGCCACAAGTCGATCTGCTTGTTGCGGTGCTGTCCGACGCGGGCAAATCCAAGTGAGCGCAGCAAGGCCGAAATAGCTTCGTGATCCTCGCCCCGCGCGGCGAATTCCACGAATGCCACCCCATCGACCGAGACCCGCGCGGGAATATCCAGCGGATCCGCCACGATGCCGGGCTCGGCCCGGTTCACATCATCCATCAGGGCGATCAGCGACCGGTAGCCATCCTGCGCAACCATACGTGCATTGTTGCCGCGGAACTGGTCGTTGAACACCTCAAGGCTGATCGGCCCCTGGTAGCCCGCCGCCATCACAGCCCGCATGAAATCGGTAATCGGCAAGTCGCCTTCGCCGGGCATGTTGCGGAAGTGACGGGACCAGTACAGCAGGTCCATCTCGATCAGCGGCGCATCCGCCAACTGGACGAAAAAGATCTTCTCGCCAGGGATCGCGCGGATCGACTTGGGATCCAGCCCCCGGCCCAGCGTATGGAAGCTGTCCAGGATCAGGCCAATGTTGGGGTGGTCGGCACGGCGCACGATCTCCCAGGCGTCGCGGTGATCGTTGACGTTCTTGCCCCAGGCCAGGGCTTCATAGCCGACCCGCAGCCCCCGTGTCCGGGCGCGTTCGCCCAGCTCCGCCAGGTCATCCGCCGCGCGGTCAATCCCGCCCAAGGAGGCCGGGTGGACACTGGAGCAGATCAGCACCAGATCGGCGCCCAGTTCCTGCATGATGTCGAACTTGCGTTCGGCCCGGTCAAAAGCCTTGGAGCGCATCGGCTCGGGCAGGCATTCAAAGTCGCGGAATGGCTGGAACAGCGAGATCTCCAGACCATGGTCGCGGATCATCCGCCCCACCTCGCGGGGGCTGCCGTCATGGGCAATGAAGTCCTGTTCGAAAATCTCGACCCCATCAAAGCCGGCGGCGGCTATCGCCTCTAGCTTTTCGGTCAATGTGCCAGAGATCGAAACGGTGGCAATCGCGGTTTTCATGTCTCAGAACCTTCTTGGTATTGATCGGCCTCAGTAGCCGAGGGCGCGCGGCAGCCAGATGACGGTCTCGGGCACGAAGGTGAGGATCAGCAGCACCAGCACCTCGACCAGGAAGAAGGGCAGGATCGCCCGGGTCAGGCGCGCCATCCCGACCTGCGCGACCCCCTCGGCCACGAATAGACACAGCCCAAGCGGGGGCGTGATCAGCCCGATCATGAGGTTGAAGATCACCAGGATGCCGAAATGGATCGGATCGACCCCCAAGGAGACCGCAATCGGGTGCAGGATCGGAACCAGCACCAGCATGGCGGCGATGCCCTCCAGAAACAAACCGACGAACAGGAACAGCACGATGACGGCCAGCAGGAAGGTGGTCTTGCCATCGACGTTGCCCAGCACCCAATCCGTCAGCATGTTGGGAACGCGGTTATAGGTCAGCAGCCAGTTGCCAGCGCCCACGGCGGCAATGATGATCAGGATGACCGAACTGTCGCGCATGGCTTCGGCAAACAGGCGGGGCAAGGCATTTAGGGCGATCTTGCGATAGACGAACACCCCAAGCACCAGCGCATAGGCGACGGCAAAGGCGGCCGCCTCGGTCGGGGTGACAATCCCCATCAGGATCGAGCCCACCACGAACACCGGCATCAACAGCGGCAGGATGCCCTGGCGCAGGGCAACGCCCGACGGCACGCGTGTCAATTCGCTTGCCGCACCGGGATCGGCGACCTTGACCGTCAACATGACATAGGCCGACAGGAAGACGGCCAACAGCAGGCCGGGCACCACACCGGCCAGGAACAGCGCGGGCACGGAAACGCCTGATACGATCAGCGCATAGATGATCACCGGGATAGAGGGCGGAATGATCGGCCCGATCACCGAAGAGGCAGCCGTCAGCGCCGCGGCAAAGCTGCGGTCATAGCCGTGTTTCTCCATCTCCGGGATGAAGACGCGGCCGATGGCCGAGGTATCCGCCACGGCAGAACCGGACAGGCCGGCAAAGATCACCGAGGCCCAGATATTGACCATGGCCAGGCCCGCGCGCATCCGCCCCACCAGGACGTTTGCAAAGGCGATGATACGGCCGGTAATGCCGCTCTCGTTCATCAGCTCCCCAGCCAGCACAAACAAGGGAATGGCCAGAAGCGGGAATGAGTTGAGGCTTCGGAAAATCTCGGTGGCGACGATGCGGATCGTGTAGGGGGCATCGTTCATGGCCATGAAGCTCAGCAGCGCCGCGACAATCGCAATGAAGATCGGTGCGCCAACCACAAGGCAGGTGATCAGGATTGCATAGACCATCAGAGGTTCCCCATCTTGGCGGTGCGCAGGCGTTGCAACAATTTCAGGGCGGCGGCAACGGCCAAGAGCACGCCCCCGATGGCAATGGCGTATTGCCAGGTGCCCAGCTTGCCAATCCATTCCAGCAGCGGGATGCCGGTGGTCTCGGCCAGGGCATTGGCGGCGGATTTCAGGCCGGAGCTGTCGATATGCCCGCGCCGCAGGGCAAAGGCATGACCGGCAAAGGCCAGGACAACGCCGGTGGCGAAGGCCAACAGGTCAGAGGCCACGAACAGCCAGTGACGCAAGCGCTGCGACAGCATGTCGGCGATGATGGAAAACCGAATGTGGCTGTCGGACATATAGGCATAGGCGATGCCGAACATGACCCCGTAGATCGTCAGGTAGATCGGCAGCTCCTCACCCCAGGCGATCGATTTACCCATCGTGTAGCGACGCAGGGCGTTGACGAAGATGATGACGAAAACCAGTGCCATGGAGAGCCCGGCTCCAAAAGCAAAGAAACGTTTCGCCGCAGTGGTGAACTTGTCCATTGGCTCGCCCATACGCAGTGTCAGGCGCGCCCAGAGGCGCGCCCGGTTGGTTTTCAGCTTACTTGGCCGCGGCGACCGCGTCTTGCAGACGATCGATCCAGACCGCATCATCGCCCAGTTCGCCGCGCAGATACTCTACCACGGCGGGCTGAGCTTTCTCGGCAAACATCGCGATTTCATCGGCGGTCGGGGAATAGACCTGCATACCCTCTTCCTGCACCTTCAACACGCCTTCGGCGGTGCCCCACTGCTGGATCGAACGGCCCATATTGCCGGCCACCCGGGCGGCCTTGGAGACCACGGCCTGCTCGGCAGCAGACAGCGACTGATAGAACTCGTCCGAGATCAGGATGAAGTCGGCGGCATAAACGTGACCGTCAAGGGTCATGTATTTCTGCAGCTTGTGCAGACCGTTGTTGTAGATGGTGCCGACGGGGTTTTCCTGGCCGTCGACAACGCCGGTGGACAGGGCGTTGGGCAGTTCGGTCCAGGCGATCGGGGTCGGCTCGCCGCCCAGGCCCTTGACCATTTCCACATAGAGCGGAATCGGCTGAACGCGGAACTTCAGACCTTCCATATCCGCCGGGGTGCGGATCTCGCGGGTGCCGTTGGTGAAGTTGCGGAAGCCGGTTTCACCATAGGCCAGCGTGCGCAGGCCGGTCTGCTCCAGGCAATGCTCGGCCAGCGCGTCGCCAAACTCACCGTCCAGCACGTCCCAGGCGATGGTTGCCGAGGAGAAGGTATAGGGGATGTCCAGAACGCCAGCCGCGGGGCAGGCTTTCGACATTGCACCCGAGACGATCACAACCTGGGTCAGGCCTTCTTGCGCCTGACCGACCAGCTCGGTCTCGTTGCCCAGCGCGCCGGCCGGGAACAGCTCGACGGTCAGCCCGGTTTCGCCTTCGACGATATTCTTGAAGATATGCGCAGCCGAGCCTTTCTTGGATGCGGTCCATTCATCCGGATCCACATGCGCCAGGCGCAGGGTTTGCGCCTGTGCGGCCGAAGCCAGGCCCAGGACCAGTGCTGCGGCTGCAGCAACTTTGGTGATCTTAAACGTCATGGTTTTCCTCCCTTTAACGCTTTTTGCCCTGCGAAACTGCAGGATTATTGATCGAAGGCGTCGAATGTTGCCTTCATTCGGTTGGGGTCGGCAGGCCGACCGGTGAAAAGTTCGAACGCGCGCACCGCCTGGAAAACGGCCATTCCCGAGCCCTTGAGCGTGCGACACCCCCGCTCTGCCGCCGCGCGCAACAGCTCTGTCTCAAGCGGGAAATAGACGATATCAGCGACCCACATCTGCGACGTCAGCAGGCGGATCGGAAAGGCCGAGCCGGGCAGTTTGGCCATGCCCATGGGCGTGGCGTTGACAATCCCGTCTGGGGGGTCCTGGGCGACAAGCGCGTCCAGGTCAGGCACGCTTTGCGCCATGCACTGGGGGCGGTTGCGCATCACCTGGCGGGCCAGGGCAGTGGAACGGTTCTGGTCCGTGTCGTAGATCGACAGCCGTTTCACACCACAGTCGATCAGCGCATGTGCCACCGCCACTCCGGCCCCGCCTGCCCCCAGCAACAGGGCGTGGTCTTGAGGCTCGGTGCCAAATTCACGCCGGAACCCTTCGGCAAACCCCCAAAGATCCGTGTTGTGACCATAGCGTTTCCCATCCCGGAACACGACGGTGTTGACCGCGCCAACGGCGCTTGCGTTGGGCGACAGCTCTGCCAGCAGATCGATGACCTCGATCTTATACGGAAAGGTGATGTTGAGACCGGCATAGCCCTCGGCTTCCAACCGGTCCAGCAGCCCGGCCAGAGACATATTCGCATAAGTCGGATCATCCATGTCATGCAGGCGATAGGCACAGGAGAGACCCTGCGCCCTGGCCTCGGCCATGTGCATGGAAGGGGTGCGCGACTTCGAAATGCCACGGCCGACGAGGCCAACCTCGATCTGCTGGGTCTTTGCGGCGTTGCAATCTTGTTGAGCGTGCACGGACGGGTCCCCTCCCAAAGCGGCCCTGAGGATTCGATGGTCCACGATATTTGAACCAAGCGGTTAATTAGGTCAAGGGTTTTGTACCGTGCGGTTAAATAGCACTGCTTGAACCACCGGGTTAATTGTCTAAACTGCGCTGGCAACAGACCGGCCAATGATCGACCAGAAAGACGCAAGCCTTGGATAAAAATCAAAAAAAGCAGCCTAGAAGCTGGAAGCAGGATCCGGAGGCCGTGCGCGCAGACATCCTGCGCGCCGCCAGAAAGGAATTCGCCAAACACGGTCTTGCAGGCGCAAGGGTGCAGAATATCGTCGATCAAACGCAGACCTCGAAGCGTATGATCTTTTACTATTTTGGCGACAAAGAGGGGCTCTATCGCGCGGTTCTGGAAGAGGCCTACCGGAGCGTTCGTGCCGCCGAAGCCGAGCTGGACCTGGATGGGTTTCCCCCCGTCGAGGCCCTGCAGCGGCTTGTCGAGTTCACCTTCGATCATCACCAGGCCAACGAGGACTTCATCCGTCTGGTCATGATCGAAAACATCCACAACGGCCGCCATATGATCGAAAGCGAGTCGCTGAGCGCAACCAACACCCCCGCCATCGAACAGATCACCCGGATCTGCGAGGCCGGCAAGAAAGCGGGCGTGTTTCGCACCGATGCCTCGCCGTTGACGCTTCACTGGCAGATCAGTGCGATGTCCTTCTTCAATGTCTCAAACCGCGCGACGTTTTCCGTGAACTTTGGCGATGCGCTGTTTTCCAAAGATGGACAAAGCCAGCTGCGCCAAAAAGTGGTGAAAAGCGTCCTGGACTCCGTGCTGGCCTAGGCTCAGGGCCCACTAATTCTACTCTACTGGCGCCAAATCCACGATATATCAGAGGTTTGGTGCGCGCCGTGCATAGTGGGTCTATTCGCAAGCGCGCCAAGACGCTGAGATGAAGTGGATTTGGCGTCCGTCGGATTTGACGGAATTTCCTCCTGCTTGCCTCTCAATGCTTTGAAATAGAACCACTATTGCGGCAGCATTGCTCGTGAGCAGACAATAATTCTGTCAAACCAGTGGTGCAGGAATAATGGGCCCTGAGCCTAGGCTCAGGGCCCATTAACGGCAGTAAACCACCCTTCATAGTTCGTGTCTTTGGTCAAAGGCGCTGCGGCAGTTCGCGCGCCTGAGAAGGGCCAGGCTGCCGCATGCCCCTTGATGTCCGCTCAAGGGCCGCGGCGACGCGGGGATCCGCTTTGCCCGGTATTCAACCAACCTATAACACCGATCCATTTCCGATATTTGAACTGGCGCCCACGACACGCAAAATCGCGTCGAAAACAGTTTTGGCGAATAGGGGCCCCGATGTACAAACAGCGCACTGACGAACACCAGGATATCCGCGACGCCATACGCGCTCTTTGCGCCGAGTTCCCGGACAGCTACCACCGCAAGGTGGACGAAGACCGCGCCTACCCGGAAGACTTCGTAAACGCCCTGACCCAAGCGGGATGGATGGCCGCGCTGATCCCAGAGGAATACGGCGGATCGGGCCTGGGACTGACCGAAGCCTCTGTCATCATGGAGGAAATCAACCGCGCCGGTGGGAACTCGGGCGCATGCCACGGCCAGATGTACAACATGAACACGCTGGTGCGACATGGCTCGGAAAAGCAGAAACAGGACATCCTGCCGAAACTGGCGTCGGGCGCGTTGCGGCTGCAGTCGATGGCGGTCACGGAACCCACCACCGGGACCGACACGACCAAGCTCAAAACCACAGCCGTCAAGAACGGCGACCGCTACGTCGTGAACGGTCAGAAGGTCTGGATCTCCCGCGTCCAGCATTCCGACTTGATGATCTTGCTGGCGCGCACGACTCCGCTTTCGGAGGTGAAGAAGAAGTCAGAGGGCATGTCGATTTTCCTGGTCGATGTCCACGAGGCCATGAAGTCCGGCATGGACGTGAAGCCCATTTCCAACATGGTCAATCACGAGACCAACGAACTGTTTTTCGACAATCTCGAAATCCCCGAGGAAAACATGATCGGCGAAGAGGGCAAGGGCTTCAAATACATACTGACCGGCCTCAACGCGGAACGCACCTTGATCGCGGCGGAGTGTATCGGCGATGGCTATTGGTTCACCGACCGGGCCGTCGATTATGTCGGCGAACGCCAGGTCTTTGGCCGTCCCATCGGCCAGAATCAGGGGGTCCAGTTCCCGATTGCCGAGGCCTTCATCGAAATCGAAGCGGCCAACCTGATGCGCCAAAGGGCCTGCACGCTCTATGATGCCGACGCCAATTGCGGTGCCGAGGCGAACATGGCCAAGTATCTTGCCGCAAAGGCCTCTTGGGTGTCAACGGCGGAGTAAAATTCGGCCATTGTGGCGGAGCAAAAGTCGGCCAGTTTGGGGCGAGCGCCTTGGAGCG
>NZ_JARCJL010000031.1:0-39248 GCF_028890025.1 Phaeobacter sp. PT47_59
TCGTTCTTCTTCAGCTCCGCCTTGGTCTGCCAGTGGGCCGAGCCATAGTCGTCCCGCTCCTTCTTCCAGGTCCAGGCCAGCGCCAGGGCGCCAAGCCCGATGGCCCCGAAGCCGACAGCGCCAAACCCCACCTTGAAAGCCTCTGGGTGCGCCGCGCGGGTGCCGGCGCTAGTCTTCCAGAGCGCCAACATGTCGAAGCTCTGAAACCCGGTTTTCAGGGCTAGGGTCAGGTAGAAGGCGGCGACGATGGTGCCGATGACGGCGCCGCAGATCACACCGAAAAGAAGTGCGGCCCAGAGGGGAAGTGTCTTGGTCATGGTGCTCATCTCCCCTTTAGAATTCCATCTCGTCGTCGAGACCACGGTCGCGGCCAAGATCGCGGCCCAGCTCCTGCGCTTCCTGCTGGCCGCGCAGCCGCGCCACCTCGGTCGCCTTGTCCTGCTGCAACCCGGCGGCACGGTCGGTGAAGACCTGGTCACCCGTCTCCTCAAACGTCATCTCGAGGAATTCCTGCGTGACGGTGATCTGGTCGAGCTTGCTCGGCAGGGCCGCGTCCAGCACCTCGTAGTTGCCACGCCGAAGTTCGGCCAAGCCTTCCTCGCCCAACTCCTTGAAGAGTTCGGCTTCCAGGGTCCGCTCGACCACCTCTTCCTGTTCCTCGGTGAGTTTGCCGTCGCGCAGCATGTCGGCGAGGTCCTGCAGGTAGGGATTTGGCGTCCGGTCGTCTTCGTCGATCAGCGGCAGGATCTCCTGTTCCTCGTCCGCGAGGGTCCGGCCGATCTCGACGCCCATTTCCTTGGCGCGTTCCATAAGCGCGTCCATCACCCCGTCGACCTTCTCGAGCGCGGCATCGAGCTGGTCGTCATTGGCCGTCTCCACGCTGAGACCGTCCTTCGCCAGCACCGCGTTCATGTCCCGCTCGACCCAGTCCTGTGCCATGCCGTAGTTCCGCGTGCCGCCCGCCGCAATCCGGGCCACCAGCTCCTCGCTGTCCATGCCCACCTCCTCGGCGCGCTCGAGCACGTCGCTCAGCCCTTCGTCCTTGCCGGCCTGCAGCGCGGCGATCAGCACATAGCTGCCCGCCCCCGGCGGATAGGGTTCTTCGAGCTGCTTGCCGAAGCGCGCCCGCAGGTCCGGGTCAGGCACCATCTGCGAGAGGTCCGCGATGATCGGTGCGGCCTTGGCCTCGAAGGCCGCACGCTCGGCCGGGTCCAGTTCTTCGGCCTTGAGCCTCAGCGCCTCGATCGTCCGCTCGGAATAGTCGATCGCATCACCGACGGTCTTGATGTCCTTCATGTCTATCTCTCCTTCGGTGAAGTTCCACGGCGTGCCGGAGCCAAGCCCGTCCGCCATGCCGCGCACAGCACGCGCCATGTGGCGCTGGTCCATCCGGTCCAGCAGGTCGGCGAGGTTCTTGTAGTCCTTGGCGAAGCCCACCACCTGCGCCTGCGCGATGGCTGACTCTTGCGCGGTCATGACGATCTCGCGCGGCAGACGGGCCTCTTCCTTGGCGCGATAGATCTCTTCGATCCCGGCGGGCTTCTCAAAGATGCCGCGCTCGAGCCGGGTGGTGGCGTCGAGCATCACGCCGTAGCCTTCCGCGATCTCGGCCTGCTTCTCGCGCATCAGCTGCGGCGACATCACGCCCTCGGCCCAGCAAGAGAACCAGGTGCCGTTTTCAACGCCGCGGTTGTTCAGAATGATGTGGGCGTGCTTGTGCGCCCGGTCGTCATGGACCGCGAGGACATAGTCCCACTGGTCGCCGTATTCGCCGCTCTCGAAGAAATGCTCCGTCCAGTCCATGGCGATGTCGCGCACCTGATCGACCGTGACGTCGGTCGGGAAGGACAGAAGCATGTGTGAGGTGAAGCCGAGCTTGGTCGAGCCGCGCCAGGTCCCGGCCCAGTCCTCGATGATATCCTCTTTCTGCTCCTCAGAAAGCACCGCGGCATCGGTCAGGGCATTGGTCATCGTCGAGTAGGTATAGACCGCCTTGTCGTTGATGTAGGAAATCTGCGCCCCGAGCGAAGCACGCGTCTTGCAGCCTCCGGCCCGGATCCGTTTGAAGACCGCCGCCCGGCTCTGACCCGACGCCGCCTTCAGCGCGTTGCGCGCCGACATGGTTCCAACGCGCGCGAAACTCCGCCCCTGTCGACGCCCCGCCAGCCGCGCGTCGATCCGCGCCGCGGCTTGGCCCCGGATGCGCTCATCCTCCCAGAGCCGGCCCATGACCGAGGCGTAGAGGGCGAGGGGATCAGCCATTCCTGACGAGCCTCAATCCGCGCTCGATCGCGCGCGGGCCACCCTCCAGAACCGCGCTCTCCGCCCCCTGCCCTTCTTCCTTTTGCGGCCACTCCTGATGACGCAGCGCCTGCGCCGCATCCTTCATCCGGCCCATCTCACGGTTCATCGATTGCGCCAAATCGAGCAGTTCGATCAGCACCGCGCGGTCCGCCTCCGAGACCTCCAGCCGACCGCGATGGACCGCCTTGGCGAGCACCAGTCCGGTGTCGCTCACGTCCCTCGCCTGACGCCATGCGGCGCAGAATTCCGCGACCAGATCGCGGGGTACATCAAGGAATCCGCAGCGACCGCGCAGCACCGCATTCAGCGCCTGCGATCGGTTGGCAAAGCCCCGTTCGCGCCACTCCGCATCGAAGGCGTCCAGCTCGGATCGGCTTGCCCGGAACGCCACCGTCTCACTTGGATCGCGTACCGCGAGCCCCTCGCCCGCCTCCTCTTTCGCGAGCCGGTTCACGTGTCGCGGAGAGATGCCAAACGCCGCCGCAAGGTCCTTCGCGCTCTCGCCCGCCGCAAAGCGCCGCGCGACTTCGATGCGCTCTTCAAGCTTCAGGTTTTTCGCTGGCCTCGGCACGGGTCAGACCCCTCGGACAAAATGTGCAAACATTGGCCATATCCTGCCAACGTCTTCCTTCTCTCCTTCGCTTATACTTCAATATATCACATTGCGCAATAATACGTTTTGCATGATGTGTGTTTTTGCTGACAATGGACGCCGGCGAGACCCCGCGTTACAGCGCGCCATGGAACGGGTCCCGCCCACTTCGATGCAGGACAACCAGGTCGAACGAACTTCCGAAGCTTGTGTTCAAGACGCACGCGACGAAAGGCAAACAACGCTCGATCCGGTCACGGATCGGGCGCCAGGAACACGAAAATGGCCCGCGCGGGATGGCGCGGGTCACGCCCTTTGAGGGCGTCACGAAGCTTCTGAGAGACGGCGTTAGACCTCTGCGGATCCGAAGACCCGCAGGGGTGTCTGGGTCAGTGACCCAGTCCCTGATTGCGCAGGTCGTCGTATCGGCTGCGGGCGATCAGAGCCTCGGTCTCGAGGCTGTCGAGGGTCTCTGGATGGGCGTCTTCATCGAAGGCAGCGAGGTAGGCATCGAAGGCCATGTCGGCTTGCAGTTCGGCGAGGTCGATGGATTGTTCGAGTGTCATGGTGTGATCCTTTCCGTTGATCGTCGTTGGACGGATCGTGGAAAAGACCGGGGGCATGAGAGCGGGCTGCACCCGGCACGGGGCGGAATGAAATGGAGCACGCCGGGGGCAGGTTTGTTGTGAGCGGTGCATCGCAGCGCTCAAGGCGCAGCCGTCCAGAAATCTGCCCCCGGCGTTGCTGGCCGCTCGACCCCGGGCTAGCGATCTGAGAGGCCAACAGGTCGACGGAAAGGCGCGCGGCGATGACATTGGCGTGAGACGTTGCCCTTGGATGCATGACGGTGATCTGCGACTTCCACCCTCGCGGCACAGGGTGAGTTCGGCGCCCCTGGTAGCTTCGCCAAGACGACCCAGGCGCGCGTTGTTCGACCGACGGACGGGGTGCGCTTGCATTGCTCAGCGAGCTGCCAGTTCTCCCTGCGGACAGTCGGTCCTGCTTCGGGTTCGCGCGATCCACGCTGTCACTGAACTGAAAGATCGAAGCCGCGTCCGCGACCTATCCGGTCTGACGACCCGCCTCTGCGTTCGCGTCCGAAATATGCCGCGTTCCTCGAACATCGGCTTTTGAGCCCGCCCATCAGGCGCACCCAAAAACGAGAAATAGCCAGACCGCCGAAGCGGTCTGGCCTTTGGCTTAGGCGGCGTCTTTCGGACCCCAGGGGATGACGGCCTGCAGGGACAGATCGTCCTGGTTCGCGGCCTTGCCGAGGTTGGCGTTGAAACCGTGGTCGCGGATGGTCAGCGTGTAGTAGTCGGCGCCGGTCTCCTTGTTCTGCTTCTTCCAGATGCCGCCGCACTCGACCAGCTTGCCGCGCGGGGAGCGGCCGAGGACGCGGTGCGTGGGGGCCATCGGGTTCGCGCTCGCGACGGGTTCGACCGTAATGTCGAGATCAAAAGTCAGGGTCGAGATGGAGCCGACGCCCTTGGCGGTTTCGATGTCGGCACTGGTGAATTTGATGCAGTTCGTGGTCATTGCTCTTCTCCTTGTTTGCGTTGCAATGATGGTCACGTTGCAGCTGGCCAAGGCCCGGCCACACCGAAGGCGAAGCGCAGCGGAGAGGGGCAGGCGCCGGTCTTTTTGCCTCGCGAGGAATGACCCGCAGGGTCAGGGGAAAAAGATCGGCGACAACCTTTGTGGGCGGGGCGACAGCTGCGACCAGCATGTCATGCAACTCAGACACCGGGAGAAGTGCGGGCGCCGCGAAGGAAGTTGGGGGAACAGCCGAAAGAGAGAAATGCCTGTGGTGGCGACATTTCTGTCCTCTCGCTCCGAGCCGCATCCCGACCAGTCAGAGCTTTGCTGACCCTGCCTCACGTGCCGCGACGGCTGGTTTCCGTGGCAACCCGATGTGTGTGTAGTCTGGAAGAGCAGCAGGGATACCGTCGAAGCTTCGACAACGTGTCCGGATCACCCGGATTTCGAACGGAATCTCTATGGCGGCCCGATATTCTCCGATCCGCGCGTCACGACCATCACCGGCCTTATGCCAGCTGTGGCCAATGCGATCCTGCGGTCGTCGACCATCGTTTGCGACACATGATGATGGGGCGGGACAGCATGTCCGGCAAAGTCAGGAACAACACTGGCAGAGACGCGAGGTACGAGATTACTGATGTCTCGCGCCCGCCCCAGCGACCGTTACCAAATGGCCGAGATGAAGCGTTGCCACGACCATGCGACGGCTGGCCGGGCTGTCTCCGGAGGAGACTGCACCGCCAGCGGCACGGCGCAGGGAGAGGCGGCGTTTCAGCTCGGGGAGGGCGGCTGCTTGCAGCCGACCGAGTAGGGCGCGGTCCTGGCCAAAGGGCAGGAGGGGCCAAAATCATCGAGAGGGGCCCACAGGTAGTTGCTTGCCAAACGTCCACGATGTAAACTTGAGAAGCTCACTTGGGGCTGGCGCGCTGTAAAGTACAGGTCGGCGCAGCAGGTGGAAACCAACCCAGCGAACCTGATCCGGGCCCATTGGATCCTGGTTTGCCGAGCTTCTAGACACTCATCGGTTTGCTCAATCAGCTGCGCGCTTTCCGACTCCTGCTATAGGGCCCACGGCTTGAATTTGGACTCGGAGGCACGCCAGAGGAATGAGCAAAATGAACCTGAACACTGATGTGCAGTCAGCCGAGACCTTCCCGATCAAGCTCGAATGCCTGTCAAAAGGCGTCGACCGAATTCTGGCAAGATGGACCGGCGAAAATCGCCCTACCAAGTTGACACTCTTGAACGATCTTGCCGCCGCAATCTCCCCGGGCTCAAACTGGGGCGCGCTGAAAGCGAAACAAACCAAGCGAGCCCACCCACAGACGCGGCAGAACACCAGTTTCATCCCCGCGATCAATCGAAGCGCCAAAGAATTCCCCGCGCGATTGGCCGAAGTGAAAAACACCGGGAATGGAATTGACCTCGCATACCTCGTCGAAAAAATCCGCCCCCTATTTGCGATGCGGCACGCAGGCGATCCGATCATTGGATTAGAACTCAGCGTCGTGGAAGGGAATGGGTACAGCGATGCGTCCATCTATGCAAAACTGATCTTGAATCGTGGGGACGCGATTGGCATCGCCGAAGCATATGCATCCGACCTGGAACCGATCGCCGCGCAACTCGTCTTCAACGCAGTCCAAAACCTGAACTCCATCGAGTTGTACCCTACCTTGGCGCAGAATGCTTGCAGTGCGCTTCGGATCGTTGTTGGCCCCTTCGATTGCGTGCTGTCTATTCCGGAGTTCTATGGGCGTACGCCTGACGAAAGCCATGCATCTCAAGGGGTGCGGGTCCTTCTTGATGAAGGCGATACGCCGTCGGTCACCGATCTAGATCTGGCGTTGCGCCTGTTATCGGCAGTGGCCCCTCATCTCGGCCAGAAACAATTCGTGGAACATGGGAGCGTCCGGTTCAGGCTGTCCCAGCCACTCATGCAGGTTTGGGAACCGATTGGGTTTGCGACGCCTGACCTTCTCGATGATCGGCCCATGTTCTGGATTCCTGACGGCGAATACTGGGCGCATGAAGGCGATAACTACCTCCTCGATCACAACATTTGGACGCACAGCACACTTGGCGAGCCGCTCGATCTGGCTTTGGCACTGATCAATATCGACGACCCGGATGTCTACCTGAGGGTCGCGCTGACCCCGATGCCAAAGAGGTCGCAGAAATCCGGCCAACGACAAGAGAACTGGCGGGGCGGATTTCATCCCGACTTTCAGGTTCTCCGGATACGAGAGGGTGAACCAGTTCAAGAGCTTTGCCTGGACGACCCAACGAAAGAACGTTTCGAGCGGGGATTCATCGGGTGGGCTATTCACGAAGGGCACGAGGTTGTTGAGGACAGAGCCCGAACAAGAACTGAAGCGCTCATTCCACGGGACTTGAGGCGCGCCTCGCAGCACCTCCTTCAGGTGGAGGCGATTATGAACGGTGCCGACCCAACGGACAAAGAATTATTGCGTCGTATCCGGGAGGGAAAGGGTAGCGATCAGGCTGGCTAGCGATCTGTTTTGCGTCGTCTGCAACGAACAAGCGAGGCAAAGGTTTGCCTCGCTTAACCGTCTTGCGTCCTTGCTGGCAGCTACTGAACGACTATGCTTTCGCCAAGCGCAAAAGCGGCCAGTGCAGGATAGCGCGAAAACACGCCCTGTTCTCCCGAGGCGATCTTGAAAAGCCGAGACTGCGCATCAGCAATCGAGCTCGGGTCATCGGGGTTCAACTGACGAAAGATCGCAAGGACGGGCATGGCGACCTCAACAGTCGTGGCAAGTGTCCCACGTTCACTGAACTCGTTGTTGAAAGCTCCGTTGCCGATATCGTCGACCAAAGCAAAAGCTTCCCTACAAATTTCCGGATAGTCCATGATCAGAGGATTCCCTTGCCTTGATATTGACCGCGCCCAGAAGAGAGCGGTTGCGAGCCAAATAATCCTTTGGCGCGCAACGCAAAAGTTATCTCACCTTTTCTATCATCGATACGGACAATTCAATGCGCCGGAGCTGCCGGCGAAGTGGGGCGCAATCCGGATAAGCGTTCTTCAACATCCGTGCTATCCTACGAAGGGCTGCAACAACGTCGTCAGCAGAGGTCAATGCCTGCAGAAACGCCTGATCCTCATCGGTTCGAGTATAGTAGACTTCGAAGAACTCAGGGCCGTCGAGTTGCCCCCGATCAATCTCAAGGCTGAGCCAATCCTCGAGATCTGAGCGAAGCGCGCTCAAACGCGTATAAACCCCATCTGTCGCATATTGCGACGACATCACTGCCTTGATCACGCGGCCTGCCTGCACATGGCCATCAATTCCGAGTTCACCAGCTGGACGGCGGCGCGAACACCCGGGGTTGTAGTTATAGGGTACGGTGGCCTTGCTCGGAGAGGGATAGATCATCCCCTTGCACCTTGCGCGGCGTTCGTCCTGTTTCGTCTTCGCCATTGGGCTGAGAAACGTCTCCCATGAAGGTACAGATTCGCCCGTCCAGTTTTCGCTGACGACTGGCTCTGGCATGGCACTGATCTTTTCCATCAGAGCGTCAACGTCGTATCCTGAGCGTGTGTCGATACCGACATAGAGATCGCAATCGTAGGGCCGATACATCCCGGGCCAAGACGCCTTTTCAAGCCGCCAGCCGTTGCGGGTCGCCCATGCTGCGCGATTTGAATCGTCGGGCGCGTTGCCATAGGGCTCGTCGATCAGGACGAATTGACCACTGGCCGGATCTACCCAGTCTGTCGAATGGTCGATATTGGGCAGTTTGTCGGTGTCCAGAATTCTGGGGTAGTTCCTGCGGTCTCGGTTCGGTCGCAGTCCTGTATGCTCCATGAAACGGAGCGAACGCTCAGCTGCACAAAGCCTATCCCGCGCATACTCTTGCTTGTGGGCTATGTCATCACAAACGAAATGGTCTTCGGCAACCATTCGAAGGTTTCCGAAACCGCGGACGTATCTGAGCGCACTTTTGGGGCAGAGGTCGAGGATCGGCGTGGAAAGCTCAATCCGCAATGTTTCCCGCCCGCAGCGATGGCCGCGCTCCTTGTCACTCCAGTAGATCGTCAGCAACACATAGGGCTTGGAGTTCGTGAAACCACTGGTGGGCAAAGTGCGGCGTGCATGACGAAAATTGACACAATCGGCAGACTTGGCAGCGAGATCAAGCGCATCAGAATGCTTGATTCCGTTTGTCTTCTTCAGCTGCTTGGCAAGGCGTTTTACCCCAACGAGGGTGGTAGGTCGTGGACCATCGATCAACATGGCTATCTCCCGGCTTGACACCGAACGTCACTCGCCTACCGCCCTACAAGCCAGAGTGTTAGCTGATGGGATCGCTAGAAAGATCTTCGGGCAGTGCTGCCTGCAGCTTCGGAACGGCGAGTGCCATGCTCCTGCCAAGAGCACCTACAAGATAGGATGGATCGCACCATCATGCAACGTGCGTCAGGCTGGCTCGCAATTTTCGAGCACGCCATCTCAAACCAAAGGATTCGGGCCACTATACCCTGATGCGAACGCGTTGCTGCACTCGCGCGTAGAGCTCGATTGGGGCTTCGTGTTCCAGCTCCACAACGATCGCATATCGCTGACGGACTTCCTGATCTGCAGCCCAGCCTCCGACACACCGAACCACGAGGAAATAGTCGGCGCCGTACTGCGGAGTATCCTGGGTGAATTTTACACTCGCCGTTTGCAGCGTGTTGCGGTCACGACGTTGCGGCCCTGGGCTAAGACCACAGTTGAAACGCCCCGCCATCTCTGGCGCCTCCGTATCTTCGCCCGTATGGGATCGAAAATGCTCAAAGACCTGATCCGCTGTGCATCCCCGGATCAACCGGAAGTTCATTCGCGTGCCGACATATTCAGCGCGAGTTCGTCGCACCGGTGGGTCGAAGGCCAGCGAGACATGAATCCAGCGGGGACCATTGCCTTGGAACTCGGCAGGGATCGGGACCTGGTAAACAGCGAATTGGTCCATTCCGAGCGCGTCCTCGGCGTAGAGGACGACCCGATGATCATCCGAGAAGGTTGCTGTGGCAGGGTTTACAACCCCGTTTCCATGAATTTGGTCTCGCTCGGCCTCGATCATGCCGCCCAACCTGCGCTGCGTGGCTTCAGGGACGCGGGCAGAACTAGCCATAAACGCCTTGATGAGGTTCGCCGATGCGTCCGGATGATAACGCAATACTTGCGCCGCCTTGTGTGCCAGATGCGGGGCGGAAAATGATGTGCCCGTCTTGCTCACAATGAGTTGCCGCTGAAAGTCAGCGTTCGTGGTCAAAATGCCCGCATTTGCCAAGTGGGGCGCACGCTGCAAGCGCCGAGCCACGGCGTCGAACACCAATGTTCCACCGTAATCGACGAAATCTGGTTTCTTGATGCCTCCGGCACCCGGGCCAGTACGCGAAAACGGCGACGGTTCATCTGGCTCTGTGATGCGTTGGATGTGAACGTCGAATTCGTGCTCCGGCCCGAGGCCATTGGAATGCGCGAGCGACCCTACTGTTAAGGCGTTGACGGCGCCCGCCGGTTCGCAGACGCGGTTGGCATTTTCCAGAAGATAGCCCGGATACTGCGTGACGCCCTGCTCCAAAGACGTACCGCCCCTGGGGTCGCGATTGCCTGCAGATACGAAAATCAGGACATCAAGTTCGCGCGCGAGCTCGTCCAGGGTCGCGGCCCACGGCCCGACCCGACCGCGCTCGAAGCGTGCACGAGTATCCCCAAGCGAAATGACAAAGAGTTTGCACCCATAAGCTTCCCGAATGCGTTCGATGGTTGTCCGCATCTGGGTCGGCAAGGTGCGGCGCTCGAAAAACTGGCCCTGATCTGTCACTACTTTCGCCGAGATAATCCGAGCGGCGGGGACAAGCTCTGGCTGATCGAGATGATTCCGGAGATCGCCGTAGCAGGCGACACCGGCGACAGCCGTGCCATGACCGAAGACATCGGCCTCGCCAAGCTCTGCCGGAAAGGCCTCACGCGCGACGATACCATCTTCGAGCAGGGGGTTGTCGTTAACACCGCTGTCGAGAATAGCAACCACAGGCAAGTCCACCTCGGGCGGTGACACCGGCGGCACATCCCCCGCAGCAAGGGCCTCAGGCCGTTCCATCTGGATATCGGGCTGTGGCGGAAAATCGACAAATGCGACCTGGGGTATCGCAAGGATCGGCCGAATGGTCTGGCCGGAGGCTCGCACTCGGATGATGCTGATGGAAGGTCCACAATAGTGGTCGTAGAGTTCCCCGTCCTGGCTCTCGACCCAATCGACGATTTCTTCACCCAGCGACCGGCGGGCCGCCTGAGGACCGAACTCCCACAATTCGATATCGACGACGTAGTCCGTATCGTCCTGGAAGTCTTGGACCTCGGAAAATCCTTCTTCGCGCGCTAGAACGCCGAGACGGTCGCGACCTTCAATCGTGCCGATTGCGCCAATCCTGTCAATGAACCCCGCGTAGCGACGATTGCGCTGACCCTGCGGTATTGGACCCTCATATTCGTCGAGCCGGGTCCGAAAGTCCTGCAAGTCATCCGTCGACGAGAACAGGACCAGGGTGTTGTCTTCATCGGTGGACAGCACGGTCAGGCCAAGACCTTCCCAATCCCCCTCCATGCTTGCTCCGCTCATCTCCACCCGAAGGATCAGCGCCGGGTCAACGAACCTCGGAGGAGGCTGCTGTGCACGTTGGTTTTGGACGGCGGCGTCAACCTCCTGTCGGATGCGACCGCCATGACCTCCGCCTCGGGTTGGGGGGTTGGGCACTCTACCATGCTTGCGGCGGGCAAAATTCTCTGGCAGGCGCACCAGGGGCAGGTGCTGATGTTGGGGCAAGGTCTAACTCACGAACCGTTGGCAATCTTGCGAATCCGCATGCGCCGTCGATCGGCATAACGAATGGCTTCTCTGAAATGCTTCTTCGAGATCGACTTTTTGCGATCGAGCAGTGCCAGTTTTTTGGCCTGATTGCAGATCTTCTCGAGCTCGGCATAGGAATAATCCATGGTCCCCTGAACCATGTCTTCGATATCGAATTCGAGTTCCGAGTTCTTCATTGCATTGGTCAGATACCGCCGTGTCATCGCTTCATCCGGATGATCGAACCAGACGACTTCATCGAATCTGCGCCAGATGGCGGGATCGAGTTGCCCGTCCAGGTTGGTGGCCGCGATGAGGAACCCGCTTGGCTGGATCTGATCGATGAAGATCAACAGGGAGTTGACGACTCGGCGCAGCTCGCTGTGATCGCTTCCCTCTTCGCGCGAGCGGGCGAGCGCGTCGAACTCATCGAAGAACAAGACGCAGGGTTGACGGCGGGCGAACTCGAAGGTCTTGCGAATGTTGGACGCGGTCTCGCCCAGAAAAGAGGAGATGAGCCGATCGAGTTTGACATGGAAGAAAGGCAACCCAAGCTGGCCGGCAAAGATCTCAGCGCACAGTGTCTTCCCGGTTCCGGGAGGTCCGCAGAACAGGAGCTTTGAGCGAACTGGCAGGCCGTTCCGCTTGATAAGGTCTGACTTGCGGAACTCATCGATCAATCCCGTGAAGAGGCTGAGGTTCTCGACACTCAGCTGAATGTCCTCGGGGCTGAAGCGCGGTTCGATACGCTGAATGAACTCCTTTGCATCGTCCGGAAATGGAACGAGCCTGTTCATCTCTTTCGGTTGCTGCGCGGACGAAATCGTCTCGAGAGCATTGCGAAGGCCACGCGCAAGAACGCGGTTGTTCTTCTTTTCTTCTTCAGAGATGATCTGCTCGACGACCGCGCGGAATTCATCCTCACGTCCATAGTTGAGCAACAATTTTTTCATCAATTCGCCACGCGCCATGCCGCAACCTCCTGACCAATTTTGTAGCTCAACTTTCGGATGCTGACCACAAGATATTGATATGCGGCCGCTTATTGCCAAGCGATTTGGCGTGCTGGCGCGACAGACGACGTGCACCTCCAAACCAAGCGCACTACCCGGACTGTTCGTAGAGAATTTCCAGCTCCGGCAAGTCCCGCAGGCTCTGAAGATCGAATGTCACCAGAAACGTTTCCGTCGTCACAAAGGTATGCGGCGCCCCGGGTCTCGGCGACCGCGGGCCGCTGGCGATCAGGTCTTTGTAGCGCAGTCGCGCCAATAGATCGCGACTGACCTCCTTGCCGAAGATGTCGGCCAGCCCGGCGCGGTCGATCGGCTGATGATAGGCGATCGCGCAGAGCACCCCCATCTCCATCTCGGTGAAGGCCAACGACTGCTCGCCAAGATCGGCCGCCGCCTTGATCGCGTCTGCAAA
Source organism: Phaeobacter sp. PT47_59 (assembly GCF_028890025.1). NCBI lineage: Bacteria > Pseudomonadati > Pseudomonadota > Alphaproteobacteria > Rhodobacterales > Roseobacteraceae > Phaeobacter > Phaeobacter sp. PT47_59. The sequence continues at coordinate 12,728 of NZ_JARCJL010000031.1, forward strand.
CTGCGTCTTGGTGCGGAACATCCAGCCGCCGGCCACCTGTATCAACTCATAGGGCCGCCCGGTAAGCTCTGCCTGGACGTCCTCGATCAGCATCTCGACCGAGGCCCCCTGCCCCACCACCCGCGCCAGGTCCTCGCGGCCGACCGGCAAGGCACTGGCGAACAGTACTGCCTCGATCCGTCCCATCCATTTGCGCCAACGCAGCCCCTGCGGCAGGTCTTCGAGGTCCCGATCAAGGACAGCGCCACCCTCCCCCGCAGGTTTCCGTTTCCTTGTCGCGACCGTCATGGCGCGATCCCGTAGAGCCGGAAGGTCGGCCGCCCGGTCAGCTCCCGCGCGACACCCAACTCCACCAACCGGTCGCAAAACCGTCGGGCGGCGCGGTCCGTCATCGGGATTGAGGTCCCGCGAATGTGCGGCGACAGCATCGAGGCCGGGGCGACCGCATCTTCGGACAGGAATAGGTTCACCGCCGCTGCCGATCCTTTCGCCCGGAGCTTCGGCGCCACGGCGCGAAGCGCTTCCGCCCGGCGGGCCAGATCCCGCGCCATTCGGATCGTCTCCTCGAGGGACTCGAGGATCCGCCTCTGGACTGCCAGCTCCGCCCCCTGCCCGTTCGCGCTTACGTCGCGTAGCGCCGTCTTGGTCAGGTACTGCTCCGAGACAGGCAGCACGATCTTCCAGTTCAGCACCCGCGCCAGGACGATGTCCGAGAGCAGGCAGGCGACCCGCTCCGCGCGGTCATCAGTTTCCAAAACGGCACGCATGACGGCCACGCATCCGGCCAGAGGTCCATGGGTCCGGGCCCGATCTTGCCCGGCGTCCAACCAACCGGCCACATCCTCCGCGCGGTCGGGCGCGATCAGGTCTGCGATCTCGCCGGGTCCGTTCAGCCGAAGCCGCACCGCCTCGCGCCAGAACGCCAGCAGATCGCCATCGGGTCCCCGCGGCTCGCCCGGTGGCGTCAGATGGTAGGCATCGCGGATATCCGCCTCCCGTGCCAGCCGGCCTTCCAGTTTCGAGGTCGCCGTCGCCGCAATTAGCGCCAGACGGTTGGCGAGCAGTTTTACGGGCACACCATGCCTAAGATCACCGATCAGCTGGTCGAGCACAGTCAGCGCGGCTCCTGACCGAAAGGCCACAGTTTCAAGGGTTTCGGCACGCCTGGAGGTGACCCAGCCGGGTAGCTGCGGTAGGGATTTCAGGTCGTTCGAGATGGTGGCGGACTGATATGTCATGCCACAACACTAGTCTCTCTCGGCGCTTTCGTCCACAAAATGATGCGCAAACCGCCGCACCTTGCTGTTCTGTACTATGTCCAATAACTTTGCATTATCGGACATTACGGGATACTTTGCAGCACAGTCTCATGAACTGCGGTTTTTCGGGGGAAAGATGTCGCCAGACAGCGAGAAATCGACCTCAGCGTCCTCTAACACGTATGATGATGCTCGCATCGACGACAGAGATCAAGAGGAAAGGGATGGCATCGCCCTGCCCTCTCATGTCGCCGGATCCGGCACGCTGGATCGGCTGGTCGACACAGCCCGCGACTATGCGCGCGCTGCTGCGTCGGACAACACGCTGAAGGCTTACGCAAAGGACTGGGCACATTTTGCACGCTGGTGCCGGATGAAGGGCGCCGAGCCGCTGCCTCCGTCGTCGGAGATGATCGGGCTCTATCTCGCAGCCCTAGCCTCCGGTTCGGGCCCCTCCCCTGCCCTATCGGTCGGTACTATCGACCGACGCCTGTCCGGCCTCGCCTGGAACTATGCACAGCGCGGTTTCACCCTCGATCGCAAGAACCGCCACATCGCGACGGTGCTGGCGGGGATCAAGCGCAAGCATGCGCGTCCGCCGGTGCAGAAGGAAGCGATCCTGGCCGAGGACATCCTCGCGATGGTGGCCACCCTGCCCTATGATCTGCGCGGGTTGCGAGATCGGGCGATCCTGCTGATCGGCTACGCTGGAGGCCTCCGCCGCTCGGAGATCGTCAGCTTGGACGTCCACAAAGACGACACCCCGGATTCCGGCGGCTGGATCGAAATCATGGAAGAAGGAGCTCTGCTTACGCTCAATTCCAAGACCGGCTGGCGCGAAGTGGAGATCGGCCGCGGCTCGAAGGACCAGACCTGCCCCGTGCATGCACTCGGGCAATGGCTTCACTTTTCGAAGATCAACTTCGGTCCGATTTTTGTCGGCACCTCTCGGGACGGCAAGCGCGCCCTCGATACACGGCTGAACGACAAGCATGTGGCCCGGCTGATCAAGCGCACGGTCCTGGACGCCGGCATCCGATCCGGCCTGCCCGAGAAAGGTCGCGTGGCACTGTTCTCAGGTCACTCGCTACGCGCAGGTCTTGCCAGTTCGGCGGAAGTCGACGAACGCTACGTTCAGAAGCAGTTGGGGCATGCCTCGGCCGAGATGACCCGCCGCTACCAGCGCCGGCGCGACCGGTTCCGCGTGAACCTGACCAAGGCCGCCGGTCTCTGATTTTCTGCCCCATCACGCCGCTTGCCCGCTGAGCCTGCCATAGAAGCTGCGCTCGAGATGCAGCTCCCCTGCTCCGGCCTTCTCTACCATGCCACGCAGATAGCCGCCCGGCGAAGACACTTCGCCTGCGCAATGCTTCTCGAAGACAAGCGCCAGCGCTGCTGTCGCCACCTGTTTGCCCAACCGGTCCTGCGCCACGTTCCAGGCATGCTCGGACACCCCGATCATCGGCCTGAGCTGCCCGGCAACCCGGTGCAGATCGCCCCAATCCTTCAGGAACCCGCCCATATTGCGCGCCCAGGACGCGAATTCCGGGCAGGCCTGCATCACAGTCGGCAGATCCAGCGCTGCGCGGTTCTTGCGTACCTCGGCAACCCAGTCTTCCAGCTCCCTGTCAACCTGGTCCTCGGGCTGAGCATTGGGCACCACGGCCGCGACTTCCTCATTTTCTGAGGAATTACGAGTTACAGGATTAAGTTGGTTTGTAATTAGTATATGAGGGTCAGAAATGACCTCCCTGGGGTTCATTCCTTGAGTCTTCTCAGGAGCTTGTTCCTTGGTTTCCGGTGTGTTTTCCACAGGTTGCACGACCTCAGTTGCCTTGAGGTAGGCCGCCTCGACCTGTGCCTGTAGCTCCCTGAACCACGTCAGCAGCCGGGCAAGCTGTTCTGACGCTTCGTGGCGGCGCGGAAGCCGGTCCAGAAGCTCCTCGAAAAGACCTGTGAATTGCGCCCAGGGGCCGCGCAGCACGCTGCTGACGGCCGCCTCGATCCGAGCGCGAATCATACGGCGTGCCACCGTGATTTGGCGCTTCAGGCGCTGACAGAGCTCGCGTTCGGCCTGCAATTCGGCATGAAGCTCCTCGAACTCCTCGACGCGCGCCGACAGCGGCGACAGATCGAAACCATAGGCTTCGACGATGCGCCCCTCGGCGTCCCTGCGGCCCCACCGCTTGCCGTTGGGGCTGTCCTGGAAGGAGATCACGCCGATCTCAGCCAGGCGCCGTGCATGGCGCTTGAGGGCGGAGAGCGAGAAGCCCGTCTGCTCCATCAGATAGGCGTTTGACGCCCAGACAATCGGGCGTTGCCCCTCCTCCCAATCTTGGGCCTGGGTAAAGGCCCCGAGCGTGTCGAGGAGCATCATGTCTCCGGCCTTGAGGCCAATGTAGGCCCCCACCCGCTTCACGGCGACGAACGCCCGCGCCTTGGGTACAGCTACCTGTTCACCGGCTTGGGCAAGCTGCTCTGCGGCAGCGAGACCTGCGGAGGCTTTGCGCCAACCTGAGGGATGCCAGGCGATGGACATACCTCTCTCCTGCTGAGGCACGTATGCCTCAGTTGCTCCAGACGGAGCATCAATGAAATTTTCCATGCTTTGTCAGCAGACAAAGAAATCCCGTTCGCTCAGAAGCGTTTTCTCTTGTGTGGTGATTCGGAGGCTGCTAGATTCTAGGTGTCTAATCTAAGAATTGCGCTCTGCGTAGCAGCCCTCGAAGCTTCGGTTTCGGGGGTTTTCTTTGTTTACCTTTCCTCCTTTCTGCTCGTCCTCACTTGCCCTCGACTGAATTTACATCTGTAAATTCGGCGTAGGATCTCTTGATGATGTCCTCGAGATTGATCTCAAGCCAGTTTGCGAACTCGGCGCTTGCGCCGGACTTCTTCACCGACAGTGACAGGCTGCCGCGACCTGCCTTGATGACGACGCCGTCCAACGGCGTAATCTCTTGAGGACCGCTGACCCCTTTCGTTCCGCGCTTGTTTGCTTCCTTGATCAGCGCTTCCAACCGTTCATCAGACGTCAACGAGGCACTGATCTTAGTCAGCAGGTCGAGCGCGACTTTCTCGGTAAGTTTCCGCTCGAGGAATAGCTCGGCCAGGTCCGTCCACCTCGGCCGACCGGACTTGGGCGCAGCGCCTATCAGGTCGCCGACTCTGGACGGGACATTCTGGGTCACCTTCGTCAGGTGTGAATGCCCTGAGGCGGAAAGGTTCAATACCTGGCGCACTGTCGCGCTTTCGTGACCCGCGGCTTGAATAGCCTCTGCAAAACGCGCCTTCTCGTAGAACGAGAGGTTGCGACGTGCTGCATTCTCCAGCCCTTTAGCCAACAACGCCGTGGCGTCATCGACATCCTGAACGTTTGCACGCACCTTGATGCCGAGCTCCCGGCACGCCTTCAGACGGCGGCGGCCATAGATCGCCTCGAAGCGCCCCTCGGCAGCCTTGGAGCGCCGAACGAGGATTGGTACCTGCTGTCCGCCTTCGCGGATGCTGTTCTTGAGCGCCTCAAAACCCTCATCGTCATCCTCGGCGTTTACAGCTGTAAACTCATCCAGTCGGTCTTTAGGCCCCCAATCATCGATCAGACCAGGATCGATCTCGCGGATAGACGCGAGTGACCCCTGCAGCGCCCCTAACGCAGGCGCACTTGTCTTAGGAGCCCTTTCGGCCGACGTACTGCTGGAACGTGCGATGGTGTTCGCGATACCCGACATATCTCGAAGGGACTTCCTAGCCATTATTTACGCCCCCATGATTGGTGGATCATGACTTCCACTTCGTGGCCCACAGCATCCATCGAGCCTTTTGCGCGATCGTAGGTCGCACGGGTCATTTCCGAGCGCACGACCTCGTAGATGGACTGCTTGAGCATGGTCGCATCACTGATTGCAGTGCTCTTGAGTGCGGTCGCGGACATAACGCGATCCTGGAACAGTGCACGCATGAACGAGGTCAGCTGCTGTGAGGGAACATCCGTTGGCTCATCCCGGGTGATCAGAAACTTGAAGTTATCGTACTGCAGCGTTGCGCCCGCATCCTCGATCACCCCCATGTAGGCGCCCGCGAGTTCAAGGAACTGGGCGGTTGAGGAGACATCCAACATCGAGGGCGTCAGAGGCACAATCAGAGAACTCGCGGCGGCCATTCCAGCGATGGTCAAGAAGCCCAGCTGGGGCGGGCTGTCCATCAGGACTAGGTCAAAATCATTCTCGACTTGGGACAGTGCATTGCGGATGCGCGTGAAGAAAGGCTGATCGGGGTTCGAATGTACCGCAGATTCAGTCTCGAACTCCGACAGCATGAGGCGCGAAGGCGCAATCGAAAGCCCCGGGAAGTAGGTCGGAACAACGACATCGGCCATGCTGACCGGATCGTCGTAGCGGATCGCGTCATAGACAGTCAGCCCATCAAACTCGATTTCCGGGCTGATGCCGCACATGGACGTGAGCGATCCTTGGGGATCCAGGTCAACGACCAACACTCGATAGCCGCGTAGCGCGAAGTAATGCGCAAGATGGATGCTCGTGGTGCTCTTGCTCGAGCCGCCCTTGAAGTTCATCAACTGCCAGACCTGCAGTTTCTCGTCACCAGACCGACGCGGCAGATAGCGCCCTTTCTTGCGTGATGACTTCTCCAGGATCTCGCGTGCGCTCCATATCTCTTGCGCCGTGTAAAAGCGCCGCCCTCCACGAACATCCTCGGGCTCTGGGATCGTCCCTTCTGAGTGCAGCTTTCGCATGAACTGACCGGAGACCCCGAGGAGTTCTGCCGCCTCAGGTGCGGAAAAAGACCGTAGCGTTTTGGTGCTATCTGGGGCAAAAGCTGAAAGAAGATGCTCCCGGATGGCAGCATTCAACCGCTCGGAAATATCTGTCGCGAGCGCTGAAGGCTTCTCGTTTGCCAGTGGTGTCACAGGAATCATCTAGTTGCCCCAAAATCGAAAATATGGCCTTTTTCACGCCACTTGGGATTAAGAGCCGTGATTCACGGCGCTAAGTCAAGATTTTTCCTCTATATAGTGTCTATTGAGGCCGGAAGAGACTACATGCGCGGACCGGCTCGTCCCCGAGTTTACAGCTGTAAACGTGCTGGCAGAGGCGACCCCCGCCAGCCCTTGGCTTAGGCGGCGTCTTTCGGCCCCCAAGGGATGACGGCCTGCAGGGACGGATCGTCCTGGTTCGCGGCCTTGCCGAGGTTGGCGTTGAAGCCGTGATCGCGGATGGTCAGCGTGTAGTAGTCGGCGCCGGTCTCCTTGTTCTGCTTCTTCCAGATGCCACCGCACTCGACCAGCTTGCCGCGCGGGGAGCGGCCGAGGACGCGGTGCGTGGGTGCCATCGGGTTCACGCTCGCGACAGGTTCGACCGTGATGTCGAGGTCGAAGGTCAGGGTCGAGATGGAGCCGACGCCCTTGACAGTTTCGATGTCGGCGCTGGTGAATTTGATGCCGTTCGTGGTCATTGCTCTTTTCCTTGTTTGCGTTGCAATGATGGTCACCTTGCAGCTGGCCAAGGCACGGCCACACCGAAGGCGAAGCGCAGCGGAGAGGGGCAGGCGCCGGTCTTTTTGCTGCGCGCGGAATGGCCCGCAGGGTCAGGGGAAAAAGATCGGCGACAACCTTTGTGGACGGGACGACAGCTGCGACCAGCATGTCATGCAACTCAGACAAAAGGAGAGTTGCGGTGGCCGCGAATGAAACTGGGGGAACAGCCGACGGAGATGCCAGGGGCACAAGTGACGTCTTCGCAATTGTACTGACACTGAGACTCAGTGCGGCCCAAAGTCGCCAGATCACAATCCGATGCCAACAGCGGGCATTTTCCCAAATCCTCTGGCGGGGCAGGATCGCTTGCGTCAGCATCCGGCGATGCAGGGCTCCGGGTACGATCGCGGGGTGACGCACTCATCCGCATAGTGCAGGACAACTGGTCAGAACAGGCCCCGAAGCACGTTCGGGAACTCATGGCAGGGTCCATTCCGTGGAGGCGCCGAGCAGATGATCAGACCTGGGTTAGAGTTCGCCCAGCAACTCGATCGCGCGGACAAGCGGCAAGGCGCGAATGTCATTCGACACCGGAACGTCACGCTCGCCCGCATAGACAAGGAACCTTCGATTGGCCCGAATATCCTCCGCGCCTGTGTGAAACCCTCGCGAGACCTTTGGCGCGGTTGTGCGCTTAATCTCGATCGCCCAGGTCTCGCCGCCAGGCAGGCGGAGGACCAGATCGAGCTCCGCGCCAGCGGAGGTCCTGTAGAAGTAGGGTTCTGTACCGGCAGGGGCGGCCGCAAGCAGGGCCTCTATGCAGAACCCTTCCCAGCTTCCTCCGACCACGGGATGACCGAGGAGCCCTTCGATCGCCCCTATACCGAGAAGGGCATGAACGATGCCGCTGTCTCTGACATAAACCTTTGGCGATTTGACCAAGCGCTTGCCGACGTTGTCATGCCAGGGCTGAAGGCGCCGCACGAGCATGAGATCGACAAGCAAGTCTAGATAGCGCCCGACAGTCTGCCCGGAGACGCCCAAACCTTCGGCAAGAGCGGCGGCGTTCAACAGACCGCCCTGGACATGTGCCAACATGGTCCAGAAGCGCCGCAAAGTCGCGGCCGGAATCCGCGGCCCGAGGGCAGGGATGTCCCGTTCGAGGTAGGTGCGCAGGAAATCTAGGCGCCAGTCCATGCTGTCCTGATCGCTCCCAGCCGAGAAACTGTCGGGAAAGCCGCCGCGCAACCAGAGCTGGTTCAACTGACCCGCTCCCACTTCGCCGAGCTGCAGCGGTGGCATTTCGATATATCGGACGCGGCCAGCAAGAGACTCTGCCGACTGCTGCAAAAGGACATTTGAGGCAGACCCAAGCAAGAGGAACTGGCGGGTTCGGAATCCGGCCCGACGGCGGTGATCGATCTGACCTCGAAGGGTCTTGAATAGACCTGGCATCTGTTGAACCTCGTCCAGGATAACAAGCTTGCCCACTTGTTCGTCCAGATAGAGATCAGGCTCGACCAAGACTTGCCTGTCCGCCTCTCGCTCTAGATCGAGATAGACTGACGGCTGCTCGGAAGCGATATTGAGTGCAAGTGTCGTTTTGCCAACCTGGCGGGGTCCGAGAAGGACCACGGCGGCTTGGCTCTCTAATGCAGATTGCACGAGTTGATGGGTCTTACGTGGGTACATACCTTGCAAATACTCCATCTCATGGAAACTTTGCAAGGTTAATCTCCGCAACAGCCACATACGGTTGCTCTATTCGGAGCATCACATTACCTCAGCACAATAGCAGTGGCTCAGGTGCAGCGACCCAATATGACAGCATTCGAATCCATATCCAAGGGACTAAAAGAGGCTCTGGGTTTCGCGAATGCCGACCTCGTCGGTTCGAAGGTGCATGAGGTTCCTGTCGCCGAATTCCTTCAACAAGTCGGCCAGTCCCAAGCAGCGTCTGCGAAGAAGCCTTCTGTCGTGCAGGATCTCTTGCGCGGCGCGTGAATCGGGGCCTAAGCCCCGATCCTCTTGATGCGGATCCCGAGCTTGCGGGCTTTGTCGACGATGTTCTCGGTGATGCCCGAACCGGGGGTGGCGATCAGACCCTGCGGCATGGTCTCGAGCATCTTGTCGTTGCGCTTGAATGGAGCCGCCTTGCCGTGGCTCTTCCAGTCGGGTTTGAAGACCACCTGGGTGACGCCCCGAGTATCTGCCCAGCGGGCCGCGATCATCTCTGCACCCTTGGGCGTGCCACCGTGCAGGAGCACCATATCGGGGTATTTGGCGTGGGTGGCATCGAGGACAGACCAGATCAGATCATAGGCGTGATAGTCCCCGCCCGAGAAAGCGATCCGCGTACCTTCCGGGCAGTGCACCTCGGTCTCCTTGCGGCGCTTGGCCGAGAGATAGGCGCGGCTGTCGACCACGGCGGAAGTCAGGCCGCGATGCGAGACCTTGGATCCGGTGCGGGGCAGCCAGGGAGACCCGGTGGCGGCCGAGAAGTGATCCACGGCCAGATCGCGCATCTGCTCGAAGGCGTCGCGATGATCCCAGAGCTTCAGCCCGATCATCTGGAGGCGCTCGAGCTCGACCGAGGCGACCTCTGAGCCGTCCTGGACGGCCAGACTTTCCCGGACCTCGAATTCGTTGTCATCGAGAAGCTTCTGGATATGGGTGAGCCGGCGATGGAAGATCGAGGTCAGGGACCAGAGCATCTCTTCGAGATTGTCTTCCAACTGGCTGCCGGTGAGAAGGCCGATGGTGGTGTCAAAGAGCGTCGCCATGGCGAGCTCGACCTCGTCGGTCTGGGGCAGGGGGCGGTGATCGGTCTCGCCGGGCCCGGGCGTTGCGCCGTGAAGTGCGAGATGGTCGAGGATGGCGGAGGTCACGCCGGTCTCCTCTTGGATGTCTGTCTGATGGGGCATTGTCTGGTTCCTCTGTTTGATCTGACCCGATTTGGATGGGGCGATAACAGGACCGGCGGCGACCGGGCCGCATCCGTCAGGATCGGAGCGCGGCGGAGAATGCGCCGCGGGCCGGAAAATTGTCTCCGCGAGGAATGGCCCGCCACGTTCATGTGGTGGGGCAGGGGAATTTTCTGGTTCGGGGCGCATTGCTGCCCGGGCGAGGGGCACTCAGCCCCGACCCGCTGGTCCATCGCTCCCCTTTTCCAAACGGGATCAGATCGAGCCCGCGGAACCTTTGCCCTGTCGGACATCCCCGAGGAGGTTGGCGGTCACCCGCCCTCGATCTCCAGACCTTGTGTTTTCATGGCCTTGAGCAGGGACCGGCACAGCGCATCTCTGCCAAAAGCCCGCAGATCGTCGTTGAAATCGCCCATGGTTGGCACGAGTTTACCACAGGCAATTCCAAGCGATTCCAGTTGGTTACACAATCTCGTTGATGCATTGCGTCCAACTTCGTCATTGTCCCGCGCGATCCAGATACGCTTGATCCCCGGCGGCGGGATGAAGAGGCTGAGATGGGTGGCGGTGAGACAGGAGGCGAGATCGAACTCCGGGAGAGCCGTGCCAACCGAGAGGGTGTTCTCGAGACCTTCGCCGACGATGAGATCGGTGCGAGGTGAGCCGGACCAGAAGCGGATGGCATGACCATGAAGCTGCCCGAGGATCCGTTTCGGGCTCTCGATCTCGGCCAAACCACCGGTGGACGGGTCAAGGTAGGCTCTTGCGCATCCGGTGATCTGACCCCGATTGTCGGTGATCTTAGCGAGCAGGGCAGGGGCCCTTTGCGGCGGATCGTCGTCGTCCTCGCCCTGCCGCAGGAAGACCCGCGGGTGAAATCGGAGGGCCGGACCCAGCCGTGTGATACCCCGCACTTGCAGATAGGTGGCAGCCAAGGTGCCAAGCACCGGCTTGCCCGCGGCGAAGAGTTTGCGCGCCCGCGCGATGCGTTTGCTGGAACCTGCATCCCGACGCTCAGCCCTTTGGGTTTCACGAGGTACGGCAGGGCAGGGGGCCTCGCCGAGAAAGGAACGGGCCTCCCTCAGCGTTTCCTTCAGCGTGACCGACCCAAGCCGTTCATGCAGCAGATCGATCAGATCGCCATATTCACCCGTCGCATAGTCGGCCCAGGATCCGGCTTTGCGCCCGCCTTCCGCGTGGAGCCGGATGGCGAGGCTCTGGCCCTTTGCGCCCGAGGTATCGCCAACCTGCCAATAATTGCCCTGCTTCCGCCCCTCGGGGAAATACTGGCGGCAGAAACTCTCGGTCCGGTCTGCGAGATCGGCCGAGAGGTCTGCGATGCTGCACTGCGCGCTCATGCCGCGGCATCCGCGGCGCTGGCGCCAACCGGATGTTCGGCGAGTACACGCGCCAGCACATCGATGCCATCCACCGGGATGAACACCCGCGTCTTCCACTGGATCACCTCGGTGAAACAGCCCATCGCTTTCAAACCGGGCAAGGCCGAACCCGACGCGCCGATCAATTCGAGCCTTGGCTGTCCCATGACCAGCGACCGGCGCAGCTGGTAGCCGCCAAGCAGGCTCAGGGTCGTTCGCGCCTCCATCACCGCGGCGAAGACCTCCTGTGGCGTCATCTCGATCTGACAATCGAGCCCAAGCCGTGCGTAGACGTTCAGGAGTTGCTCCTGGCTGACCAAACGACCGATGGCGCGCTCCCCGTCCTCGGTCTGCAGGCGATAGATCCGCATGTTGTCGGCGGGCAGCCGGTCCCAGATCGCCAGGAGCAACCCACAGATCAGCGTGATCTTGGAGGTGGTGAACTCCGGCACCGCCTCGACCTCGGCCTGCCAGAGCTGTTCGAACATCGCATCATCGATCTCCTCCCAGTGTGATTTCGAAAACTCGGAAAGCGCGAGGATCTCGGTCGCCATGGGCCGCAGCAGTTTCACCCGCAGGATCGGTACACCGTCCTCATCCATGAAGGCCGGCGCCTTCACCATCAGGGCCGCGCGTTTGGAGGAGGTGTTCCAGCACAGCATCGCGCCCTTCGTGTCGGCGCAGATCGCTTTAACCCGGGGCAGGGTCAGCGGATCGTTGCGATCGGTGCGCTCGACCGTCAGCGCGGTGGCCGTCGCCCCCGTCGCCTCACGCTCGAAGATGACTTTTCGGTCTACGATCTCGAATTTTTCCGCACGCAGGGTCTCGAGGCCGACATCGAGCGTGCCCGCCTGACGCGCATCTTCGATGATGGCCGAAAGGAACCCGCCGAAGGCATCAAAAATTGCGTCCTGCATGTCAATCCGCAGCGCCAGGCAGCGATTCAGGAACTGCTGGATCGGCGGCAGGTTTTCTTTCATCGTGCCATCCGCCTCATCGAGCGTCAGCCCGGTCATCTCCTGAAACTTCGCGTAGGAGCAGGCCTCGATCTTGCCCGCCCGCAGCTTGTAGAAGAATTGCCGCAACGCCGCCCGTGCGTAGGGGCTCTCGAGGTTGTCCTCCGCGCGGAACATGTTCTGACCGCCGGTCTCGCGTTGACCCTTGGTGATCGCCCCCAACGTATCGAGGCGACGGGCGATGGTGGAGAGAAACCGTTTTTCGCCCTTCACATTGGTCGCCACCGGCCGAAAGAGCGGTGGCTGCGCCTGATTGGTGCGGTTGGTACGCCCCAGCCCCTGGATCGCATTGTCGGCCTTCCAGCCGGGCTCAAGAAGGTAGTGCACCCTGAGGCGCTGGTTCTTGGCGCCGAGATCAGCATGGTAGCTGCGCCCGGTGCCACCGGCATCGGAGAAGATCAGGATGCGCTTGGCATCATCCATGAAGGCCTGCGTCTCTCCGAGGTTGGAGGAGGCAGGCCGGTTCTCGACCTTGAGCCGCCCCTCGCGCGTCTTCACGATGCGCCGCTTGCGCCCCGTGACCTCGGCCACAGCCTCGCCGCCAAAATGCCAGAGGATTTGGTCGAGCGCGCCCTGCACCGGGGCGAGGGCTCCCAGATGCTCGACGAGCTCATCCCGCCGCCGCTCCGCCTCGCGGCAGATGATCGGGTTGCCATCGACATCGAGGGCGGGGCGGGATCGCAGATCGCCATTCTCGTCGGTGTAAGGTTCAAACAGCTGCGTCGGAAAACTGTGCATCAGATACTCCATGACCGCTTCGCGCGGCGTGAAGTCGACCTGCAGATCGTCCCAGTCCGAGGGCGGAATCTCCTCGAGGCGGCGTTCCATGACCGCCTCGCTGGTCGAGACCACCTGGATCACCGCCGAATCACCCGCCGCCAGATCCGCTTCGATGGCGCGGATGAGCGACGGGCATTTCATGGCCGTGATGAGATGGTTGAAGAAGCGCTGCTTGTTGCTCTCGAAGGCCGAGCGCGCGGCGGATTTCGCTTGGGCGTTCAAGGTGCCAGTTTCGGAAGAAATGCCCGAGGCCTGAAGGGCGGCTTCAAGGTTGGTGTGGATGACCTGATAGGCATCGGCATAGCTGTCGTAGATCGCGATCTGGGCGGGCGTCAGCTCATGCACCAGCATCTCGTATTCGACCCCGGCATAGGAGAGGGACCGCGCGAGATAGAGCCCAAGCGCCTTCAGGTCGCGCGAGATCATCTCCATGGCGGCGATGCCCCCGGCCTCCATCGCGGCAACGAATTCAGCCCGCGTCACGAAGGGGAAATCCCCCGTGCCCCAAAGGCCAAGGCGGGACGCATAGGCGAGATTACCGACGACCGTCGCGCCGGTGGCCGAGACGTAGAGCACGCGCGCATCGGGCACGGCGTTCTGCAGCGCAAGGCCCGCGAGGCCTTGCTGGGAAGCCTTCTTGTCACCGCGGTCGGACTTTTCGCCGGCGGCATTGGCCATGGCGTGGCTTTCATCGAAGGCGATGACCCCGTCGAACCCTTCGCCAAGCCAGGACGTGACCTGGTCGAGGCGGGAGGCCTTGCCCTCGCGTTCGGCCGAGCGCAGCGTGGCATAAGTGACGAAGAGGATGCCTTCAGGGAGACGGATGTCGCTGCCCTGGCGGAATTTCGAGAGCGGCACGATATCGCTCTCACGACCCCCGAGTGCAATCCAGTCGCGCCGCGCGTCTTCAATGAGCTTGTCGCTTTTTGACACCCAAACCGCCCGGCGGCGCCCCTGAAGCCAATTGTCGAGGATGATGCCCGCGACCTGCCGTCCCTTGCCACAGCCCGTGCCATCACCCAGGAACCAGCCCTTGCGCAGACGGAATGCGCCTTCGTCACCCTCAGCTGCCGCCATCAGCTGGCCTTCGATCTCGCCGCGCTTGAACCAGCCCTTCAGGTGCGTCTCGTGCGCATTGCCCGCGTAGATCACGCTTTCGAGCTGCGGCGCGGAAAGGAGGCCGTCCGCGACAAGGGTCTTCGGCAGTATCGGCCGATAGGTCGGGACGGGCGGCGGAACCGAGGCCATGGCGGCGGATTGAACAAGTGCTGTCGGATGCACCGCCGCGCCATCGATCCGGATCGCCTGAAGGTCATAGGCCTCGTAGACCGTGTCCTGCAGCGTGCCCTCGGGTTCGCTCCAGGCTTTTGGCAGGTAGCCGAGCGGGGCCGTTTCGACGTCGTCGAATGGATGTCTGGCGCGTTCCTCGGCGAGCGCTCGGGTTTCCTTGCGCGCGGCGTTGCGCAGGGCGTGCAGGTTGGTGCGGGTAGGGCGAGACGGGACCGACAGGGCCGTACTGGTGGGGCAGGGCGGGGGGCTGTGGCGCTCGGGGCAATGGGTGAGCACTGCGGCGAGAAGTGCAGCGGTCGTGTCGCAGATCGGATGATAGGCGGCCTCTATGTCGACCGGCGCGGTCGCTTCAGCGCCAGCCGCGCGCTTGTCGATCACCGTGAGCCGCGTGTCGATCGTGGTGCCATGCCGCGTGAAGACCCTGCCGTCGATCGCGGCGGAAAACACAACATCGGCGCTTTGGCCGATCCGTTGAAACGTCGACTGGAAGCTCTTCGACGAGGGGCGGAAGCTCTCGCCCGTGATGACGACAAGCCGCCCGCCCGGCGCGAGGCGTGCCAGGGCGGACAGAACGTGCTGACTTGTTGCTTGGCGGAACCGGCCTTCGACATGGTTCGCAGCGGAGAAGGGCGGGTTCATCACGACGACCGAGGGCACGGTGGACCGGTCGAGGCGGTCGTCGATCGAGGCGGCATCGTGGCCTGATACGGCGGCATCGAGGAAAACTTGTCCCAGTAGGGCGCGGCGGGTCTCAGCGAGTTCATTCAGCGCCAGGCGCGTGCCAGAGATCCGTGCGAAGACCGCCAGCATGCCAGTGCCCGCCGAGGGTTCGAGCACCAGATCGTCGACGCGGAACCCCGCCGCCTGCGCAACGATGGCCGCAAGGGGCAGAGGGGTCGAGAATTGTTGCAGACGCACGCTGTCTTCCGAGCGCCGCGTGTGGGACGGGGCCAGCCCGGCGAGGCGCTCGATCATGGTGAGGAAGGCCTGCGATGAGGCGGTCTGGCGCTGCATCAATGCGCCGTAGCGCGAAAGCATCAGGATCTGCGCGACTTCTGCCGCTTCGTAGGCGTCCTTCCAGACCCAGGCACCGCTCGTGTCGCTGGCGCCGAAGGTATCCTCCATCGCGGCGCGGAGGGCTGCAGCGTCGATGGGTTTGCCGGCCTCGAACAGGGGGACGAGGGTTCTCGCAGCCTGGATCAGGTTGTGGGCGAAGCGCGAGACTTCCGGGCGGGCAGGGGCCTCGGGCACGGGCGCAAGTTGGACGGAATGGGGGTGAGCGTTCATCGGCAATCTCCGGGGTTGAGGGTTGGCCCCAAGCCCCGCGCGCACTCTCTCACCCGGGAGGGGTCACCCCTCCCGCCTTGCCTCTCGCTCTTTCATGGGAGTGCTGATCTCCGCCTTGCAGCGGAAACTTATCCCCAGAAACTGGGGATGGGTCTGTGGACGCTGTCGCGGGAGCCCTTGTCAACTTGACGAATTACCAGCTCGCCTTAGTTTTGGGTGGTTTTCGGCCTGCGCATCCGAAACAGGTCCCTCTTCGACCGATTGGCGGCAGTAAGCACCCGGACAACTTTCAGGAAGAGCTTTGAAAAAGAAAAAAGGCGGCATCCGGGAGGAGGTGGATGCCGCCGTTTAGCTTAGATCGGTTCAGGGAGGAGGAGAGAACCGATCACATTCGAAACATAGTGGTCATGCTGCGACCGCACAATAGGCGGGCTATGATATTACTGCAGTGCAGCAATGCGCGACCATTCGGGCTTTTCACAAGAGTGGGAACATGTGTCACCTGTGCCGGTTCCTAAGGGTGAACTTGAGCAGCAGCGGACTGACGTGTTTGACCCGGCGAAGATGTGGGCACCGCCTCCCGCGCTTCGGGCAAACAGCCGGTCTCATAGTCACCGACGAACCCCCAGCAAGCGTCGATTTCCTCACCGTCCTGCTCAATGACATAGCCATAGACCCGGCCGCCAAGATAGGCGTCGTAGGTGACGATTTCAGCCCGCAGGATGTCCTCAGCCTTTTCGCGTAGCGCCTTGGTGACGCGTTTCGTGCCGAACTCCTTCCGAACCACCTCAAGCGTCACATAGACATAACCAACCTGGCCGGAATCCCACGGGCAATGGAACCCAATGGTGTTCATGGCGAGCCCGGAATGATCATAGAGAAACACGGGCAGTAGGATCGCCTTGCGCTCGGCGCGTTCGCGCAACTGGTCCATCGAGAGGTCGCTCTGCTCCGAAACACCGGCGAGATCGCGCAAGAACGCCTCGGGGCTGTCGAACGGATGGCTGTCCCCCAAGCGGTATCGGCGGTGCCAACAAATCAGTTTGCCAAGGTTGCACCACTCCCGTGGGCTCTCAGCATCGGTGTCATGGTAGATCCTGATGGTGTGGCCTTGGTAGGCCTCCTCGTAGACAGGGTCGTGCATGTCGTTATCCTTTCTTGAAACGCAATCGACCCGCCGAGCCAGTTGAGGCCGCAGGCGGGTCGATTGGGACGTGGTCAGATGGTTGGCGAGTTTGCCGATCGGCGGATCAGGCGGCGGCGCGGTTCTGACGATGCTGAACGTGCTCGACAGAGACCTTGAGAAGCCAATCCTCAAACCCGAGAATGGTCTGGTGATTGGCCACCGCTTCGATCCAGACCGCGCGCGGATCGCTGCCGATCTGCGTCGGGTCGTTGTCGATCCGACCACTGGCCATCCACGGTTCGGGTTGTATGCGTCCTAGCCAGTCCGCCAGCGACGGGATACGCCCCTGGCAGTCTTCGCGCACATGCTGCTCGCCAATCCAGCGGATCGGGACGACCCGGCCCGCGCTGTTGGTCAGGATGTGTCCGAAGATCCGTTGGGCATCATAGATTCCGGCCGTATGATGGCGGTAGGCTCGGTGGACAAAGAGGGCCAGGTGCTCTTTGGATGAGTCAAACCAATCATGCACGAACTGGTAGTCATCTGGAACGCCGCCGAACTTTCGGGCCGAGCTTTCTGCGTGATGGAGGGGATGTGCCATGTCAGAGCCCTTCATGTTCGGTGGTGTTGGTCTCGATATAGCGGTTCGAGTGGCTGACATCGATCTTGTCCGCCTCAATCGCCCAGGTCAGTTCGCCATAGCCACCTTCATTGTTCTCGAAACCGGGGCTCAGCGCATAGGCGAAGTCCCAGCCGAAGTCTTCGACGCGGCGCCGCAACTCCTCCGTCAGGGTGACAGTGTCAGGGGTCACGACGACATCCTCAACATTGCCGGAATCGCCGTAACCTTCGTATTGCACCTCGATGCTCGTCACACCGAGGGCGCGCAGCTCGGCAAGGAGCGCCGCGCGGGTCTCAACCCGCTGTTCGGCAGCAAGTCTCTGGGACTCGAGCATTTGCGCGTAGAAATCATTCACTTGTGTCATGTCTTCAGTCCTTTGGAATTGGGAGAGGGGAGGGCGACCGTTACGGGAGGCCGCCCCGTTGGTTTCCTTAAGTGGGCTTCAGGCCGCAGCGTCACCGCGGTTTTCCGCCGTCCGGTCAACCAGGTTGAAATAGAGGTTCTCGGTCGCGCGCTTGAACCCCGGCGGTTTGCGCGGGGCGCGGCAGCGCACCGAAGCGCTGCAGCTTTCGCCATGCTCCATGGCGAACTGCGTCACCTTGTCGATGAGGTCATCCATGCCCGCGGCTTGGATGCACTTTTCAGGGTAGCTCCCGAGCATCTGGAACTGGGTAACAACGAAGGCGCCGTCACGATGCGCGGGATAGAGGGTGATCTGATAATCGAGTGTTTTGGCCATTTCTGGTCTCCTGCGGCGGGCGGGCGCGGGTATCGCGCCCCTTCAAAACCCGCCAGCGCGAAAGGACCGCCCTTGTGCAAGGGCGATCCGGGGCGGTGAGTAGGGATTGGAGGCGTCAGTATTCCGACGGTAGAAGCAGGGTCAGCACGCGACGCGTCTGTTCGAGGTCGGAGGGCTCGGGCGAGCCGTACGTGTAGTCGACATCGTACAAGTCGATCTTGAACCAGACCGCCGTGTCCTCGAAATCGATGACCCCCATCTCGTGCCATCCTTGCGGGTCACTGTCGGCATTGAAGGCGTCAAAGGCGGCAACCCGGCGGGTGAGCTCCAGCTGGGCATCGGGAGGAAGCGCCGCGACGCCGCGTGTCATCACGAATTGGCCCTGTGGGGCTTCGGCGACCGAGGTCGTGACAAGGATGGAACGGCGAAACGCATCGTTCTGCGCGGCGATGAGTGCGGCTTCCCGAACGGGATCGAGGTCGAGCGTGGTGGTCATGGGATGTCTCCGGGACGGGCCAGCCGATCCGATATCGGCTGTAGACAACCCGCCAGCCAGAAAGGGCCGCCCTCGATGTGAGGACGGCCCAAAGTTCATGTGGCAATCAGATCAGTGTTTGCTTCGTCAGGCAGCATCCTCACTGAGGAAGGCGGGCAAGGACGATGGTTCATCGCTCTCCGCCTCTGCCAGAGGGTCTGCGGTGGACACATCCCCCTGCTCCGCCTCGGGTGCATCGCCAATCATGTTGGCGTCCACCTCCGTCGCACCTGCAAACACCATCCCCTCGGGCAGCCAGCGCGTCGTCCTGGCGACCGTCGCCGCGTCGAAACCTTCCGTCTCGCCGGCAGTTTCCGCGAAACACCGTTCCATCGCGGCCGCGATATCGCCCTTGCGCTCGCGATTGCGATCCTCGGCGTAATCGTCTCCAATCAGCTTGCGTGCCGTGGCCACTGAATGACCCTTGTTGACCCGACCCCAGTAATTCTGCGCCGTCGGGCGCCAGCAAGCCGCCACATCGACATCGAGCCGCGCGCCAATCTCCTCGATGATCGGGGAAGGGCGATTGTCGGAGGAGAGCTGCGGCTTGAGCGCCAGACCCGTCGCCCAGGCGAAAAGCGCCTGCTTGTCGGCAACGGGTAGCGCTGACATCGCCCGGAAGTCCTCAGGCTTCTCCAGCTTCATCCAGTCGGTGGCGAGGTCTTGTTCCAGCGCCTCGAGCATCTTCTGGGCTACAGTGTCCGCATGCAGCACCTCGCGGTTCTGCGCCTGGAAAGGCCGGATCGAGATATCGAGCGCCTCGTTGTTGTAGGACCGTCCCAGAGCCTGCTCGCAGAGCGCGTAGAGCATCGCGTCGAACGCCACCTCGAAATCCGCCGCCAGATGCGCCCGCAGGATGTGCTGACGCGTGGCGCGCAGATCGTCGGCAAGGCTCGCCGAAATCCCATCGGCTTTGCGCAACGTCGCGGCCGGGTCGGAGCTCGGCACCGGTGTGGAGGAGGTCGGTGGCGTCACCTTCGGACGGGCAGGGGAGGGGGCTCCTCCCGCATCTGCGGTGACTTCATCGGGCTCGGACGCGGCCGGAATATCCTCCGGTCGCACGAGGCCTTTCTCGACCCGAGCCGCCCCGTCATGTCCGATGGTCAGAACGACACCGGCGATAGCGCGATCTTCGTCTGCGTAAGGTTGCCGTTCGCGCTGAAGGGCCTCGATCTCGCGAAGACGCGGCTCGATGGCGTAATATTCTTTGGTCTCCGCGTCGGTCCAGTCCTCACTGTCATTCTGTGCCGCGAGTTCTTCTTCTCGCGCGATGAGACGTTCCTCCTCGGCGAGCAGGTCCGGATCAGGGTCGATGTCCTGCGGATAGACCCGCCCGAAACTGCGAAACGCGCCGTAATCCACCGAAAGATGCACCTCGACCCATTTCCACGCCGCCTCGAAGGGCTTGGCCGCGGCTTGCAGCTTCTCGATGGCGAGGCGCTCGAGGAGCTCGGGGTTTTCCATATGGGCGCTGGCACGATCGTCGAAGAGATCGCGCAGCAGAACACCGCCCGCCGCCTCATAGGCCTCGATGCCGACAAAGCGCCCGAGGGCCGAATTCGCCGAATGCGCCGTCTCGGTCAGCTGGCGTTTGATGCTTTGCGGATGGATGTGATAGCCGCCCTTTACCGCGTTCCAGACCGCCAGTTGCCGATCATGGTCGTCAGTCAGGGTGAAGGCCATGACGCATTCAAGGGTCAGATCGCCCGTGCGGAACTGCTCGATGATCTCGGGCGCGACACGGGCGAGTTTGAGGCGACGGCGCACGAGGTCGACGGAGACGCCGAATTTCAACGCGATCTCGTCTTCGCAGCGGCCCTCGGCGATCATCGCCTCAAAAGCCTCGAACTGGTCAGCCGGATGCATGGCCGCGCGCTGGAGGTTTTCCGTGGCGGAGGTGAGGACAGCATTGCGCTCATCTTCGACGAGGCAGGGCACAGGATGATCGGCGGGAATGACGCCGTCGTCTGCGAGATGTTTCAGCGCCTTGAAGCGTCGGCCACCGGCATCGACAGCAAAACGTGTCTCTGATAGCGCATGCACCACCAGGTTCTGCTTGATGCCTGTCTCGCGAATGCTGGCGAGGAGTTCAGCATCGTCGCTGGCGCTGGCGGCCACCTTCCGGACGTTGAGAGGGCTCGGCTCCAGCTGGTCGAGCGGGATCATCCGGATATCGGCAACGCCATCAGGCGTTGCCGATCTGGCGGCTTCGGTCTTCTTTGAGGTGGCGGGTTTCGGGCGGGTCGTGGTCTTGGCCATGGTCAGCATCCTTGTCACGCCGGACCCGGAAGAGACTCTCTCTATCCTTTCAAGCCCGGCACCCGGGCTTCCCTTTCTCTGGCTCTGTGCAATTTTGGATCACGTCACCAATCGACCGTTTGTAAACGAATGCAAGGGCGTGCTCTGTGGCACTGCTCATCAGAAACCCCTTCGTTTGCATAGGCTGAGCGCGATCAGAGAATTCTGGCAGACCGTGCCGCGCGCGTGCAATATAAGGAGCGCGGGCGCATTCCGACAAAACCCTTGGGTAAAAAGCAAAAACCCAGTATTTTGCACATATGAAGCCTCAAGCGCCTGCCTTTCATGATGAATCGGACGTTCTCTTTCTCGATGCTGAGGAGGTGGAACAGTCGTCCGAGGACGATCATTGGTTCCTGCCCGGTCCCATGGAAGAGGAGCCGGATTATCTGCCGCCCGGACCGCGGGCCGAACCGCGTGAAGCCGAGGTCCTCGACGATTGGCGGAAAGCAGAGGCGGGTCATGCCGCGCGTCTTGCCCGTGTGGCCGGTCGTGTCGGCGCGCTGGACGACCGCCTGAAGCGCAGCCCGGAAGGATGGCGGCACAGGCTTGCCCTGATCGAGGCTGCCGACCTCAGCTGGTTCGCGGGTGACCGCATTGGCCCGGATCGCATTGCTATTTGGATATCCATGCGCCTGTCAGGCGTTCAAGAGGACCCCGCAGCACTGGCGCGTGTCGGTTGGGCGGTACGTCGTCTGACAGGGGGACCAGGCCCAGAGGTGGACCTTTCTGCCTTCCTCGATCGTCGCGATCCCGAGAACATGGTCGATGACGCCGAGCCTTTCGCGGATCGCGCGGGCGGTTGGCTGAACCTGATGGCGCAAGCCGCCGAGCTGCACCCGATAACCCGTGCCTGCACGGGTTATCACCTCTGGAGCCTTGCGGGCCTTGGGCAGCAGGGCGATCGAATGGAAGCGGCAGTCACGGCCGCGCGGATCGCGACCAGCGAGGGCAAGGGAGCAGTCTTTGCACCTCTGGCCATGGGTGGGGCAGGGGGGCTGCGCGCTGGCGGCCCACCCGCTGACCGTTTGGCGCGTTGGCTTGAGGGGATGGAGACGGCATGTCTGACAGCAATGCGGCACCTAGACGATATTGAAGCATGGTCAGCGCGGGCGGAAGCCGAAATGACACCGCTTTCGGGCAAGACCCCGCGCGCCTTGCGCGCTGTGCTTACCGAATGGCCCCTTGTCTCTGCCCCGATGGGCGAGGTCCTGACCAACGCTAGCCGTGCCGCCGTTCAACGCAATCTCGCCTGGATGGAAGCGCGAGGCTTGATCCGCGAGGTGACCGGCCAGGGGCGATTCAAGATATGGGTAGCGGCACGATCTTGAATCTTCCAGTTCGATGCATGGGAGCTTCAAGAGTTCGGGAAGTTCGTGTCATAGTTTTCAGTTTCCAGAAATCGCGTCGAGCACCGGACAGTTGGGGACTTCGGCGCCAGAACACCTGGATGCCGTTGCAGCGAGGACGGATTCGATCCGCCGGAGATCCGAGATCTTCGCCCGCACGTCCGCAAGGTGACGTTCTGTCCGCTCCTTGACCTCGGCGCAGGTCGGCGCGGCACCATCGTCGAGCCCCATCAGCCCGCGAATGTCCTCCATCGAGAACCCGAGCTTGCGGGCGCGCAGGATGAAGCGAAGGCGCGTGGCGTGTGCGGCGGAATATATCCGGTAGCCTGCGGCGCTGCGCGGCGGGTCGGGCAACAGGCCGGTTTTCTCGTAATAGCGGATCGTCTCGATGTTGCATCCGGTCGCCCGGGCCAGGTCGCCGCGTGTTAAGCTGCTCTCGCTTTCGTGATCGATCATGGGGATTTTCCTCTTGAGCCTGTAGCTACTACAGACCCTACACCCATCGTCAACCACAGACGAAAGGTGCGCGACATGGCGCTGACAGACGACAGAACTGACACCTCAGCAGCGGATCGCCCCGCCCGAAAGGGCTGGCTTGCGGCGGGCGGGGTGATGGGCGCCTTTCTCGCCTCGGCCTGCTGTGTCGGACCATTGGTGCTGCTGACCCTCGGCATCTCGGGGGCCTGGATCGGCAACCTGACGGCGCTGGAGCCCTTCAAGCCGATCTTCGCCGTGATTGCGCTCGGCTTCATCGGGGCGGGATTCCGGCAGGTCTATTTCCGCAAACCGACCGTCTGCGAGCCCGGTTCCTACTGCGCGCGCCCATCCTCGGCGCGCATCACCAAGTCCGCTCTCTGGACCTCCCTGATCCTCGTCCTCGCTGCACTCACCATCGACTGGTGGGCTCCGCTTCTCTACTGATCTCGAAAGGACACCCTCATGAAGACGATCCTTGCCCTTGTTCTGTTCGGCCTGACCGCCACAGCACCCATCACGGCCATCCCTGCCGTCGCGCAAACCGTCGCCGCCGAGCAGACCCTCACCTTCGCGGTGGACAATATGACCTGTGCGCTGTGTCCGGTCACCGTGAAGCGCGCGATGGAGGGCGTCGAAGGCGTGCACGCGGTCGAGATCGACTTCGAGGCGCGCACCGCTACTGTCGTCTTCGACACCGCCGCGACCAGCGCAGAGGCGATCGCCACCGCGTCGGCCAATGCAGGCTACCCGGCGCGCGTCTCGGGTTGACGGGATGACCGAGCGGACAGACCGCAAGCTGATTGCAACAGGTGTCGTCGGCACCGTCATCGCAGCGCTCTGCTGCTTCACGCCGATCCTGGTCGTTCTTCTCGGCGCCGTGGGCCTGTCGGCCTGGCTGGGTTGGCTCGACTATGTGCTGCTGCCCGCGCTGGCGTTTTTAATCGGCCTAACCATCTATGCCGTCTGGCGGCGGCAGCGGCGCAGGGCATCTCAAGAAAATGGATGAGTTCATGAAATTCGAAACCAAGGCGCCCACGGGCGATTTCGACCTCGCCGTGATCGGCGCCGGATCGGCTGGCTTCTCCGCCGCGATCACCGCCGCCGAGGGCGGCAAGCGCGTCGCGCTGATCGGGCATGGGACCATCGGCGGCACCTGCGTGAACGTGGGCTGCGTGCCCTCCAAGACGATGATCCGCGCTGCGGAAGCCCTGCACAGTGCGCAGTCGGCGCATCGTTTTCCGGGCCTCAGCGGAGAGGCGCAGGTCGCCGACTGGTCGGCGCTGGTTGCGGCCAAGGACGATCTTGTCGCTACACTGCGCCAGAAGAAGTACGCCGATCTGCTGCCGGGCTACGAGGGTGTGACCTATCTCGACGAGGGTCCAGGCCGTCTCGTCCCCGGCGGGGTCGAGGTCGGCGGGCGCAGGATCACGGCTCCCAAGGTGATCGTCGCCACCGGCGGTCGACCGGCCAGGCCCGACATCCCTGGGATCCGGGACGCACCAACGCTCGACAGCACGTCGCTGCTGGATCTGGACCAGTTGCCCGAAAGCCTGATCTTCCTCGGCGGCGGCTATATAGGCGTGGAGCTGGCGCAGATGATGGCGCGGATGGGCACGCGGGTTACCATCGTCTGCCGTTCGCGCCTGTTGCCGCGCACCGAGCCGGAGGTGGCGCAAGCGCTCACCGAGGTCTTGCGCGCCGGGAGTGTCACGGTTCTTGACGGCGCAACCTATCACGCCGCGCGGCGCGACGGAGACCGTGCGGTGCTGACCGTGACGGTGAATGGCGCGGAGCGCGAACTGACGGCCGACCGCCTCGTCCTGACGACGGGGCGCGCCGCCAACACCGAGGGGCTGGGCCTCGCGGAGATGGGCGTCGAGACCGACGCACGCGGTGCGATCCGGGTTGGCGACGACATGCAGACCACAAAGCCCGGGATCTTTGCCGCGGGTGACGTCACGGACCGCGATCAATTCGTTTATATGGCCGCCTATGGCGCCAAGTTGGCCGCCCGCAACGCCGTCATGGGCGGGGCCGAACAATACGACAATGCGGCGATGCCCTGGGTGGTGTTCACTGATCCGCAGGTCGCCGGGGTCGGGCTGACTGAGGCGCAGGCGCGCGCGGCGGGTCATGACGTCAAGACCAGCGTGCTGACCCTCGACAACGTGCCTCGCGCGCTTGCCGCGCGCGATACGCGCGGGCTGATCAAGCTGGTCGCGGACCGGGCGACAGACCGTCTGCTTGGCGGCGTGATCATGGCGCCGGAGGGGGCAGACAGCGTGCAGACGCTGGTCATGGCGCTTAAGATCGGTATGACGACGAAGGCACTCGGCGAGACGATCTTCCCCTATCTGACAACGGTCGAGGGGCTGAAACTCGCCGCGCAGACTTTCGACAAGGATGTCGCGAAGCTGTCGTGCTGCGCTGGATGAAACGAGCAGATTTATCCAGCTGTCGCGTAGCCCTTAATTGGGCTCTGCCTCAATCTGTGTGGCGGAACTATCCTGAAACTGGAAAATTCAGGAGGGATAGTTGTGAATTCGAAGAAGCACTGGTCGCCTGGGGGCGAAGTTTCGATTCAAAGCGTCGAGCGAAGTGATTCCGGCGGGTGGATTGTATCGGGCAGTCTGACACCAAACGGCATCTGCCCAGACTGTGGATTGCATTCACGCCGACGTCACGGCTGGCGGCGTCGGCGGCTGCAGGATTATCCCGCCCATGGAGACGAGGTGACGGTTGATCTCGCGGTTTGCCGTTGGCGATGTTTGGCGCCCGCTTGCCCACGCCGGACTTTCTCGGACCAGATCGCCTCGATTGCGCGTCCTTTTGCACGTCGTACTTCGCGTGCCGGGGAGATTGTCAGCCATCTTGGGCATGCGGCCGGCGGGCGGCCCGCCGAGCGGCTCTTGTACCGTTTGGGCCTTGGTGTCAGCGATGACACGGTGCTCAGGCAGCTGAAGAAGTGTGTTCAAGGCACCGCCGAGCCGCCGACGGTCATCGGGATCGACGACTGGAGCTGGCGGAAGTCGCAAACCTACGGCACGATCATTGTGGATCTGGAGCGTCGCGCGGTGATCGACATTCTCGAGGATCGAGATGTCGTCAGCTGCACCAACTGGCTGAAGCGTCACCCCGAGGTGGAAGTGATCAGCAGAGATCGGTGCGGTCTCTACGCCCAGGCTGCACGGCAAGGAGCGCCGCAAGCGAAGCAGGTCGCTGACCGGTTCCATATCGTGCAGAACCTGCGGCAGGCCATCGAGGAGCAGATGAACCTTCACGGCCGTGCGACCGGCAGGGCGCTGCTGTCCGACGCCGACAACATCACCGCCGCCGGAAGCCTTCTGAAGTCACGCCTTGCGCACAGGACGTCTCGGGAAGAGATTTTCACCACCATCCATGTGCTCCGAAATCAGGGGCTTACCTGCAGCGAGATTGGGCGGCGAACAGGGTTCCCTCGTCGCAGCATCGCGAAATGGCTGCAGTTCGAGACACCACCGGACCGCAGGCGGGCCGCTTTGAAGCCGACATCGCCGTGGTACTTTGAAGAGTTCCTGAGCCAAAGCTGGAAGGAGGGCATTCGAACTGGCAGCGCCCTGTTCCGTCTGATCCGAGAGCGCGGTTACGAGGGGAGTCAGTCGCATTTGCAGCGTCTGTTGGCGGGCTGGCGAAAAGCAGAACAGCAAGGGAGCGACTCCAAGGTAGAGCACGAAATCCTTAAGCCAGTCCGGGACCCGGAAACGGGGCACGCGATTTCCCCGGTCATCGCAGCCGCGCTGTGCATCAAACCCCGCGGAAAGCTCACCCCGGATCAAGCGCGGAAAGTCGACGCGCTCAAGGCCGGTTCTCCCGCCTTCGCAACGATGCGAAGTGTCAACGGCGGAGTAAAATTCGGCCATTGTGGCGGAGCAAAAGTCGGCCAGTTTGGGGCGAGCGCCTTGGAGCG